>JAFTCX010000022.1 GCA_017454485.1 Clostridia bacterium | reverse complement strand
GATTGCCGCGCGAAAAACGAAGCAACGCTTCGTTTTTGAACCGTGCTGCAGCACGGTTCATCCCGCCGCCCCGTGCACGCAGCGAAGCTGCGCGCAAAGTATTTCGGAAAGCGCACACGGAACATGATTTCTATTTCCGCAGATAAAAGTCGAAGCATAAAGGGCATGTAACACAAACTTTTCCCATATCGTTCGGTGCCACGTCAACGTCCGAACTTAGCGTTTTCTCTTTCTTCGTCTATTCTTTCTCTTTCGCAAGAGAAAGAGAAAGAATGGACCCGCCGGAGGCACCGTTCGGAAAAAGCAAAAGATAACGAAACATACACACCGAAGTGAAAAAGCAGATTTTTGACCCCTTTCGCCGCGGCACGAAATATGTGATCGACCGCTGCCGCGCAGTCGGCAAGCCGGTCGTGGTAAAACGGTGTTAAAAAGCCGCGTTCACACTGTGTCATCAGCGGGTACCTTATGGTTTTATTGCTGCATTGCGCTTACATATATTGCGAATTTCTCCACTTTCCGCACTTCCCTTAACCCCTTAACCCCTTAATCCCTTCATCCCTTCATCCCTTATCCTCTCCTATTCCATATCCCCGAAAGGTTGCGATCTACATGCCCGATGGCTTCCAGTCCATGCAGCAGCAGGCGATCACGCAGATGAAAGCCATGCAGTCAAAGGCCGCCCCGGCGTCCGAGCCGCCGAAAAAAGACGTGCCCTTGCCGCCGAAGGAGGAACAAAAAAATACACAGCCGCCCAAAGGGACTGCTGCTTCGCCGGTTTCCGCGCTGCCGCCTGCGCCGGCATCCTCGCAGCCAAAACCCGGCGCGCATCTCAACGGGCTGCTCTCACGCTTTTTGCACATGGAAAACGACACGGCGCTGCTGTTGCCGCTGCTGCTTCTGCTCGGCAGAGAGGGCGCGGACGACGCGCTGCTGCTCGCCCTGCTGTATCTCATGGGCTGATTTGCTGCATTCTTGCATGAAAAATGAATAAACCAAGTATAGACTGCATAAAAACGAAAAAGCTTCGAAAAAATATTCAAAAGCACTTGACAAATATTCACGCGCAGGGTATAATAGCGTCCGTAATGCTTCGCAGCCGCGTGGAGCGGCCGCAGGAATCGTAACGGAGGTATTGGTTATGAAAAAGGAAAACATCAAAAAAGTTGTGCTCGCCTATTCCGGCGGCCTGGATACGTCGATCATTATTCCCTGGTTGAAGGAAAACTATAACGACTGCGAAGTGATTGCGGTCTCCGGCAACGTCGGTCAGGCGGACGAGCTGGAAGGATTGGAAGAAAAGGCGCTGAAAACCGGCGCTTCCAAGCTGTATGTGCTCGATCTGACGGACGAATATGTGGACGAATACATCATCCCGACGCTGAAGGCCGGCGCGATCTATGAAGAATATCTGCTCGGCACCAGCACGGCGCGTCCGTGCATCGCAAAGGGTCTTGTGGACATCGCGATCAAAGAGGGCGCAGACGCCATCTGTCACGGCTGCACCGGCAAGGGCAACGATCAGGTTCGTTTTGAGCTGGCAATCAAGCACTTTGCGCCGAATATGCCGATCATTGCCCCGTGGAGAGAGTGGGACATCAAATCGCGCGACGAGGAGATCGACTACGCCGAAGCGCACAACATTCCGCTGAAGATCAACCGCGAAACGAACTATTCCAAGGACAAGAACCTGTGGCATCTGTCGCATGAGGGCCTTGACCTTGAAAATCCCGGCAACGAACCGCAGTATGAAAAGCCCGGCTTCCTTGAAATGAGCGTTTCTCCGCTGCAGGCGCCGGACGAGCCGACCTATATTACGCTCGATTTTGAACAGGGTGCGCCCGTTGCGCTGGACGGTGAAAAAATGAGCGCGAAGGATATCATCCTCAAGCTCAATGAGCTCGGCGGCAAAAACGGCATCGGTCTGCTGGACATCGTGGAAAACCGTCTGGTCGGCATGAAGAGCCGCGGCGTGTATGAGACGCCGGGCGGCGCGATCCTTTACAAAGCGCACAGCGTGCTTGAGACGATCTGCCTGGACAAGATGACCGCACACGAGAAGCAGAAGCTGTCTATCACCTTTGCCGAGCTTGTCTATAACGGCCAGTGGTTCACCCCGCTGCGCGAAGCGCTTTCCGCCTTTGTTGACAAAACGCAGGAGCGTGTGACCGGCAAGGTGCGTCTGAAGCTTTACAAGGGCAACATGATCAACGCCGGCGTGTGGAGCCCGTTCTCCCTGTATAGCGAAGACCTCGCCTCCTTCGGTGAGAGCGACTACGATCAGACCGATTCCGCAGGCTTCATCAACCTCTACGGTCTGCCGATCAAGGTGCAGGCAATTCTGGACGCAAAGAACAAATAACCGAATCGTTTTTGAAAAGGGCTGTCCTGCGGGGCGGCCCTTTAGGTACCCACTGATTCACTCGAATATGCAAACCTTGGCGGCAAATTTTCCGTCATTTTGCACAGAAACCGCTTGCAAACCGGCAGGTTGGCTGCGCGATTTCTGTTACATCTGACGAAAAATTTCCGCGCCAATCTTCACATACCGAGTGAATCAGCGGGTACTTCGTTTTGAGGCGGCGGCGAGCCGGCGCAGTGCGCAGCACTGCGCACCAAGGAGCGCGAAGGCGCCGCCTTTCGGTTTTTGCGCGCGTGGGGCGCTCCTTGCGTCCTGCGCCGTGCGCAGGACGGGCTCGCCGCCGCCTCAAAACTGCCGCACGTGGATCGCAATGAGCTGCACGGTCGTGTGTGCCAATGCGACAGCCCCTTCACAGTTGCTTTTTTTGCCCGAATGTGTATAATAAACGTATCACCCGATGCGCGTGTAAATCATCTTTGCGCCGTCCATGTGCGCCGTGATCGCGCCGTCGTCAATGAGCGATTGCAGCATCGCGCGGGCGTTGCCGCAAACACGGGCGTATTTGTCGAGATCGAACGTCATGTGCAGATCGGCGCTGACCGCGCAGAAGATCTCTTCGAACGTGTGACCGTCGCAGTGGGAGAGAAAGATCGCTTTGCGTTCCTCCAGCGCGCGCACATTCGCTTCGGCAAGCGGGCGGATGTCGGTTACCGCCGGCGCGTGGGCGGGCACAAACAGTTTTCCTTGCAGGTCAGCGATCATCTTCGCCGTTTCAATGCTTCGGTTGACGTCAAAGAACATCGGCAGTCCGTAGTCGCGAAAGGTTTCTTCGCTCAAAATCGCGTCCGCAAGGAACCAGACGTCGTCCGGCGTTTTGATGCCGACCATGTTCAGGCTGTGCCCGGGCAGGGGAAGCACTTCGAACCCTGCGGGCAGCGCTTCCGGCGTGAGAATTTCTGCTTTTTCGCTGTGGGGCTTGAAGAAAAAGTTCCGCTTGCGGTTGATCGGAACACCGAGAAAGTTATAGCCCGGCTCCACGGCCGAATGCTCCACAAAAAACTGTTCGGTTTCGCTCGCAAAGATTGTGCAGCCGTATTTTTCACGGAAAAAGCGGTTGCCGACAATGTGGTCGGCGTGGGCGTGGGTGTTGACGATCATCTGCACGCGCCAGCCGCGTTCGCTCAGTGCAAGGTCAAGGTCGGACACGCTCTTTCTGTGGTCGCCGCTGTCAATGAGGATGACGTTGCCGTCGCCGGGGTCATAGACGCCGATGTTGGAAAAGCAGCGCAGATAGTAGGTGTGTGCAGCGAGCGGTAAAAACTGAAACAAAAAATCGCCTCCTGTCGTCTGGGCTTATTTTAGCACAATGTTCGACATTTGGCAAGGGAGAAAAGCATATGAAAGTTGCAATCATCGGCTCAAGATCGCTGCACATGGAGATCCCGCCGGAGCTTGTGCCGAAAAACACAACCCAGATCATCTCCGGCGCGGCCAACGGCATTGACCGCAGCGCGCGCGCCTTTGCGCTGGAGCACCGCATCCAGATTCTGGAGATTTTGCCGGATTATGCACGCTACGGCAGAAGCGCCCCGCTGCAGCGCAACGATATGATTATCGCGCTGGCGGATCTGGTGCTTGTGTTTTGGGACGGCAAGAGCCGCGGCACAAAATATGTGATCGACCGCTGCCACGCAGTCGGCAAGCCGGTCGTGGTAAAACGGTATTGATACAAGGCACCCGCTGATTAACTCGGATATGCAAATCTTGACGGTAAATTTTCCGTCATTTTGCACAGAAATCTCTTGCAAACCGTCAGGTTTGCTGCGCGATTTCTGTTGCATCTGACGAAAAATTTCCTCGCCAATCTTCACACACCGAGTTAATCAGCGGGTACCAAGCTCAAAAAAACCGCAGGGCAGCGCTGCTGTCTTGCGGTTCCTTGCTGTTTAATTGCGCGTCGCTTTTACCCGTTCATAAATCTCGGCGCACAAGCGTGCGTCGGTCTGCGCGTCCATGGTCTGCGCTTTCGTTTGCAGCGCTTCTTCCACGGCGGGCAGCTTTTTTGCAAGCAGCACATCGTCCTTTGCCGCGTCGAAATAGGGCGTGTCCTTTGCCAGCAGATCGATCCGCTGCAGCAGCACAAGCGCACTGCCGTTTTCCAGCACGGCAATCTCGTCCTTTTTCAGTGCGCGGACCTTTTCAAAAAACGCTTCGTTGACCGTCGGATCGCCCTTTTTCAGCTCGGTCACTTCCATGTCTGTCGTAATCAGCAGCCCCTTGGCTTTGCTGTATTCCTTGTAAAGCGCATCGAGCGTTTCGCCGTTTTGCGCGCGCAGCCGCAGCGCTTCCAGCTGCGCGGTCAGCTCCTTTTTTTCTGCGTCGGAAAGCGGAACGCTTTCGCCTTTGGCGTTCGTTTTAAAAAGGCTTTCCGAAAACCCGCGGTAGCCGGCGTAGGTTTCGCCGAACCAGGTGCGCAGCTTTTTTTGCGAAACCTCTTCTTTGCCGCCTTCCCCGTAAAGATGCAGCGCCAGCGCCTGCTTTGCCGCCTCCCAGGTGCAGACGGTCGTCAGATCGCTCTTTTCCATTCCGAGCGCGCGGTAATGCGCCGAAAAATATTGCCACAGCCCCCGCGTGCGCTGCGCTGCCTGCTGCTTTTGTTCTGCGGGAAGCTTTACCGACAGCGTGCGCAGTTGTTCTTCCAGCGCGGCATACACGGCGCAAGCACGCGCGGCCGAAGCGAGCACATCCTCTCTTGCGGCGTTTTCGGGTGCGCCCTTCATCGTTTCATTTAATATATAAGCGAAAACACCCTTGGAAAACGCGGTTTCGCCAACGCGCAGCGGCACGGCGCTCTGCTTTTCGCAACCGAAAAACAGTCCGGCGCAAAGCAGCAAACACAGCAGCAGGGCGGCACATCGTTTCATTTGTCTCTTCCTTTCCTGCAAGGTGGTTTTATTATACAGGATTTTTTTCTCCATTGCAACCCGATTTTTTTGAAAAAGCGCTTGACATTCCTTCGCTTTTCTGTTATTATCGTAGAACCGCAAATATGCAAAGCGGTTCCTTGCTCAGGCAAACCTGAGCCATCAGTCCATAAGGAGGTGCAAAACAATGGCAAACAGCTACGAAACCATGTTGGTATTTTCGGTTGCGAACGGCGACGAAAGCGTAGCCGCTCTTGTTGAAAAGTTCAAGGCACTGATCGAGGCAAACGGCACGATCGAGAGCGTTGACGAATGGGGCAAGCGCAAGCTCGCGTACCCGATCAACTATGAGACGGAAGGCTACTACATGCTCGTCAACTTCTCGTGCGAACCCGAATTCCCGGCAGAGCTCGACCGTATCGTTAAGATCACGGAAGGCGTCATCCGCTCTCTGACCGTCAAAAAGTAAGGAGATTGCAGTATGATTAACAATGTCGTATTGATGGGCCGCCTTGTGGCGGATCCCGAACTTCGCACGACCACAACGGGACGCACGCTCGTCTCGTTCCGCATCGCCGTTGACCGCTCCTTCGTCCGTCAGGGCGAAGAACGTCAGGCGGACTTCATTCCCTGCACCGCATGGGAACAGACCGCAAACTTCATCAGCCGCTATTTCCGCAAGGGCTCCATGATCGGCGTGATCGGCTCGCTCCAGTCCCGTACCTATGAGGACAAGGCCACCGGTCAAAAGCGCACCGCATATGATGTTGTTGTGCGCGAGGCCAGCTTCACCGGCTCCAAAAACGAGACCGGCACCGGTGCTTTCGGCGCACCTGCCGCTGCGGCAGCTCCGACACAGCCGGCGCCTGCGTTCCAATCGGCAACAAGAGCGGATTTTGAAGAGATCACCGACGACGAAGACCTGCCGTTCTGAAAAGTTCACAGGCAACCAAAATCACTGACAAGGAGGAAATTTTCATGGCATATGAAAAGGGAAATCGTTCCAACCGCAAGAGCCGCAGAAAAGTTTGCGCGTTCTGCGTTGAGCAAGCGGAAACGATCGACTATAAAGATGTTGCAAAGCTTCGCAAGTTCACTTCCGACCGCGCGAAGATTTTGCCGCGCCGTGTGACCGGCACCTGCGCCCGTCATCAGCGTGCACTGACCGTCGCAATCAAGCGCGCCCGTCAGTTGGCATTGATGCCCTACACCAGCGACTGATTTTTCGCTGAAACAAAAACACAGACGAGAGACTGCATGGTTTCTCGTCTTTTTTTCGTCGATAGTCGGTAGTCGTTAGTCGGTAGTCGGTAGTCGTTAGTCGTTAGTCACTCTGACGCGCATAAATGACGGAAAAAGCAGCCCGTAAATTTTTCTTGACAACAAAACCAAAAGCGCGTATAATAAAACTGCAAGAGGGAACGCCGTTAGACGGTTGTGTCCTTAATAGTGAAAATAACCGCTATGTCTGGACAACGAGGGCGGTTATTTTTTTACTGCTAAAATGTAACCGGTTGCGGCTACAATGAGTAAAAAAGCCAGGAAATATACTTCCATTGGCATCCTCCTCCTTTCCAAATCTCGGACATTTGTCCGGCGTTTGTAATCGGATGAGAACACAACCGCCTAACCTTCATTAGGCATTACGCTCTTGCAGAAAACGGTGTGCATCAGCACATCGCTTTTTTCTTTCTGCATTATATGTGATTTGTCATTTTTTGTCAAGTGCGCCTTTTACGAGTACTCTTTTTTATGTACAGTACATTCTAAAACGATACATTTTTCAGTGGCGAACCTATCTATAAAAGCGAACCTACCTTGCCTTCCCCGTTCGCGGGGCGCGGGTCTCCTGCGGAGACCTCTCAAGGCTCCGCCTTGAGAAGCGCCGACCGAGCCGGCAGGCGAGACCGAAGGGGGACCGCTTGCGTTGGATGAGGTGAGAAGGGGGACCACGAAGTGGTGGATGAGGAAAAAATAAAAAAAAATTATTCTTCTCTATTGACAAACGGCAAAAAATATTTTACAATTTAAAAAAATAAAGCAAAAGAGGGATTGACATCCGTGCTGCGCGGTGCGACAATGACTGTAGCAAGCAGCCTAACTGCACCCTTTTTTCCGTTTCATCCGTAATCAAAATGTCATAGTGCGCCCACGGGTGAGCTGTGGCGTTTTTCCTTGCCTGATATATTCCCAATCGAACATATGCGGTCAGCGGGCAAGCCGAATATTCACCAAACAAACCAAACAAACTTTTACAAAAAAACAAAACACATTTTTAAAGGAGAAATAACACATGAAAAATTCCATGATGAAAAAACCCATCAGCATCCTGCTTTCGCTGCTCATGGTGCTGTCCGTCTTCGGCGGAATGGCGTTTACAGCAAGCGCGGAAAGCAGCGGCACCTATAACGGCTTCAGTTGGACACTTGGCGATGACGGCGCTTTGAGCATCACGGGCAGCGGCAGCATCGGCAGCAACGACCGGTG
>JAFTCX010000021.1 GCA_017454485.1 Clostridia bacterium | reverse complement strand
GCAATTTTTCCAAAATGCTTTGTCTCACCCCTTGAAAACCGTCAGGTTTTCTGCGGGTCTCGACTTTGCCTTTTGAAAAAAATTGCACTTCAAAAACTGCTTTGCACCCTGAAATTAGATTATTTTTCGTTAGAACAAGGCGTAAAAATTGCGCAAGGCTGACGCCTGCGCAATTTTTTAACGCAGTTATTCACGAAAAAGAATCAATTTCAGGGCAAATACTTCCTTGCGGAAGGAGCCCCTTCGGGGTCTTTTTTTGTTTGTTCTGATTATTTGTGTCCGTTTGCTTGACAGATTCGTGAAAAAATAGTATGATAATATAACATATAAAATCGAGTAGTATTCTTATTTACATAGATCATTTTTAATTAAAGGAGTTATTGACAAATCTTTATGAGTGACAAGTCCTCAAGAGCGAAGCTTGAAAAAAGCATGAATGCGCTCTCAAAACAAACCAAGAAGTCGAAAAAGTTTTATAAATCCAAACAGCATAAGCAAAACGGAAAACAAAACACACCGCCTGCGCAAAAGCAGGGGAAACAGCAAAAGCATCCGGATCGTCCGTCTGCGGCGGAGGTCAAATTGGAAGCAACGCAGAACCGCAGCCGCCGCAAACGCAGCAACCATTCAAAATCTGCCGCAAAGCAAAAGCCGATCCGCATTTCTTTTCTCGGAGGCATCGGAGAGGTCGGCAAGAACCTGACGGTGTTTGAATATGAAAACGACATGATCATCGTGGACTGCGGCCTGGCCTTTCCTGAGGAGGATATGCTCGGCATCGACCTTGTGATCCCCGATTTCACTTATATTGAAAAGAACGCCGAAAAGCTGCGCGGCATCGTGATCACGCACGGCCATGAGGACCATATCGGGTCCTTAGCATACCTCATCAAAAAAGTCAATGTACCTGTCTATGCGACGCGTCTGACGGTCGGTCTGATCAAGGGTAAGTTCGAAGAACACGGTCTGCTGTCCGTCGCAAAGCTCAACGAAGTAGATCCGGGCGAGCATGTACTTCTCGGCGGTTTCGATGTGGAGTTCATCCATGTCAACCATTCCATCCCGGACGCAGTCGGCTTTGCTATCAAATGCGGCGGCGGAACGATCGTCCACACCGGCGACTTCAAGATCGATTCCACGCCCATTGACGGCGGCATGATCGACCTTGCACGCTTCGGTCAGCTCGGCAAGGAGGGCGTGCTGTGCATGCTTGCCGATTCCACGAACGCGGAGCGACCGGGCTTTACGGAAAGCGAACGCAAAGTCGGTGATTCATTTGAAAACCTCTTCCGACGCGCGGAAAACCGGCGGATTATAGTTGCAACCTTTGCGTCAAATATTCACCGCGTGCAGCAGATCATCGACGTTGCGCAAAGTCTCGGCCGCAAGGTCGCGCTTTCCGGCCGCAGTCTGGAAAATGTTGTTGCAGTCAGCCGGGAGCTCGGCTATTTGAAAGTGCCTGACGAAGTGATGATCGAGCTTGACCAGATCGACCGCTTTTTGCCGCAGGAGCTTGTGCTCATTACAACCGGCAGTCAGGGCGAACCGATGTCTGCGCTCACGCGTATGGCGTTATGCGACCATCGCAAGGTGATGATTACGCCGAACGATTATGTCATCATTTCCGCAACGCCGATCCCCGGCAACGAAAAGACCGTCGGCCGTGTGATCAATCAGCTCATGAAGCTCGGTGCTGAAGTGGTTTATGAAAAGATGTATGATGTGCACGTTTCCGGTCACGCCTGTCAGGAGGAGCTGAAGCTGATGCTTTCGCTCATTCAGCCGAAATTCTTCATCCCCGTGCACGGGGAGCAAAAGCATTTGCAAAAGCACGCGATGCTCGCGTCTACTGTCGGCATCGAAAAGCAGAATGTCATGATCGTTGACAACGGCACACAGGTGGAGCTGACTTCGGAAGCAATGAAATTTGCAGGAACGGTACCTGCCGGTCAGGTCTTTGTGGACGGCATCGGTGTCGGCGACGTCGGCAATCTCGTGATCCGCGACCGCAAGCATCTTGCCGAAGACGGCATCGTGGTTGTGGCGATCGGCTTGGACAGCGAGCTGCGGCTGGTTGTATCCGGCCCGGATATCGTCACACGAGGTTTCGTGTTTGTGCGTGAATCCGAAGAGCTGATTGAAGAGGCCAAAAAAGCAACGCTGAAAACGATTGAGCGCTGCTATGACCGCAACATCCGCGACTGGAGCACCATTAAGAACAGGGTGCGCGACGACATTTCAAGACTCATGTATGAGCGTACAAAACGCAGTCCGATGGTACTGCCGATTCTTTTGGAGATCGACTCATGAAAAAGCTTTGGCAAAGATTTGATTTTACACTGATCGACCTGCTTGCCGCAGTTGTTTTTATTGTGATCACCGCAGTTTTCAACTGGAAAATTGCCGTGGTCGAATTCAGTGTACTCATCGTTCTTTTTGCCCTGCGTTTTGTTTATCAAAAAGCAGTCAAAGAAAAGATCCTCTTCAAGGTCAAGGCTGTGGAGGAAACCTTTGACTATAAAACCGGAAAGGCGTTTTCAAGCCTGACGGTCGCGTGTGTGGTCGTTTATGAAGACGGAGAGATCCTCTGGTTCAACGATACGTTCCGCGATCAGTTTTCCATCACACCGAAAACACCCGCACAAAATCTCAAGGTGTTGCTCAAACGCGATAAACTGGACCGTGTTTTGGAAGGTCGCGGCTTCAAAGTGCGCATCGGAAACCATTATTACGCCGTTTATTCCAACGAGATCGAGCTCGAAAACGAAAAGAATTACCTGCTGTATTTCTTTGATGAGACCGAGCTTCGTTTAACCGAAAAAGAATACTACGAAACCCGACCGTCCGTTATGCTTGCCGTGATCGATAATGCAGACGAGATTTATCAGGAGTTCAAGGAAAGCGCTTGCACGGCGATATTGTCCGCGCTCGAGCAGATGGTGGAAGACTGGGTGACTTCTTTTGGCGGCCTTTGCCGCAAATTTTCCTCCGACCGTATGCTGATCCTTGTTGAGGAGCGTTCACTGCAAAAGATGATTGCCGATAAATTCAGCATCCTCGACCGCGTGCGTGCATTTACCTTTGACGGAAAAGAGACCGATCTGACACTTTCCATCGGCGTCGGTAAAGAAGAATCTTTTGCGGACTCCAATAATTCCGCGCGGCAGGCGCTGGATATGGCGCAGAGCCGCGGCGGCGATCAGGTTGCGATCCGTCATGAGGCGCAATATAGATTTTACGGCGGCGTCTCCGGCGGCTTTGAGCGCAAAAAGAACAAATCCAAAGCGCGCCTGATTGCAAAAACGATCAGTGAGTTGATCGTCGAAAGCGAAAATGTTCTGATCATGGGGCATCGCTTTTCCGATTATGACGCCATCGGCAGCGCCATCGGTCTGCACGCCATTGCGACGCATTTCGGCAAGCGGACCCACATCGTCATTGACCGTGAAACGACCCTTTCCACGCCGATGGTCAAGCAGTTCGAACGTGCACGCGAAAAAGAGATCTTTGTGTCACCCGAACGCGCTGCGACGCTCATCACGGAAGAAACGCTGCTTTTTGTGGTTGACACGCATAAAAAGGATTTCACCGAAGCGCCGGGTCTTCTTTCCAAGGGGTGCAAGACTGTAGTGATCGACCACCACCGTAAGAGTGTGGATTATATTGAAAACGCCGTGGTGTTCTATCATTCACCGACTGCATCTTCTGCTTCGGAAATGGTCACGGAGCTGGCGCAATACCTTGATAAAAAGCCCGTGCTCGATCAGCCTTCGGCGCAGGCGCTCTTTGCCGGCATCATGCTTGATACGCGCAATTTTGTCATCCGAACCGGCGTGCGCACCTTTGAAGCTGCGGCTTATCTTCGTTCCCGTGCGGCAAATACCGTGGAAGCGAAGAAGCTGTTTTCCAACGATATGGACGTATTCCGTCACCGCAATCAGATCATCGATGCGGCGGCCCGGTTTGAAGAGCATTTTGCGATTTCGGTCACCGAAGCGCAGATTCCGAATCTCAGGCTGATCACTTCGCAGGCGGCCGACGAGATGCTGAACATCGACGGCATCCACGCATCATTCGTGCTCTTCCGTTTAGGCGAACAGATGAACATTTCCGCGCGCTCCTACGGCGAGGTGAATGTGCAGCTCATCATGGAAGCACTCGGCGGCGGCGGTCATCAGACGATGGCGGCGTGTCAGCTTTCGGGCGTTTCTGCAGAACAGGCGCTGCAAATGCTGCACGACGCGATTCGGCAATATACGGAAAAATAATTCAACCCAAACTTTGACATAGAACAGCAGGAGGAACGACTATGAAAGTCATTTTGAAACAGGACGTAAAGGGTCTTGGAAAAAAAGGTCAGCTTGTCAGCGCGTCTGACGGTTACGCAAGAAACTTCCTTTTCCCAAAGGGACTTGCTGCAGAAGCGAACGCCCAGGCGATGAGCGAGCTGAAAAACAAAGAGGATGCCGAGAAATACCGCATCAAAACCGAAACCGCTGCCGCGCAGCAGGCCGCGAAGGAGATTTCCGGCAAAACGATCCGTATCAACGCGCGCGGCGGTCAGAACGGCAAGCTGTTCGGCTCCGTGACCAGTAAGGAAATCGCGGAAAAGCTGAAGGCCGATTTCGGCGTGGACGTTGACAAGCGCAAGGTTGTTGTTGACGAGATCAAGCAGTTCGGCACCTATGAATTTGAAGTGAAGCTTTATCAGGGCATCAGTGCAAAACTTTACGTCTTAGTCGGTGAATAATATGCCAAACGATTCGTTGCTTTCGCTGGATGATGTGCAGCAGCCTTTTTCACTGGAAGCGGAACAGGCTGTTCTGGGCTGCATTTTGTCGGTTCCGGAATGCATCTCGCAGGTGCTCATTCAACTGAAAAGTGAATATTTTTATCTGCCGCAGCACCGCGCGATCTTCAATGTGATGCAGGAGATCGACGCTGTTGGCGGAAAGGTTGACCCGCTGGTTGTGCTGGAACGGCTGAAACGGGAAAGTGTCTATGATGACGCGAGCGGTAAAAACTATCTTTATCAGCTCGCGCAGGCGGTGCCTTCCACGGAAAACGTGGATTCCTACTGCAAGATCGTGCGTGAAAAGTTTTATATCCGCACGCTGATCAACGTCTCCAAGGAGATCATCGAGGACGCTTCCGCTTCCGACAGCAGCGCAGATTTGCTGCTGGATTCCGCAGAGCAAAAGATTTATGATATCCGGCAAGGCAAGGTCAGCCGCGGCCCGACAAAGATTTCCGACATCATCATCAACGATGTGTATGACAAGCTGCAAAAGCTGTCCTCCGCCGACCGCGATCAATACAAGGGCTACACGACAGGTTTTACCGATCTTGATAAAATGATGACCGGCCTGAACAAGTCCGACCTTGTGATCGTCGGCGCCCGTCCGGCAATGGGTAAAACCAGCCTTGCGCTGAATATGGCACGCAACACGGCGCTGATGGGCAAGCGGAAGGTGCTGTTCTTTTCCCTGGAAATGACGAAGGAGCAGCTTGCAGAGCGTGTGCTTTCCACCGAAGCGCGTGTGGAGAGCACCAAGATGCGTACCGGCAACATCACCGGCGACGAATGGGCACGGCTTGCGACCGCAACGGCGCTGCTGAGCAACTGTGAGCTTTATTTTGACGACACCTCCAATATGACCGTGCCGGAAATGAAATCGCGTGTGCGGCGGCTTCGCGACGTTGACGCTGTGTTTGTTGATTATCTGCAGCTCATGAAAAGCGGCAATCGCGTGGAAAACCGTGTGCAGGAGGTTTCCGAAATCACGCGAAACCTCAAGCTGATGGCAAAAGACTTGAATATTCCCGTTGTTGTGCTCGCGCAGTTGGCGCGTACCACGGAAGCGCGCGGCAAATCTCACCGCCCGCAGCTTTCCGATCTGCGTGAATCCGGCTCCATTGAGCAAGACGCCGACATCGTTTTGATGCTTTACCGTAAAGAATACTATGACGACGACGTGGACGCGGCCGAAGAAGAGATGCAGGCCATCAACGAAGCAGAGATCATCATCGCCAAAAACCGCCACGGCCCGACAAATACAGTCAAGCTCGCGTGGAACGGCGACTACACACTGTTCACCAATCTGGAGACCCTTCGAAATGATATGTAAAGTGCGCGATACAATCGCAAAGCACAATATGCTTTCCGGCGTTTCATCGGTCTGCGCCGGGGTTTCCGGCGGCGCCGATTCCGTTGCGCTGCTGCACATTTTGAAGCGTTTGCAGCCGGAATTCAGCTTTTCGCTGTGCGTTGTCCATGTCAACCATCTCCTGCGCGGCGAAGAAGCAGAACGTGATGCACGGTTTGTGCAGGAATTGTGCGAACGCTGGAATATTCCGTGCAACCTTGTCGAATGTGATGTTGCCGCGATCGCGCAAGCGCAAAAGCAATCGTTGGAAACGGCTGGCAGGGCTGTGCGGTATGCTGCTTTTGAAGAAGAAAACTGCGATGTGATCGCTGTGGCGCACACACGCTCCGACAGCATTGAAACCTCGCTGTTTCACCTTGCGCGCGGAACGTCCCTGAAGGGCGCCGGCGGCATTCCGCCGAAAAACGGTAACGTCATCCGTCCGCTGATCGACTGCACAAGAGAAGAAATCGAAGCATATCTTTTTGAAAATGGTCTTTCTTTTGTCACAGACAGCACCAACACCGACGACTTGTTTTCCCGCAATTTTATGCGTCACCATGTTGTGCAGCCGTTGAAAGCGCGTTTTCCGTCCTTTGAGCTGAGCTATGCGCATTTTATGGAGGATGCCGCGCTTGCACAGTTGTTTCTTGAAGAGCGCGCCAAAGATCTTTTGGACACAGCTCAGGGAAAAGAAGGATATGCGCTTTCGGTTTTGCAATCATCGCACCCGGCGGTGCTGCAGTGTGCCGTTCATATACTGCTTTGCGAAAAAATGCAAAAGCAGACCGAGCGTGAGCACGTCATGCTTTGCGTCAGAGCGATTCAAAGCGGGGACGGAAAAATCGAGATCGCGCCGCACTGCTATTTTACTGTTCAGAAAGATACAGTTGCAATCAAGGACGAGGAGCCGTTCTCGGCTTGGTCTGTGCCGGTTTCCGGTGTTCCGTCAACGGTACAGAGTCCGTATGGTACATATAGAATCAATGAATGCTGCGGCGATGCGCGCTTTGCGTTTGACCGTCGATTCTGGATCGACCCGAAAAAAGCCGATGGCGCACTCTGTCTTCGCAGCAGAAACGCAGGCGATCTGTTTTCTTCGCCGGTTCGTAAACAAACCAAAACGCTCAAGAAGCTGTTCAATGAAATGAAGCTTTCGGCGTCAGAGCGTGCAAAATGCGCCGTTCTTGCCGCAGAAAATGAACACCCATCTACTGTCATCTGGCTTGAAAATGTCGGTGTGAGCACCGGTTTTCAGGCGTCGCAAACTACGGATCCTGTTTGGATCATCAGCAAAGAAAGGAACGCAGAGCCCCATGATTGAAGACATTCAAGAGGTATTTTACAGCGAAGCGCAACTCCAAGAAATCGTTGCGCGGCTCGGCGCACAGATCAGCGAGGATTTCAAAGACAAGAATCTGCTGCTTGTCAGTGTGCTCAAAGGCTCCGTTGTGTTTATGGCCGACCTGATGCGCCATATCACGATTCCGTGTAAAATTGACTTTCTCACAGCGTCGAGCTACCACGACAACACGGTGCCGACCGATGAGGTCAAGATCACGAAGGATCTTACGATTCAGGATATTCAGGGCTATGATATTCTGATCGTGGAAGATATTCTCGATACCGGTCGCACGCTGCAGCGCTTGTCCGGCATTTTGCAGCACAAGGGTGCAAACAGTGTCACGATCTGCACCCTGCTTGACAAGCCTTCACGCCGCGATCCGTCGGTGACGATCTCGGCAAAATACATCGGCGCAACGGTGCGCAATGAGTTTGTGGTCGGTTACGGCCTTGATTTTGCGCAAAAATACCGCAATCTGCCTTTCATCGGGATATTGAAGCCCGAAATTTACGAGAACGCCGTGCAATGAGCATAAAAGGAGTGTTTTTTATCCATGAAAGATAACCGCAAATGGGGGAATCTGCTGTATCTGATTATTCCGCTGATCCTCATCCTCAGCATCGCTTCGCTTACCGGCAACGCGAACAAGGCGAAGAAGCTGTCCTACAGTGAACTGCTTGATCTGTTCAACAACAATAAGATTGCAAGCTACTCAGTGAATTTCAGCAGCGGTGCGCTTGTTTATAAAATCAGAGGTGAAACGGCTGAACAAAAATACACGCTGCCGAATGTGGAGCTGTTTTTGAACGATGTGCACGAAAAAGTGCAGCTTTATAACGCCGAACATCCCGATCAGAAGATCGAATTCGACTATAAAGCGGGTACCAACAACGCGCTTTGGACGAGTATGCTGCCAATGCTGCTCATGGGCGCTCTCTTTGTTGCTGCGATGTTCTACATCTATCGTAAGATGGGACAGAGCATCATGATGGAAAATAACCGGACCATGTCGTTCGGCAAGGCGCGTGTGACGCTCGGCAAGGATTCCAAGAAAAAAGCGACGTTCGACGATGTTGCAGGCTGTGACGAAGAGAAGGAAGAGCTTTCAGAAATCGTGGACTTTTTGAAGGAGCCTGCGAAGTTCACCCAGATCGGCGCAAGAATTCCAAAGGGCGTTTTGCTCGTCGGCCCTCCGGGTACAGGTAAAACATTGCTTGCCCGCGCGGTCGCAGGCGAAGCGGATGTTCCGTTTTTCTCCATCTCCGGCTCCGATTTCGTGGAAATGTATGTCGGCGTCGGTGCTTCGCGTGTGCGTGATCTGTTTGCGCAGGCAAAGAAAAATGCTCCGGCAATTCTGTTTATCGACGAAATCGACGCTGTCGGCCGTCACCGCGGCGCAGGTATGGGCGGCGGACATGACGAACGCGAGCAAACGCTCAACCAGATGCTTGTGGAAATGGACGGCTTCGACGCGAACGAAAGCGTGATCATCATCGCCGCGACGAACCGCCCCGACATTCTTGACCCGGCGCTGCTGCGTCCCGGTCGTTTTGACCGTCAGGTGACGGTCAATTATCCCGACATCAAAGGCAGAGAAGCCATTTTGAAGGTGCACGCCAGAGGCAAGCCGCTTGCGCCGGACGTCAGGCTCGACGTTATTGCGCAGACCACAGCCGGCTTTACCGGCGCGGATCTCGAAAATCTGCTGAATGAAGCGGCGCTTCTTTCTGCACGCAGAAAGAAAAAAGCGATCACCATGACGGAGATCGAAGAGGCGACGATCAAGGTCGTTGTCGGCACAGAAAAACGCTCGCACAAGATGAGCGACAAGGAAAAGAAGCTGACCGCTGTTCACGAAGCCGGTCACGCAGTCGCAACCTTTAATCTGGAAGGGCAGGACCCCGTGCATCAGGTCTCCATCATTCCGCGCGGTATGGCCGGCGGCTTTACGATGTCGCTGCCGAAGGAAGATCGCTCCTATCGTTCGAAGCAGTCCATGCTTGACGATCTTGTGGTGCTGCTCGGCGGCCGTGTGAGCGAAGAAATCAACCTCGGCGATATTTCGACCGGCGCTTCCAACGATCTGGAACGCGCAACGGAAATCGCGCGCGATATGGTGACCCGTTACGGCATGAGCGACGTTGTCGGTCCGATTTCCTACAGCTCCGGCACGCATGAAGTCTTCCTCGGCAGAGATTACGGCAATGCGCGCAACTATTCCGAAACCGTTGCCGCGCAGATCGACGAAGAGATTCACCGCATTTTGCGTGAAGCCTATGAGCGCTGCAAAACGATTTTACGCGAACACCAGTCGCAGGTTGACGTGCTTTCCGCTTATTTGATCGAGCACGAAAAAATCGACGAAGAAGCGTTTGACGCGCTGATGAAAACCCAGATAAAGGATGATTCCTCATGTTGACCTATTTGAAACTGCTGATCCTCTCTTTGTTCGGCGGCCTGTTCGCCGCGCTTCCCGTTTCCTATAGCGCACATATCGCTTATTTGAATCATGTGACCTCCTTTACGGAAGACCGCGATCAGCTCGGCTTCTATTTTGCGATCATCTCCGCAGTGTTCGCACTTGTGGTGATCTTTAAGCTTCGCCGCATCTACGGAAAAGCGTTCCGTGTTGCGCTGACGCCGAAAAAGAAGATCGACGAGCCAAATCTCAAAAAGACCTGCGGCAATACGGTGCTCGGCCTTTTGATCTCGCTGCTTCCGGCGGCGCTGATGTTTGTGCCGCTGCCGAACGGTCAGCTAGCAATGGATGTGCTGCTTACCCTGCTGCAAAAGGATTATCTGCTTGTGATCGCGTCGTGCTCTATCGGAAGCGGAATCTTCCTTTTCCTTGCCATGTGGTATACTTCCCGACATTATGACCGACCGCAACGTACCGCGAAGCCGCTTTCCGTGCTGCGCTTTTCCGTTTATCAGCTTCCGTCGCATCTGCTTCCCGGCATTTCACACACCGCGACCGGCGCCACAGCACTTCTTCTGACAGACGTGGAAGATCTTGTGATCGAACGCGAGGTGCTGTTGTATCTTGCCCCGTCTTTGCTGATTGTCAATGTCGCGCGTATCGTTCGTTTTATTCTCAGCGGACTCGTGCTGCAGCCGGTTTTGATTGCAATCGCCGCTGTCGGCAGCTTGCTCGGTTCGATTCTGACGCTGCATCTCATTTCAAAATTCAACATTCGCAAAAATTATCTTTTCTTTGCAATCTATTCCATCCTTTTCGGAGCATTGATTGTTGTTACATCCTTCTTAGTTTAAGATTGAGGTTCATGTTTTATGGCTGCAACGAAAAAACAAACCAATAAAAAAAGCACCGCAGCGAATAAAAAAACACCGTCCAAGACGGCAAAATCCAAGGCGAAAACACCGCAGAAAGTTTCGTTTTATGAAGGTCACCGCACATCCCTGACGGTGGCCTATCTTGGCGTTGCACTGTTCTTTTTGAGCATCGCCTTCATTCCCGGCCTCAATGTCTGGGCGAATGTGCGCGGGGCTTTCTTTGCCTTTTTCGGCATTGGCTTCTATTTGTTTGATCTTTGTTTGCTTGTGATCGGTTTTCGCGTGGCGCTCAACGCGCTGCGCCGTTCGCTGCTCACTACCACACTTTCTGCGCTGTTGCTCAGCGCGGTGTTCAGCTCGTTTATCCACCTTGCGCAATATAACGTCGCCGAGGGCAGCTATCTGACGCAGATCAAGCAGGCTGCGAGCGACGGCTATCAAATCGCGTTTTCCGGCTTTACGGCAACCGGCGGCACCCTCGGCGCTGTGCTCGGCGGCGGACTGCTGCATACCTGCGGCAAGGCCGGCGGCATTGTGATCACCCTCATTGTGCTGCTGCTCTCGCTGATTTTGTTTTTGAACTGGAGCTTTTCCTCGGTCGGCGCGTCTGTGTCTGATTTTATTGTCAAGGGCAAGGAGAAAATGGACGTTTCCGTGGAAACGCAAAAAGACCGCCACCGCGAGCTCAAAGAGCAGCGCGAGATCGAACGGCAGGCCCGTGAGCAAGAACGTCAACGCATGCTGCAACAGATGGTGGAAGACCGCAAAGCGCAGGAGCGTGCCGAAAACTTTGATTTCAACCGCAGCGAGATTGAATTGAACGGTGATTTCCGCGCCTATAAGAAGCGAACGCCGAAGCCCTATGTTTCAAAACAGCGGCTGTTTACCTTCGTGGAACCGGAGGAGCGCAAAACAGATGCTCAGCATTCGGAACCGAAGCCGGACACAGTGGAGGTTGAAACAGATATTCTCCCGCCGCCGGAGGAACCGTTGGACATTCCGGCGCTGGATCCGTTTGAAACCGACCGTGACGAAACGCAGTCCATTGTGGACGCTGCTGTGAAAGAAGCGAAGCAGAACGAGCGCAAAAACAAGCGCGAAGTGAAGAGCTTCCAGGAGGAAGCGCCGTCGCGCAAGCAAGCTTATATTCTGCCGCCGGTGGATTGTCTGGAACCGCCCGATTTCAGCAAGAGCGGCGACATTGCCGGCGAGATCAAGACCACATCTGCAAAGCTTCTGGACACCCTCAAAAGCTTCGGCGTGGAAACAACGCTGACCGGCGTGAGCCGCGGTCCTTCTGTTACGCGCTATGAGCTGCAGCCGGCGCCGGGCGTCAAGATCAGCAAGATCACCTCTTTAACCGACGATATCGCGCTGAACCTCGCCGCTTCCGGCGTGCGCATCGAAGCGCCGATTCCGAATAAATCCGCAGTCGGCATCGAGGTGCCGAACCAGACGCGTGCGTCGGTCATGCTTCGCGAAATCATCGCTTCATCGGATTTCCAAAACGCCAAAAGCAAACTGAACGTCGCGCTCGGCAAAGATATCAGCGGCAACGTGAAATGCACCGACCTTGCGAAAATGCCGCACCTTTTGATCGCCGGAACCACCGGCTCCGGTAAGTCCGTTTGCCTGAACTGCATGGTTTGCAGCATTCTGTATAACGCGACGCCAGACGAAGTCAAGCTGCTGATGATCGACCCGAAGCAGGTGGAATTTTCTGTCTATAACGGCATTCCGCATCTGCTTGTTCCCGTGATCTCCGACGTGCGTAAAGCTGCAGCTTCGCTCGCGTGGGCGGTCGGCGAAATGGAAAACCGTTATAAGCTGTTTTCTTCCTGCGGCGTGCGTGACATTGTCGGCTTTAACAAGCTTGTACCGAGTCATCCGGAATATGAATTTATGCCGCAGATCGTGATCTTCATCGATGAGCTGAACGATCTGATGATGATCTCGCCGAAGGAAGTGGAGGATTCCATCTGCCGCCTTGCGCAAAAAGCCCGTGCAGCCGGTATGCATCTTGTGGTTGCAACGCAGCGCCCATCTGTGGACGTAATCACCGGTATTATCAAAGCAAACATTCCGTCCCGCCTTTCGCTCTCTGTTTCTTCTCAGGTGGACTCACGTACCATCCTTGACACGATCGGCGCGGAAAAGCTGCTCGGCAACGGCGATATGCTGTTCAACCCGGTCGGAATCTCGAAGCCCGTGCGTATTCAGGGCGCGTTTATCTCCGAAGGCGAGATCGAAAAAATCGTAGATTTCATCAAATCGCAGGCAGAAGTCAATTATGACAACGACGTGATGGAAGAGATCGAGCGTCAGGCCGTTGCGGAAAAGAAGAAGAATACACAGGCAGCCGCCGGTGATAAGATTGCCGACGCGGACGAGGCAATGATCGAAGAAGCCATCAATGTGGTGGTGGAGTGTCAGGCAGCGTCCACCACGCTGCTGCAGCGTAAATTGCGCCTTGGCTACGGCAGAGCGGCGCGCATCATGGATCAGCTTGAAAAAATGGGTGTTGTCGGTCCTGCAGACGGCGCAAAGCCGCGCAAAGTGATGATGACACAGATGCAGCTCGCCGAGCGCAGAGCGTCTGCGGATTACAGTGATGGCGCTGACGAAGACGCCGCAGATTTTGATATTTTCTCAGACGATTAAGGAGCTTTATGTTTTTGCCGATTTCCATGGACGATGTGCAAAGCAGGGGATGGGACACTGTCGACTTTGTTTATGTCAACGGTGACGCGTATGTGGACCACCCCTCTTTCGGTGCTGCCATTATTACGCGTGTGCTGGAAGCAGAGGGCTTTCGCGTAGCGTTTCTTGCCCAGCCGGACTGGCATTCCTGCGCGGATTTCAAACGCTTCGGCAGACCTCGGCTCGGCTTTTTCGTCTCTTCCGGCAACATCGATTCCATGGTTGCGCACTACACAGCGGCCAAAAAACACCGCAGCGACGACGCGTATACGCCCGGCGGAAAAACCGGCGCACGGCCCGACCGCGCAGTGATCGTCTATTGCAACCGCATCCGCGAAGCCTATGGCGATATTCCGATCATCATCGGTGGGCTGGAAGCTTCGCTGCGCCGCTTTGCGCATTATGACTACTGGGACGACAAGATCCGCCGCTCCATTTTGTTTGACGCACAGGCGGACCTGCTGACCTACGGCATGGGAGAAAACGCAACGATTGAGATCGCGCGACGGCTAGCGGCAGGGAAGGATGTGTCCTCTATCCGCGATGTTCGCGGCACCTGCTACGCCTGCGATGTGACAGAAACGCCGCTTACCGGCGCGGAATGTCCGTCATTTGAAAACGTTTCGGAAAGCAAAAAGCAATATGCAATCTCTTGCCGCATTCAGCAGGACGAGCAGGATCACATTCGCGGAAAGATCATCAAGCAGCGTCACGGCAAAAAAATGCTGGTGCAAAACCCGCCGATGCCGCCGCTGACAACCGAGGAGCTCGACCGTGTTTATGCGTTGCCCTATATGCGTACCTACCATCCGTCGTATGAAACAATCGGCAAGGTGCCGGGCATTGAAGAGGTGCGCTTTTCCATCACACATAATCGCGGCTGCTTCGGCGCGTGCAATTTTTGCTCCATCGCCTTCCATCAGGGACGGTTCATTTCGTGCAGAAGCAAGGAATCGATCCTCAAGGAAGCGAAGCTGCTGACGACGCTGCCCGATTTCAAGGGCTATATCAATGATATCGGCGGACCTACTGCGAATTTTCGCCGCACGTCCTGTGATAAACAACTGAAAAGCGGCCTTTGCAAAGGCAAAAAATGCCTTGCGCCAAAGGTCTGTCCCGCCCTCATCGCCGATCATTCGGCCTATGTCGATCTACTGCGCGCGGTTCGATCTCTTCCGAAAGTAAAAAAGGTCTTTATCCGCTCCGGCATCCGCTATGATTATATGCTCAAGGACAAGGACGACACGTTTTTCCGTGAGCTGGTCAAATATCATGTCAGCGGACAGTTGAAGGTGGCGCCAGAGCATTGCTCCGCCATGGTGCTTGATAAAATGGGAAAACCGCACATTGAAGCTTATATCGAGTTTTCCAAGAAGTATTTTGAACTTTCCGGACAGGCGAACAAGGAGCAGTATCTTGTACCGTATCTCATGTCGTCGCACCCGGGTTCCACGCTTGACGACTCTGTGGAGCTTGCGCTCTTTTTGAAAAAGCGGCACATTCGCCCCGAGCAGGTGCAGGATTTTTATCCGACGCCGGGCACGATCTCCACGTGTATGTTTTATACCGGACTGGATCCGTATACCATGCAGCCGGTTTACGTTGCAAGAACACCGGAGGAAAAAGCGATGCAGCGCGCTCTGCTGCAATATTTCCGTCCGCAAAACGCTGCGCTTGTGGAAAAAGCGCTGAAAAAATGCGGCAGATATGATCTGATCGGCTATGACGAAAAATGCCTGGTGCGTCCGTCGAAGCCGCAAAGCAGTAAAAGCGCATATCCGCAAAAAGGGAAGTATCCGTCAAAAGGACCGAATCAGAGCAGGGGAGGCAGAAACGCTTATGGCAGCAAGAAGAAAAACAAACGGTAAATCGATTCTGTTTACCATCTTGGCAATCGTTGCCGCGCTTGTGCTCGCCTATACGCAGGGCGATAACATTGCCGATCTTTTAAAAGGTGAAACCAAAGGCGCATTCAAGTATACCCCGGGCACAGTTGCCGTGCATTTTATAGATGTCGGACAGGGTGCGTCCACGCTGATTCAAAGCGGCGAGGATGGAATTCTGATTGACGCCGGCGAACGGGAATATGCAGATACGGTGATTCGCTATATCAAAGACTGTGGGGTAAAAACGCTGCGTTATGTGATCGCGTCGCACCCGCATTCCGACCACATCGGTGCGATGGCTGACGTTCTGAACGCGGTTAAAACACAAAACATCATCATGCCGCGCCTTTCGGAAAGCAACACGCCGACCACCAAAACCTATGAACGCCTGCTTTCGGCGATTCAATCCAACAAAATTAAGGCGATTGCCGCAAAATACGGTAAAACCTATGAGCTTGACCATGTGCAGATGGAGGTGCTCGGTCCGCTGGTGCAGGACAGTAACCTCAACAATATGTCCGTCGTCTGCCGTCTGACCGCGTTTTCCACATCGTTCATGCTCCTTGCGGACGCCGAAAAAGCGGAGCTTCGCACGATCTATGAAAAGGGCGGCAACTTCCGCAGCAACATACTTTCTATGGGACACCACGGCAGCAGCACCTCGCTGTATCAGCCTTTTTTGAATAGTACAAAGGCAAATGTCGCTGTCATTTCCTGCGGGCTGAACAATGATTACGGCCATCCCCATAAGGAAACGCTCAGGTACATTCAAAAGCACAAAATGGAATGCCTGCGCACAGACGAGCGCTCACACATTGTTTTTGTCTGCAACGAAGCCGGTTATCAGATTCAGACAGCGGCGTGAGGTGAAGCAAATGAAACTGATCGTAGACAGAATTACGCAGGAGATCGCAGTTTGCGAAACAGAGGATCAGACCTTTATAAAACTGCCGCTGTCCCGCTTGCCCGAAAACACGCGGGAGGGGAGCGTCCTGTTGGAACTTGACGGTATATATTCACTTGACACCGCTGAAGAAGCTGCGCGGCGGCAGGCGCTGTTCCATTTGCAGAATCAGCTTTTTGATGAAGATGACTCTTGACAGAAGCTGAACATTCGCTTATAATATTATAAGTTTCCGGGTATGGTGGAATTGGCAGACACGCCAGATTTAGGATCTGGTGCGAGAGCGTGCAGGTTCAAGTCCTGTTACCCGGACCATTTTTTGTTGTTGGGAGTCCTCTCCATGAAAAGAATCATTTCCGTTGTTTTGGCGCTGACACTGCTTGCCGGTGTTTTGGTGCTCAGCGGCTGCAAAAGCAAGGATATTGACCTTTCCGACGCGCTGCATTTACAATATGACAAAAGCGTTGCAAAGCTCACGGATAAAACGCTTGAAAGTAAAAAAGGAAACTGGAGCATCGTGATTCACGCCTGTACATCCAAAAAGGATCTGCAGTCCAGAAAGACCTATTTTGAGAACACGGTCAAAAGCATTGCGAATCAGGATGTGAAAACCGAGGAAAAAACCTTCGGTGAAGTGACGTATCAGACCGAGTATCATACCTCCGGCGGAAAATTTGCAGGCAGCTATTTTACAGTGCTTGATCAAAAGGTGGAAACCAACGACATTCTGCACCCGCTTTACGGCATCTACTGTTATGTCACGGCAAAGGATGAAAGCTTTGTTCCCGAAATTGAAAAAGCAATAAGCGGGCTGTATATCCGGAGCATCACAAAATAATGAATTTTGCACGGCGTAAGCTGTGCATTTTTTGTGAACGGGATTTGCCAATGTGGATAAATTATGGCTGATTTCTAACTTTTTCCTTAAATGGTAAAAAAACTCTTGAAAGTGCTTTGCCTTTGTGATATGATTTCTGCATCAATTTCAGAGGAGGCTTTTTTATGGAGCAAAAATCAAACAAGGGCGGACGTGTTCTGCTCGCAATCATTCTCGTACTGGTGCTTTGTTCAACGGCGCTGTCGGTTGTCACGGTGATGACACAGTTCCGCACAGGGGAAAAGATCGACAAGGCGCTCGGCATGAATATCGACACCGGCGCTGAGGACGATGTGGTGATCGCGGATGAGTTTACGATTCGCAGCACCCTGCAGATCTCGGACGCTTACAAAAACGGCACCGAGGACACCTTGAGCGACAAGGACAAGGAAACGCTTGACATGGCAAAGGACGTGCTTTCCAAGATCATCAAGGACGGCATGAGCGATTACGAAAAGGAAGAGGCTGTTTATCTTTGGCTGACAAAGGAAATGAAGGCCGACACGGGCATTTTAACCGTAATTCCGACATCCTCCGAGGGCGCAGACGATCCGCACGACGTTTTGAAAAATCACAACGCGGTCTGTGTCGGCTACGCCACAACGTTCCGTCTGTTTATGCAGATGATGGACATCGAATGCAAGGTCATTCACAACAAAGACCTGTATCATTCCTGGAACCTTGTGAAACTTGACGATGAATGGTATCATGTGGACTGCTATTCCGACGCTGAGAATGCAAACTACATGAACTTCAACATGAACGATACCCTCGCGCAGAAAAATCACGATTGGAACCCTGAATTCTTCCCGGCTGCAACAGGCGTAAAGTATTCCTATGCGTCCATGCACAGCGTGGAGCTGAAAAACATCTATGCCGTGCCGAAGGCGGTGCGCAAACTGCTGAAAAACAAGGAAACCACGGTTGCGGCTTACACCTTTGCACAAAAAATCGCCAAAGAGGACGAACCCGAAGCGATTGCACTGGTCAATGCAGTACAGGAATACCTCAGCGGCGCCGATGACTTCTATGTGGAACTGCAGTGGAGCCAGAACGCAGACGGCGATTATGTGCTGAACGTCTATATCAACTATTATCACGATGACAGCAATCCGGATGTAAGCGAAAAGGTACAGGCCAAGATCGACAACGCGATCAGCGATGCTTTTGCAGATTATTCTTTCGATTTTGATGAAGACAACGGCGATAGAAACGAAGAAGAGATGGAAACAACCAAAGCTTACGGGTAAGGAGTGCTTATGAAAAAAATCATTTCTCTGGTTTTGGCGCTGATCATGTGCGCCGGTGCGCTTTGCGCCTGCGGTCAAAGCAACGAGACGACTAACGTTAGTTTATATGATCTGAGCCGCGTTATGCTCGACGCAACAGAGTTCGGCGATATGACCTATGTCAGCTCTGCAGACGACGGGGCAGGGGACCTGTTCACCTATCTTTCCGATTTCGAATATGATAAGGTCGCACAGTTCTTTCTTGCCTACGCGACTGACGGCAAGGGCAACGCGGACGAGCTCGCAGTGGTGCAGGTCAAGAACAAACTCGATCTTGACGCTGCGGTCAAATCCCTGCAGGCGCATCTCGAAAAGCGCGTGAATCTTTACCGCACCTATGATCCGACACAAAGCGCAAAAATCGAAAAGGGCGAGGTTTTTACCGTAAATGATCTTGCAGTTCTGATTGTGAGTGAAAACAACGCAGCGGTAAAAAGCGCATGTCTTTCAGCGCTTGAAAATGCAAACCTCGATCAGGGCGAAGTGATCATTGCAGACGATCTTGATGCAGTGGGTAAAAGCAACTGAAATCATTTTAAAAATTCTTTCAAGGCATTGCGAAAAAAGCGAGAATATGGTACTATTATAAAAAGCTTTTCACATAGAATCCAATGGGTGATTCTCATGAAAAAGTTTCGTGTCCATATTTTTTCGCTGACGCAATGCCTTTTCGTTTTTGGGTTGTTTTTCTTTGTGCTCGTTCTTTTGTTTTCTGCAAATCTTGCGGTGCAGTATGCAAGTGCGAACATCAAAACAAATGTTTTGCCTTGCGTCATCATCGACGCGGGACACGGGGGAGAGGACGGCGGTGCGCAAACGGCTGACGGCGTGTTGGAAAAAGAAATCAATCTTTCCATCGCAAAGAGATTGCAAACGCTTCTTTCTGCGCTCGGCTTCGAAACAAAAATGACCCGCACGGATGATTCCTTGCGCTATGACGCATCGTGTAAAACGATGCGCGAGAAAAAAGTCAGCGACATTCGTGCGCGGTTTTCCATGATGGAGCAAACACCGAACGCGGTCTTTTTGAGCATCCACCAAAACCATTACAGTGAACCGAAATATGCCGGCGCACAGGTGTTTTATTCAGCAAATACGGCCGAAAGCCCGGTGCTTGCCGAAGCGATCCAGCGCTCGATCGTGAAAACGCTGCAGCCTGAAAACGAGCGCGTGATTAAGCCTTGCGGCGACGAAGTTTATTTGCTTTACCACGCGAATAAGACGGCCGTTATGGTCGAATGCGGCTTTTTATCCAATCCGCAGGAAGCTGCTAAGCTCGAAGATGAAAACTATCAGACAGCGTTGTCCCTCTGCATCGTGCAGGGACTTTTAGATTATTTCAACCACAGGACGTGATTTATATGGCGCAAAAAACAAAATCCGTTTACGTTTGCTCGGCGTGCAGCTATGAAAGCCCGAAATGGCTTGGAAAATGCCCGTCCTGCGGCGAATGGAACACATTGGAGGAAGAAGTCCGTGTTTCGCAGCCGGCGGCAGGAAAGCAAAAAACATCTCACACGGCGGCATCCATCCGCTCGTTCGCGCTCTCTCAGATCGAGCCGGACAGCGAATTGCGCTATCGCACCGGGATGGGGGAGCTGGACCGCGTGCTCGGCGGCGGCATCGTCAAAGGCTCGCTGATTCTTTTGAGCGGCGACCCGGGCATCGGAAAATCGACAATTCTTTTGCAGGTCTGCCGTGTTTTGGGAGAACAGCTTGATGTGCTATATGTTTCCGGCGAAGAATCCTACAGCCAGATCAAGCTGCGCGCCGACCGTCTGCATGTCAGCGGCGACGGCATCCGCTTGCTTTGTGAAACGGACATTCAAGCCATCTGCGAGCATATTCTCAGCGCAAAGCCGGGTCTTGTGATCATTGACTCGGTACAGACGATGAATCACACGGAGCTTTCATCCTCACCGGGCAGCGTGACGCAGGTGCGCGAATGCACGAACCTTTTGATGCGCACGGCAAAATCACTGTCGATTCCGATCATTATTGTGGGTCATGTCAACAAAGACGGCAACATCGCCGGGCCAAAGGTGCTGGAGCACATTGTTGACGCGGTGCTTTATTTTGAAGGCGAACGCAATTTATCGTTCCGCATCCTGCGCGCAGTGAAGAACCGTTACGGTTCAACCAATGAGATCGGCGTGTTTGAAATGACAGACGCCGGGCTGGAGGAGGTCAAAAACCCTTCGGAAATGCTGATTTCAGGTCGCCCGAAGAATACACCGGGCACCTGTGTCGCGTGTGTGATGGAAGGCTCCCGGCCGCTGCTGGCGGAAATTCAGGGTCTTGTGACGCCGACATCGTTCGGGAACCCGCGCCGCATGAGTAACGGGTTTGATTATAACCGAATGGCAATGCTGCTGGCTGTTTTGGAAAAGCGCGGGGGATACTTCTTCAATAATACGGACGTTTATATCAATATTGTCGGCGGCATGAAGCTGGACGAGCCCGCGCTGGATCTGACGATTGCCATGGCGCTAGTTTCATCTTTAAAAGATTATGCACTGCGCGATGATGTGCTCGCATTCGGTGAAATCGGTCTTGCCGGTGAAATTCGCGCGATCTCTCACTGCGAACAGCGCATCAAGGAAGCGGCGCGTCTTGGCTTTCAAAAATGCATTGTGCCGAAACATAATTTGCGCTCGATCGGGCAGGGCTTGAAAGAAGAGATCGAAATCGTCGGGGTACGAACGATCCGACAGGCGTTTGAAGCATTGATTCTGTAAACCTACAAAGTAATTACCTTCATATATATCGATTACACCAACTGAACAAAATATATGTTTTGTTCAGTTGAGGGGAGTAGGAAAGGGAAAGGTATTCATAAAATGTCGAAAGTTGACCGCAGTTTACTACCTGACCGTGTAAATGAGTACTTAAACTATTTATTAAATATTAAAGCGCATTCTGTTCTAACCGTTGAACAATATGCACTGGATTTAAGACTTTTCTTTTCTTATATTCAATGTACACGAAATAAACAAGATTTGAATAAAGCTGATTCGGATATAGATTTGTCTGATTTAAGCGATTCATTTTTTTCTTCAGTTACAATGAACGAAATCTATTCCTTCCTTACATTTTGCGGTTCGGATCGTAAAAACAGTCAGATTACTCGTCGAAGAAAAACTTCATCGATTCGTGGGTTTTATAAATACATTTCAGATCAAATGGGATATATTGAAAAAAATCCTACTGCACAGATCTCCGTTTCATCTGATCAAAAAAGATTGCCGAAATATTTAACGCTCGATCAGAGCAAAGCTTTATTGGATGCAGTTGACGGACCATATAAAGCAAGAGATTATTGTATTTTGACGCTTTTTTTAAACTGTGGACTTCGTTTAGCTGAATTATGCGCGTTAAATCTTTCAGATATCGACGTTTCAAATAAAACGCTGCTTGTCACCGGTAAAGGCAATAAACAGCGGATGCTTTATCTTAATGATGCTTGTATCAATGCTCTGCTTGAATACCTAAAAGTGCGTCCGGTTGATGCATTGCGTGGCGATGATCGCGATGCCCTGTTTATCAGTCGCATGAACAAACGTTCCGGGCGTAGAAGCGTTCAGGATATGGTGTACCGTTATCTTGACAAAATCGGACTGCAAGGTCAGCATTATTCTGTTCACAAGCTTCGTCACACGGCTGCTACATTGATGTACCAGCATGGCAATATCGATGTGCTTGTGATCAAAGACGTGCTTGGACATGAAAACCTTGCAACGACAGAAATTTACACGCACATTGCTAACAAGCAGATTCAGGAAGCGATCGACAAAAACCCACTCAATCGGCCGTCTAAACCGGCGGCGAAAAAGGAAGATTGAAAACTGCCGGAAGCGCAGCGTTTAATAGATCCGTGAGTAACAATATTCCGTATACAATGCCGCTTCTTGCAGCAAAAAGTGACAGCGACCGTTTGTTCTCAGTCCCCTGCTGCGTTTGATCTGTTCGCACGGTCTGACACATGTGGATGCAGTTTTGTCCCATCATCAACAGAACGAGCAACAGCAGGATTTTTCCGGGAAAAACACAGAGAAAATATGCGCCGACGGTTTGTGCCTGAAAGTTTTGCGTATATAAACACGCCAGCGCGCCGATTCCGCTTGCTTTCAAAAACAGCAGTACATAGACCGCACAGGTTCCGACCGGTGAGGTTCCGCAAATCAGCAGCAGCAAAAACCATATCGTATCACAGCCCCAAAAGCCTGCAAAATTGCGGATAAATGCGTTTTTTTCGCCGCTTGTATGAAACGATACGATTCGTGCGAGCAACTGCTCAAGCAGCATTGTGCGCCTTGTCAGATAAATCACTACACCGAATAAAATGCCGAGGGCCAAGACCGCAGTCAGCATATACAGCTTTTGCGCCGATGCATCCTGCCTTGTTCTGCTGAATTGCGGTGGTTCTTTTTTTGTGAACACTGCCTGTATTCTCATTTTTTTCTTCCTCTGCGGTGCGGTAAATGCGGGTTTTTCTTTAAATTTACGCCGAGGATACCGCCGAGACAGGCGCACAGCACAAGAATCACCGCTGTGATCAGAATGCGCATATCCGGCTGAAACCCGGCTGCAACCGCTGCGCAAACAAGCACGCAGAAGTTACCAATCGCTGTTTTTTGCAATCCGACCAGAAGACCGTTTTTGCCCGTACGCCTTGCCGCAAAAGCTGCGCCGCACAGCGCCGCTAAAGAAAAAGCGACTGCAGCATAATAATAGCTCTGCTCCCGTTTACAGCCTGTTTTATAGGCAATCAGCGCACTCAACAAAAACAGCACGAGATAGCTAAGCAGGATCACGCCTTGTTCCAAAAGCAAGCCATACCATTTACGCGCTGCCGGATTTCTTTTTCTTATTTGTCCCTGCGACATAAAGAAGCCTCCTCACATTCCATGCTAAAGAATATGAGGAAGCTTGTTTCTTTATGCCTGAAGTCCCTGCTGATTCACTCAGTGGGGACTTAAAGGGTCAGTCGTTCTTCTTGCCTTTTTTTGCAGCCTTTTCCGCAGCCTTTTCAGCCTTCGCTTTATCAGCAGCTTCTTTTGCTGCTGCGCGTTCGGCGGCAAGACGCTCGTTGGCAGTGTTGTTCTGCTGCACCGCCCATTTGGTGATCTGCATACGGTTTCTGTCAGCGCCGGTTTCAATGATGAGATGCTCTTCCTTCACAGTGACAACGCGGCCGCAGATGCCGCCGATGGTCGTGATCTCATCGCCGACGTCAACAGCGTTGCGCATCTCCTGCTCTTCCTTCTGACGCTTTTTCTGCGGACGGATCATGACAAAATACATGATCACAAACATGCCGACCATGAGCAAAATCATGGTAAACGAACTGGTGCGGGATGCAGCCTGTGTTGTGGTCGTTAAAAAGTTCATTTTAAAGTCCTCCAAAAATCATAATGTATGTATTATACAGAGATTTTCGCTTAAATGCAAGTGTTTTTTTAAAATTATATTCTTGTGTCCAAAAGATCCACGTTTGCGCGGTAGAAGTCTTCATATCGATCTTCGTCCAGCGCCTGACGGATGCGCTCCATTAGTGTGTTGTAAAAATATAGATTATGCATCACACAAAGGCGCATGGCAAGCATCTCCTTTGCCTTGAACAGATGCCGGATATAGCTTTTGCTGAAATGACGGCAGGTCGGGCAGTCGCACTGCGGATCGATCGGGCTTTCGTCGCGCTCATATTTTGCGTTATTGATGTTAATGATACCGTTCCAAGTGAACAAATGACCATGGCGTGCGTTGCGCGAAGGCATCACACAGTCAAACAGATCCACGCCGCGGCGCACGGCTTCGAGGATATTGCCCGGTGTGCCGACACCCATGAGATAGCGGATCTTCGCCTTCGGCATATACGGTTCGATCGCTGTGATGATGCGATACATCTCTTCCTTCGGTTCGCCGACCGCAAGACCGCCGATGGCGTAGCCGTCAAGGTCAAGGTCCGCGATCTGCTTCATGTGCTCGATGCGAAGATCATCAAATGTACAGCCCTGGTTGATCCCAAACAGCAGTTGATGCGGATTCACCGCTTTGCCCGAAGCGTTCAGCTCCTGCATTTTCTTTTGACAACGCACCAGCCAACGGTAGGTACGCGCACAGGAATCCTTTGCATATTGAAAGGTCGCCGGGTTTTCCACACATTCATCGAACGCCATTGCGATCGTGGAGCCGAGATTCGACTGGATCATCATGCTCTCCTCGGGGCCCATGAAAATGCGCCGCCCGTCCACATGGGATTGAAAGGTCACGCCCTCCTCGGTGATCTTGCGCAGTCCCGCAAGCGAAAACACCTGAAAGCCTCCGCTGTCCGTAAGGATCGGCCCGTCCCAGCGCGTAAACTTGTGCAGGCCGCCCATATCCTTAACAAGGTTGTCGCCCGGGCGCACATGCAGATGATAGGTGTTGCACAGCATAACCTGCGTTTTGATTTCCTTGAGGTCGAGCGCGGAAAGCGCACCCTTGATTGCACCGCAGGTGGCGACATTTTGAAATGCCGGCGTCTGCACAGTACCGTGAACGGTTTCAAATTCGCCGCGACGGGCTGCGCCGGATTGTTTGATAATTCTGAACATGAAAACTCCTTTATAGTTTATCTGATAAAACAGGCGTCGCCAAAGGAGAAAAATCTATATTTCTCTTTGACTGCCACATCGTAAAAATGCATCGTATTCTCATACCCGCAAAACGCGCTGACAAGCATGATAAGTGTGCTTTCCGGCAGATGGAAATTCGTGATGAGGGCATCGATACACTTGAATTCATAGCCGGGATAGATGAAAATGTCCGTATCCCCTTCCGCTTCCTCAATCTTTCCGTGGAACGTCGCAACCGATTCCAGCGTGCGGCAGCTCGTCGTGCCGACGGCGATCACACGTCCGCCGTTTGCTTTGGTGCGGTTGATGAGATCGGCGGTTTCCTTCGGTAACCAATAATGCTCGGAATGCATAGTATGCGCTGTGATGTCCTCCGTTTTGACCGGACGGAAGGTGCCGAGGCCCACATGCAGCGTCACTTCGCCGATTTCAACGCCCTTTTCACGAAGCTTTGCCAGCAGCTCCTTCGTGAAATGCAGCCCTGCCGTCGGTGCGGCGGCGGAACCGAGCTTTTCGGAATAGACCGTCTGATAGCGCGAACTGTCCTCCAGCTTTTCCGTGATATAAGGCGGCAGCGGCATTTGTCCGATTCGGTCGAGCACTTCGTAGAAATTGCCGTCATAAGTAAAACGCACAAGGCGGTTGCCGCCCTCAAGCACATCGAGCACCTCTGCGTTTAAAAGCCCGTTTTCAAAGCTGAACTTTGCGCCCGGCTTTGCCCGTTTTCCGGGTCCTGCAATCACTTCCCAAACGTCGGGTTCCACCGTTTTCAGCAGCAAAAACTCCACATGGGCGCCGGTTTCTTCTTTGACGCCGAAGATGCGCGCAGGTAAAACCTTTGTGTTGTTGAGAATCAGGCAATCGCCCGGCCGCAGCTCGTCAAGGATGTCAAAAAAGTGCCTATGCTGCAGTTCGCCGGTATTTCGGTCAACAACCAGAAGTCGTGATTGATCGCGCTTTTCGGTCGGATGCTGGGCGATCAGCTCTTTCGGCAGGTCATAATAAAAATCGGATTTTTTCATCATACACAAAAACTCTTTCTTTGTCGCTAAAAAATATTGACGAAATCCTTTTAACGTGATATTATATAAAACAATATATGTATTATAGTGCAAAATGACGTATGAATCAACACTTTTTTATAATTTTTTTGCATTTATAATACAACAAACAAAGAGGTGTGTATTATGAAAACTTACAAAGTCGGTATCATCGGCGCAACAGGTATGGTCGGACAGCGTTTTGCGCTGCTGCTTGCAGACCATTCCTGGTTTGACGTCAAAGTTCTTGCTGCGTCTTCCCGTTCGGCCGGAAAGCCCTACACTGAGGCAGTCGGTAAAAAATGGGCGATGAAAAAGCCCATTCCGGAAAAGGTTGCAAACCTCATCGTCAAAGACGCAACGGCTGACATTGACGAGATCGCGCAGAGCGTTGATTTCGTTTTCTGCGCCGTGGACATGAAAAAAGACGAGATCCGTGCGCTGGAAGAAGCGTATGCCAAAGCGGAATGCCCTGTCATTTCCAACAACAGCGCCAACCGCTTCACCCCGGATGTGCCGATGGTCATTCCCGAACTGAACAACGACCACATCAAGGTCATTGCCGATCAGAAAAAGCGCCTTGGTACAAAGCGCGGCTTCATCGCTGTGAAGAGCAACTGTTCGCTGCAAAGCTATGTGCCTGCGATCTATCCGCTGGATAAAAAGTACGGCATTGAATCCGTGCTCGTTTGCACTTATCAGGCAATTTCCGGCGCCGGCAAAACCTTTGAAACCTGGCCGGAGATGCTCGACAACGTGATCCCGTTCATCGGCGGCGAAGAGGAAAAGAGCGAAAAGGAACCGCTGAAGATTTGGGGCACCGTGGAAGACGGCGAGATTAAGCTCGCATCCGCGCCGGCATTTACGGCACAATGCATCCGCGTTCCCGTGTCCGACGGTCACATGGGCGCTGTGTTTATGCGCTTTAAAGACGGCAAAAAGCCGAGCAAGGAAGAAATTCTCGACACCTGGAAGAGCTTCTCCGGCCGTGCACAGGAGCTGAATCTTCCCTCCGCGCCGAAACAGTTCCTCAACTACTTTACGGAAGACAACCTTCCGCAGACAAAGCTGCAGCGTGATCTTGAAGGCGGCATGGCGATCTCGATCGGAAGACTGCGTGAGGACACACAGTACGACTATAAATTTGTTTGCCTTTCCCACAATACCCTGCGCGGCGCGGCCGGCGGCGGTGTGCTGCTTGCCGAACTGCTTTGCGCGGAAGGCTACATGGACTGATTCGGTGTTCACCGATGAAGTCCGCTTCGGAGGTGTTTTTCATTGAATCCCCTCTTCATCGGCAGCGGCGTTGCGCTTGTGACGCCCTTCAATGAAGATATGACAGTGAATTTTCCACTGTTTGAAAAAATGATCGACGATCAAATTGCAAACGGAACCGATGCTGTTGTTGTTTGCGGAACGACGGGCGAAGGCGCAACGCTTTCGCTCGCTGAACGGGAAGAACTGTTTTCACGCGCTGTCAGACGTGTAAAGGGTCGCGTTCCCGTAATTTGTTCCAGCGGCAGCAACAGCACTTCGTTTGCCCTGCAGACGGCAAAAAAGGCCGAAAGATGCGGCGCTGACGCACATCTGATCGTTACGCCGTATTACAACAAAACCTCGCAGCAAGGTCTGATCGAGCATTATTTCACCCTTGCCGACGCATTGGAAAAACCGATCATTGTCTATAATGTCCCGTCACGCACCGGGATGAACATTACGCCGGAAACCTATCTGGCGCTTTCAAAACATGAAAAGATCATCGCTGTCAAAGAAGCGGACGACAACATTGCCAAGATCATCAAAGCAATGACGCTTGTCGGCGACGATCTTTCTTTTTATTCCGGCAACGACGACCTCGCCGCACCGATCGGTCTGCTCGGCGGCAAGGGCACGATTTCAGTGCTTTCAAATGTTTTGCCGAAAGCAGCGCATGAACTGAATTTGGCGGCAGTCAGCGGCGATGCCAAACAAAGCGCCATATTACAAAAGAAGCTGCAGCCGCTTAACGAAGCGCTGTTTTGCTCTGTCAACCCGATGCCGATCAAATTTGCCATGCAGAAAGCGGGCATTCCCGTCGGCGCCTGCCGCCTGCCGTTGGTGTCGCTGACAAAAGAACAGCAAGCGCAGGTCAGCACCGCGCTTGCCAGTGTCAAAGATTATTTTTGATGTTTGTTCTTTTTCGGGTCAAACAGATTCAACCGCAGTGCGTTTGTTACGACGAGGAAGCTCGAAAGGCTCATCGCTGCGGCGCCGAACATCGGATTGAGCGACCATCCGAACAGCGAAATGAAGGCGCCGGCTGCAAGCGGTATGCCGATGATGTTATAGCAAAACGCCCAAAACAGGTTTTCCTTAATGTTGCGTAAAACCGCTCGGCTCAGCCGAATCGCCGCCGCAACGTCGCGCAGGCTGTTGTTGACTAGCACAACGTCCGCAGCGTCCACAGCCACATCGGCACCTGCGCCGATCGCGATGCCGACATCCGCCTGGGTAAGCGCAGGCGCGTCATTGATCCCGTCGCCGACCATGGCGACCTTCGCCGTCTGCTGCAGAGACTGAACGGCAACGCTCTTATCGCCGGGCAGCACGTCAGAGATCACCTGATCCACTCCAACCTCGGCGCCGATGGCAGCGGCGGTACGCGCGTTATCGCCGGTCAGCATCACAACACGAAGGCCGAGCTGCTGCAGCTCCTTGACAGCCTGCGCACTGTCAGCCTTGATTACATCCGCAACAGCAATAACGCCCAGCAATTCGCCGTTTCTGACAAACAGGAGCGGCGTTTTTCCTTTTGCGGAAAGCGCATCGATCTGATTGCGCATCAGTGGCGTGACGTTTGCTTTGGTTTCGATGAATGACAGACTGCCGCCGATAAGCTCAGTTTGTCCGAGCAGAGCGCGCACGCCGTTGCCGGGCAGCGCTTCAAAAGAAGAAACGCTTTGCGGTTCTATGTTTTCTTCGTTCGCCTTTTGAATGATCGCCTTCGCCAGCGGGTGCTCACTGCCCTGCTCCAGCGCGAACGCAAGAGAAAGCAGGGTTTCGTTTGTAATATTTTCCGAAGGGATCAAATCTGTAACAACAGGTTTCCCCTCGGTGATCGTTCCGGTTTTATCAAGCGCAACAATACCGGTCTTTCCGGCCGTCTCAAGCGAAACGGCGGTTTTGAACAAAATCCCTTTCTTAGCGCCGACGCCGCTGCCGACCATGATTGCCACAGGCGTTGCAAGTCCGAGCGCGCACGGGCAACTGATTACAAGCACAGCGATTGCGCGCGTCAGTGCAGTGCCGACACTTTCGCCAAGCAGCAGCCAGACGAGCAACGTTACGGCTGCGATGCCCATCACAACGGGCACGAAAACGCCGGCGACTTTATCGGCGATCTTCGCGATCGGCGCTTTTGTTGCCGCAGCGTCAGACACCATGCGGATGATTTGTGCAAGCGTTGTATCCTCGCCGACGCGCGTTGCTTCACATTTCAAAAAGCCGGAAAGATTCGTTGTGGCCGCAGAAACCGTGTCGCCCACCGTTTTATCCACCGGAATGCTTTCGCCGGTCAAAGCGGCTTCGTTGATTGCGCTGCTGCCTTCGATAACAACGCCGTCTACCGGAACATTGACGCCGGGACGCAGAACAAACACGTCGCCTTTTTTGACCTGCGAGACCGGGATCATGACTTCCTTTTCGCCGCGCAAAACCGTTGCGGTTTTCGGCGCAAGGCGCATCAGGCTTTTGATCGCATTCGTCGTTTTGCCCTTTGCTTTCGCTTCCAGCAGCTTTCCGACCGTGATCAGCGTCAAAATCATTGCTGCGCTTTCAAAATAAAAATTGTGCATTGCGCCTTCTACCGCTGCGTTATCGCCGAGAAACTGCGCATGGATCATCGCATACAGCGTCCAGGTGCTGTAGCCGAAGGCCGCAGCGGAACCGAGCGCCACGAGCGTATCCATATTCGGCGCACGGTGCAGCAGACCGCGAAAACCGCTGATGAAAAACTTTTGATTGATGATCATTACGATCGCCGAAAGCAAAAGCTGCGTCAGCCCCATCATCACATGATCGCCGCTCATAAACGGCGGCAGCGGCCAGCCGAACATACTGTGACCCATTGAAATATACATCAAAACAGCAAGGAACACCACAGAAGCGATCAGCCGCTTTGCGATGGATGCGCTTGCGGCGTCATCCTCTGCTGTTTCCTGCGCCGGCGAACTCTTTTCAGCCGCAGCGCCCTTGACTTTTGCACCGTAGCCTGCAGCAACAACAGCGGAAATGATCGCCTCGTCGCTCGCAGAACCTTCCACGCCCATGGAGTTTGTCAACAGATTGACGCTGCACTGTTCCACGCCTTCTACGGCGGAAACCGCTTTTTCCACACGCGCACTGCATGCGGCACAGTTCATTCCGCTGACGGAAAATTGTCTCATGCCATCACCTTTCCTATTTTAGAAACACTTCAATGCCGCTTCATCGGCAACCAGAGTAAAATCTTTGTGCAACTGCAGAATCGACGCCGGAACACGCGGTGTGACCGGACCGAAAAACGCTTTTTTCACAATTTCCGCTTTTTCTTCGCCGGAAACGACCATCACAACACGCAGCGCCTGCATGATGTCGCAGATGCCCATGGTATAGGCGGCACGCGGTACTTCTTCTTCGCTTTCAAAAAAGCGTTTGTTTGCCTGAATCGTCGCTTCGGTCAGCTCCACACGGTGCGTGCCTTTGGTGAACACATCATCGGGTTCGTTGAACCCGATGTGTCCGTTCGGTCCGAGTCCGAGCAACTGCAGGTCAATGCCGCCGAGGGAGCGGATCAGCGCATCATAGCGCGCACACTCCTGCGCTTCATCCGTATTCATTCCGCAGGGAATGAACGTGTTTTCGGAGCGTACATTGATATGATCAAAAAAGTTTTTGCGCATAAAATATGCATAGCTTTGCTCATTTTCGGCGTTCAGACCGATGTATTCGTCAAGGTTTACCGTTTTGATTTTCGAAAAATCTACGTCGCCCTTATTGAACCAGTCGATGAGCTGGCGATAGGCGCCGATGGGACTGGAGCCCGTAGCAAGTCCGAGCACGGAATCCGGCTTCAGAATCACCTGCGCAGAGATGATATTTGCGGCCTGACGGCTCATGTGCGCATAGTCACGCGCGCGAATCAGTTTCATGTTGCATCCTCCTTTGGCACCTTTCGGCCGCCAAGATAAACTTCCGATAAATTCAAATCTTGATCGCAGACAAGAAAATCTGCGTATTTTCCCGGTTCAATCGATCCGACGACGTTGTCCGCACCGGCCTGCTTTGCCGGAATCAGCGTTGCCGAGGCGATCGCGTCCTGCGCCGGAATTCCAAACTTGATCGCGTTGCGCAGATCGTCAAACAAATGCGACGCTGCACCGGCGATCGTGCCGTCGGACAAGCGTGCGACACGGTTTTTGAGCGTTACCGTCTGCCCGCCGAGTTCATAATCACCGTCCGGCATACCGCAGCACCGAAGCGCGTCGGAGATCAGGCAGATTCGACCGGGAAAAAGCCGAAACGCCATGCGCACCGCGCTTTCGTGGACATGCTGTCCGTCACAGATGAGTTCCGCAACCACTTGTTCACGTTCAGACGCGGCACCGATCACGCCGGGGTTTCGGTGATGCAGCGGCGGCATCGCGTTGAACAGATGGGTCAGATGCTTTGCTCCGGCGTCAAAGACGCTTGAAGCCTGCAAATAATCTGCGTCAGTATGCGCAACGGAAACAACGCAATCGGATGAAACGTCTTTGGCAAACGCGACTGCGCCTTCAAGCTCCGGCGCAACGTCAACAATTCGAACCGCGCCGCCGCAGGATGAGTTCAAAAAGCGAAGCGCTTTCGCGTCAGGCAGCTTTAAATAGTCCGCGTTCTGTGCACCGCGCTTTTTTGATGAAAAAAACGGTCCTTCCATGTGGATACCGAGCACGCGCGCTTCGTTTTCCAAAGGATATTCCATCACTTCCTTTGCGGTCGAAAAAGCTCTGGAAAGTGTTTCATACGGCAAGGTCATGGATGTCGGAAGAAACGCAGTTACGCCGTTTTGCGCAAGAAAACGTGCCATGCGGCGCAGCCCCTGCGTTTCACCGTCGGAAAAATCAGCGCCTTTGCAGCCGTGGATATGAATATCCACAAGGCCGGGAATGACTGTTGCGCCCTGCAAATCCATCCCCTCTTGTTCGCATGAACCCGAGAATACACCTGAAACAAAACCGTTTTCCACGGAAAAGCCGCCGCGAAAAAAACCTTGCGCTGCAGAAAAAATGTATGCATTTTTGTAAATCATCCCACACCTCCGAGTTATTATTTGCTAACTATATAAATATACCACAAAATGGAGCGGAATGCAAATATTTTTTATGAATACAATTCTAATATTTATGCATCAATGCTTGACAAAATATGAATATTAGTGTATAGTATTGCATATAACTTTGAAACCTATGATTTGAGGCGTGAAAATGAAAAAAGTTTTTATTGACGGCTCCGCCGGAACAACCGGTCTTCGCATTGCCGAACGCTTGCAAAAGCGAAAAGATCTGACGCTGCTTTCAATCGACGAGCGTTATCGAAAAGATGACGATGCGCGGCGCGAAAAGATGAATCAAGCGGACATTGTTTTCTTCTGTTTGCCGGACGAAGCGGCTAAAAATGCACTGACGCTGATTGAAAACGACGCAACCGCAGTGATCGATACTTCCACAGCGCACCGGATCGATCCGGCGTGGACCTACGGCTTTCCGGAGCTGCACGGGCAACGAAAAGCGATTCAAGGCGCAACGCGTATCGCCAACCCGGGCTGCCACGCCAGCGGCTTCATTGCGCTTGTCCGGCCGCTGACAGATTGCGGCGTTCTCTCGCCCGATACACTTTTGAGCTGCTTTTCCCTGACCGGCTACACCGGCGGCGGCAAGAAAATGATTGCGCAGTATGAATCCGCCGACCGACCGATCTGCTATGATGCGCCGCGGCAATACGGTCTGTCGCAGACACACAAACATCTGCCGGAGATGCAGCAGTTTTCAAAGCTGCAAAACGCGCCGATCTTTTGCCCGATTGTCGCCTCGTTCCCGACGGGCATGGAAGTGACCGTCCCGATTTTCGCTTCTCAGACAAAGGCGACGATCAAAGAGCTTGCGGAGATTTACAAACAGTATTATCAAGACGGACTCGTTCGTTTTGTCTCTTCGCCGGATGCCGACGGGCTGCTTTGTGCCAACGCCCTTTCCGGCACCGACCGCATGGAAATATCCGTTTTCGGCAACGAGGAACGTTTTCTTTTGACTGCACGCTTTGACAATCTCGGAAAAGGCGCAAGTGGCGCGGCGATTCAAAACATGAACCTGCTGCTCGGCGTTGATGAAACCACAGGACTGATTCTTTAAAAAAGGAGAACCCACATGAAAATGATCGCAGGCGGCGTCTGTGCCGCAAAAGGCTTTACGGCGAGCGGTATGCATTGCGGCATCCGCAAAAACAAAGACAAAAACGATCTTTCTTTGATTTACAGCAGTGTCCCTGCCTCTGCAGCCGCTGTGTATACAACCAATTTAGTGAAAGGCGCTCCCCTGCTTGTGACAAAGGAGCATCTGCAAAACGGCACGGCGCAGGCGATTATCTGCAACAGCGGCAACGCGAACACCTGTAATGCAAACGGAGTTGAGATTGCGACCGAAATGGCGGCGCTGGCAGCCGAAGCGTTACATATTGAAAAAAGCGACGTTGTTGTCGCGTCCACCGGCGTGATCGGTCAACCGCTGGAAATTGCGCCCATCGCAGCCGGAATTCCGGCACTTGCCGCTTCGCTTTCTGAAAACGGCAGCGCGCAGGCGGCGCTTGGTATTATGACAACAGACACGGTCATGAAAGAGGTCGCTGTGGAATTCACGCTCGGAGATAAAGTGTGTCATCTCGGCGGCATTGCGAAGGGCAGCGGCATGATCCACCCGAATATGGCGACGATGCTTGTCTTTTTGACAACGGACGTGGCCATAGCACCTGCCATGCTGCAAAAAGCGCTTTCCGGCGATATTCAAAAGACGTTCAACATGATCAGCATCGACGGCGATACTTCGACCAACGATATGGTTGTGCTGCTTGCGAACGGACTGGCGAATAACGCTGAAATCACTGACGATAGCGACGATTTTGCAGCGTTTATGAAAGCACTGAACACGGTCAACATTGCGCTTTGCAGAACCATTGCCGGCGACGGTGAAGGTGCAACCAAGCTGCTGGAATGCAAAGTGACGCACGCGCCAAGCGAAGAAACAGCAAAAACTGTTGCAAAAAGCGTCATCTGCTCCAGTCTTTTAAAGGCGGCGATGTTCGGCGCGGACGCCAACTGGGGGCGTGTACTCTGTGCCATCGGTTACAGTGGCGCACACGTTGATGTGAATAAGATCGGCGTGTCGTTTTCCAGCGCAAAGGGCAGCATTGAAGTTTGCAAAAACGGCGCCGGACTCCCCTTCTCCGAAGAAAAAGCAAAGGAGATTTTGCTTGAAAAAGAGATCGAGATCCTTGTGGAGCTTTGCGACGGCAGCGAGGAAGCGACAGCATGGGGCTGCGATCTGACCTATGATTATGTGCGCATCAACGGCGACTACAGAACCTGAGGTGAAACCATGGATTTAAAACTTTCCAACGCGCAGCGTGCCGAGGTGCTGACCCAGGCGCTGCCCTATATCAAACAATATACCGGCAAGATCGTTGTCGTCAAATACGGTGGCAACGCCATGATCGATGAACAGCTCAAGCAGCAGGTGATGGAGGACATCGTTTTGCTGTGGCTGATCGGCGTCAAAGTCGTTCTCGTTCACGGCGGCGGACCCGAGATCTCCGAGTTTATGCAAAAGCTCGGCAAGCAGCCGAAATTTGTCAACGGTCTGCGTGTGACCGATCAGGAGACTGTGGACATCGTGCAGATGGTGCTCGCGGGCAAAGTCAATAAAACGCTCGTCAATCTATTGCAGATGAAGGGTGGAAAAGCGGTCGGCCTTTCCGGCATGGACGGGCGGCTCATTCAGGCGCAGATCAAGGATGAACGGCTCGGATTTGTCGGTGAGATCACGGGTGTCGAGATTCAGCCGGTGCTCGATCTGCTTGAAAAAGGGTACATCCCCGTGATTTCGACGATTGGTTGTGACGAAAACGGAAATTCCTACAATATAAACAGTGACACCGCAACGGCGCATATCGCCGCCGAGCTCAACGCGCAGCGCCTGATCATGATGACGGATATCGCAGGCATTCTCAAAGACAAGGACGATCCGACCACGCTCATTCCGGCACTGACAGTGGATGAAGCCATGGCGCTCTACGATACAGGCGTCATCTCCGGCGGCATGATCCCGAAGGTGGACTGCTGCATCCGTGCGATCAAGGACGGTGTGGAAAATGTTGTTATCATGGACGGACGTGTGCCGCACTCCATTTTGATGGAGCTGCTCACCGATGAGGGCGCCGGCACTTTGATCAGGAGGGATCACAATGGATTTAAAAACGCTTGATGCAACCTTTGTTGCGCCGACCTATCGCCGCTTTCCGATTGAGATCGTGCGCGGCAGCGGTTCGATCGTCTATGACGAAAAGGGAAAATCATATATTGATCTGACATCCGGCATCGGCGTGACCTCGTTCGGTGTTGCGGATGAAACGTGGCAAAAGGCTGTTACGCAGCAAATTTCGCTTGTGCAGCACATGAGCAATCTTTATTATACCGAGCCGTGCGCACATCTTGCAGCGCTTCTGTGTGAAAAAACGGGCATGAAAAAGGTATTCTTTTCAAACTCCGGTGCCGAAGCGAATGAATGCGCGATCAAAGTGGCGCGAAAATACGCTTTCGACAACCACGGCGAAGACTGCTTTACGATTGCGACGCTCAACGGCAGCTTTCACGGACGCACGTTGACAACGCTCGCCGCCACGGGACAGGCACATTATCACGAGCTTTTTCAGCCGTTGACGCCCGGCTTCATACACATTGATCCGACCATGGAAGCGCTGAGAGAAGCCGCAAAAACGCACAAAATCGCCGCGCTGATAGTGGAATGCATTCAAGGCGAAGGCGGCGTTGTCAATTTACCGCAGGAATTTTTGAAAGAAGCGCGTGCCTTTACAAAAGAACACGACATTCTTCTGATCTGCGACGAAGTACAGACCGGCAACGGCAGGACAGGACAGCTTTACGCATATATGAACTACGGGATCGAACCCGACATCGTTTCCACAGCCAAGGGGCTTGCGGGCGGTCTTCCGCTCGGCGCAACGCTTTTGAGCGAAAAAGTGCAAAACACGCTCGGCTTCGGCGACCACGGCTCCACCTTCGGCGGAAACCCGGTTTGCTGCGCGGCGGCACTGAGCATTCTGCAGCGCATCGATGAACAGCTTCTTGCGCAGGTACGTGAAAAAAGCGAGCTGTTGCGTGAAGCGTTTCAAAACGCAAAGGGCATTCAGTCCGTCAGCGGCATGGGACTGATGCTCGGTCTTGCAACCGATCGCCCTGCCGGTGAAATTGTCTCCGCTTTGATCGAACGCGGTGTGCTTTGCCTGACGGCAAAAGACAAAGTCCGTCTTCTTCCGGCACTGAATATTCCAAACGACACCCTGCTTACAGCAGCAGAGATCATCAAAGAAGTCTGTGCGGAAAAATAAGAATTAAATGCAGAAACGCCCTGTGCATGTTACACAGAGCGTTTTGCATTTTGTTTGAGCTAATTAGCCTTCGCTGATGGCGCCAACCGGGCAGCCGTCTGCGCAAGAACCGCAGCTGATGCAAGTGTCAGCATCGATCACGAACTGACCGTCGCCTTCGCTGATCGCTCCAACGGGGCAAGTGTCCGCACAAGCGCCGCAGGAAATGCAATCGGAACTGATTTCGTATGCCATAAGTGCACCTCCTCAATAATTCTAAGTTCATTTTAGCGAAATATCAAAAAATATCAAGTGGTTTTTTGAAAAGTTAGCAGGCGCAAACTGTGTTTTGAAAAAAGGATCGAAATATGTCTTGACGAATTCCGCTTTTTCTATTAAAATAACAAAGAATGAGCGCAGACCTGCCCGGCTGTGCAAAATCTGATATCATGGGGAGAGAGGAAGAATGAAGCAGTTAAGTCTGTCACCGTCCATGCTTTTTGTTGGGGAAAATAAAAAGGCGCAAAACAATCTGATTGACGGCAACCCGCGCACCAAATGGGTCGGCGCTCAAACGCCCTCCTTTTTCGAGGTGCGTTTTGAAACCATTCATACAATCGAGCGCATTGTGCTCACGGTGCCGAAAAACATCTACTGCATTTTTTCCGTGTTCGCAAGCGAAGACGGCGTAAATTTTTATGAGGTTCTGCGTCAGGACAGCGAGAAAATTTGCAGCGTTTATGATCTCAGTTGCAATTTTTCAGCGGCGAGCATCCGCTTTTTGATCAAATACGATTCCTGCTCGTCCTATGCGCGTGTGCGCGGCGTTTCACTGTTTGGAGAGGATACGGGAAAACCCGTTCGGAAAGCGGATGTAAAAGTGCCCTGCTCGTTCTCCGAAAGTGAATACAACGTAACGATTACCGATCAAGACACCATTGACGAGCTGTATGCCCTTGTTGGCCGCACAGTCGGCGAACAATACAAGGACTGCTTTGATTTTGTTTTGAACAAGGGTGAGCAAGAGGAGTTCACACTCGAAGACGCCGGCGAAAAAGTGCGCATTACCGCCAACAGCGGCATCAACCTTGCCGCCGGTCTCGGCTGGTACCTGAAGCACTACTGCAACGTACATATTTCTCAAGTCGGCTGTAACCGCCATATGCCGTCTCCCCTGCCGAAGCTCGGTGCCCCCATGCGCCGCACAACGCCGTTCAAGGTGCGCTATGCCTATAACTACTGCGCGCTTTCCTACACGATGCCTTTTTGGGGCGAAACAGAATGGCAGCGCGAACTGGACTGGCTTGCGCTGCAAGGCGTCAATGTTATCCTCGACATCACTGCACTCGAAGAGGTCTGGCGCCGCTTTTTGGTGCGGCTCGGTTACACGAACGACGAAGCGCGCAGCTTCATCACCGGCCCGGCCTATTATGCCTGGTTCAACATGGCAAACATTTACGGCTGTGGTGGTCCTGTTCCGATGCAGTTCTTCACAGACCGCACAAAGCTGGCGCGGCGCAATCATCTGTTTATGCGAAAACTCGGTATGCAGCCTGTTTTGCAGGGCTTTTCCGGCATGGTGCCGACAGACGTCAAAGCGCACATCAGCGACGCTTCCATCATCCTGCAAGGTCTTTGGAACGGTCTGGAGCGTCCTGCAATGCTGCGCACCAACACCGATTGTTACCGCAGACTCGCCGCGATTTTCTATGACTGCCAGAAGGAAGTGTTCGGCGATACAACGCATTTTTACGCAACCGATCCGTTCCACGAAGGCGGCAAAGCCGGCGCGATGAATCTTTCCACCGTCGGAAAAACGATCATGGAGTCTCTGCTGGAAAGCGATCCGGACGCGGTATGGATCCTGCAATCCTGGGGCGAAAATCCGTCGCGCGCGCTGATCGAAGGCATTGCGCCGTGGAAAGCGCACACGCTGGTGCTCGATCTTTATGCCGAAAAACGACCACATTGGGAAACCTTTTTGGACCGCGAATTTATGAATACACCCTGGGTCTACTGCATGCTCAACAATTTCGGCGGCCGCATGGGTCTGCACGGTCATTTGCGCACGATTGCACACGAGGTGGCACGCGCCGCAAACACAGCGCAGCACATGAAAGGCGTCGGTATCACGCCGGAGGCGACGTTTTCGAATCCGATCATTTTTGACCTGTTCTTTGAAACCATCTGGACGGACACTGACAAAATTGAGCCGGTCGATCTGAATGCCTGGCTGCGCGGCTATGCAGTGCGCCGCTACGGGAGTTGTCCCGACAGCATGGAAAAGGCGCTGCAGATGCTCAATGATACGGTCTATAACCCTGAACTGAACGAAAAAGGCGAAGGCGCGCCGGAATCGGTGATCAATGTGCGTCCGAAGCTGCACCCGAAGTCAGCTTCGTCCTGGGGCAATCACATCATTGCGTATGAAAAGCGCGATTTTGAAGCGGCTGTGCGCTGCTTTACGCAGAACATGGATGCCTTCCTCGATTATGAGGGCTACCGATTTGATCTTGTTGACTTTCTCAAGCAAATTCTCGCCAACACGGCGCAGGAATATCAGAAGAACCTTGACGACGCTTTTGAAAAACGCGATGTGATCGAATACCGCAAATGGGCAGACAAATTTTTGCAGCTCATTCAATATACCGATCATGTGCTTTCCGCCGAAAAAACCTTCCTGCTCGGCACCTGGCTGAAACAGGCAAAAGATCGCGCTGCGGCCTATGACGATTTTTCAAAGCAGCTGTTTGAATTCAACGCCCGCGCACAGATCACGACTTGGGCAGGCTCAGAACAAGCGGCCAATCCCGGCGGACTGCATGACTATTCCAACAAGCAGTGGGCCGGGCTGACAAAGGATTTTTACGGAATGCGCTGGCAGGCATGGATCAAGCATTGCCTTGCGATTTTGGAAGGAAAAGCAACAAAGGAGCCGGATTTCTTCCGAATGGAAAACCGCTGGACATGGGAGCGGAAGGAATATGATTCTTCTGCGCAGCCGATAGATCTGAAGGAAACGACCGAAAAAGTGCTGACGGTGTATTCGGTCAACTCCGCAACGCAGCAGGCGTAATAACGTATGGGCCAGTCTTTCCCTTATAAAAAAGTTGTTGTTATCGGTTGTTGCGGCGCAGGAAAAAGCACCTTTTCAAAGCAGCTTGCACAGATCAGCGACCTGCCGCTTTATCATCTCGACAACATCTACTGGAAACCGGATCAAAGCCACTTAAAGCATCGTGCCTTTTTGAAAGAACAGCGAAAAATCATGCGAACCGATCGCTGGATTATGGATGGCAACTACGGTAAAACGATGATGCACAGGTTAAAGCGCTGTGATATTGTTTATTTCTTTGATTTACCAACCGCAGATTGTTTGCAAGGTGTGATGAAACGGGATAAGAAAAGGAACGATATCGCTTGCGAACTTGAACCGAATGAAGATTTTTTGAACTACATCAAATCGTTTCAGGAAAAAACGCGGCCCGCGATACTGCTTCGCTTTTCAAAACTGCCGAACCTAAACATTATAACCTTTCAAAGCCACGAGGAAATTGATCGTTATTTACATTCTATCACTATATAACAAGCCGCCGGTAAGGGCAAATAAGGAGCCCCAACCGGCGGTTTTCTTTATTATAAACTAAAAGATTCCATACGTCACAGCAGACATGATGGCGCCCGCGATCAAAACACCGGCGGCAATCACAGGCAGCGCATGCTTGATGCGGATATCCAGAAGATCCGCGACCAAAGCGCCGGTCCAGGCCCCTGTGCCGGGCAGCGGGATCGCAACGAGCAGCAGCAACCCCCACAGCCGATATTTTTTGACCGTTGCCGCCTTTCGAACCGAGCGCGCTTCCAGGCGTTCGATGGTGCCGTTCACAAACGAAAAGCGCTTGAGCCATTGAAAAATTCTGCGGATAAACAAAAGGATGAACGGAATCGGCACCATGTTTCCGATAAAGCAAAACACAAATGCTTTCAAAAACGGCAGCCCGAGAATCCTTGCTGCGATCATGCCGCCGCGCAGCTCCAATATCGGAAGCAGTGAAATTAAAAATACAAGAAGCTCCGACGAAACACTGTCGCCGAAGCGGTCAATTACAGCTTGTGCAAAGGTTTCAGCCATAAACAGCCCTCAAATATGGTGGTCTAACATGTATTGCTGCGCCTGGGTCAAAATGCGCTTGTCGTTGTCATAGTTCAAGGTGCGCATGGCGTCGTCAAATAAAAACCAGCCGCACTCCTCAATTTCTTCCTGCTGCATCACATAGTCTTCCTGTGTGGTTTTTGCAAGAAAAATGACAACGGACTTTTCGATCTTCCCCTGAATGGTATATTCCGAACGGCGGGAAAACTCCGGCAGCAGCTCAATCTCAATGCCGGTTTCCTCCAGCACCTCGCGTTTTGCTGTCTCTTCATTGGTTTCGCCGGGTTCCACATGTCCCTTCGGGAAGCCCCAGTGTGCCGAGCGTTTGTTGCGGATGAGTAAAAATTGCTTTTTTCCCCGTTCATCTTCACGGAACACAACAGCGCCGCAGGAAGATTCATAAAAACATTCCACACTGTAGCCGGTCGTGCCTTCGGCAAACGAGATTGCTTTTTTGATATCGTTAATGATAAATCTGGTACTTTTCGGAGCAACAACCCAGACAACGCCCTTGCCGCCGAACCGGCGCACGATTGCGATCACTCGACCTTCAAAATTGCGGACCGGATGATGGATGCCCATAATATACGCGCCGCGAATCGTATTTTTCGGCAAAGACAGTCCTTCAACGACACCGTAGTTCAGCCGATACTTGAACCCGCGATGTTTATTGAAGGAATACATGGGAGCAGTGACTCGTACCTTGACGAATTCTCCTAACATAACTTCCCCTTTTAAACGAAATGCAACAAATTTGTTCTGTTGCACGATATGATATAACATTATTATACTGGTTTTCAGAATTATTTCAATACATTTTTCACAAAAAGACGGAAATCGCAGGAAGAACATCACAAATTCATGAACAATTTAGAAATCTTCGCCTTTCTTCGGTCTTCAGGTTGCCTTTTCATATACAAATGTGGTATAATGTAAACAATCTCAAAGGAGAAAGCGCGTTTTTATGGGCAAAACACTCTACTTGACAGACCTTGACGGGACCTTTCTGCATCCAAATGCACAGATCGGTGAGACTTCAAAAAACATCATGAACCACCTTTTGGACAACGGCGTTTTGTTTTCGATCTCAACGGCACGCACCTATGCGACGGTGATCCCGATGTTTCGGGAAATCCACCTGAACAGTCCGCTGGTGCTGATGAACGGCGTTTGTATCTACGATCCGGTGGAGCATAAAACGCTGCGGCATCACACGATCGACATTGCCGACGGCAAGGAAGTGGAGCGCATTTTTCTCAAGCACGGCAAAAACCCGATGCTTTATTTTGAAAGTGAAAGCAATTTGCGTGTGGAATATCGCTGGCTTGAAAATGCGCCGCAGCGCGAATATGTTTCCGCGCGGGACGGGTTTTACAATAAAGGATTCGTTCAGGTTGAGAACTACAATTATGACGGTACCGGCGATCTGATTTACGCGGTGACGCTGGACAAACATGAGGAAATCGACGCGATTTATCATGAGGTTTCCACGCTTTCGGGCATCGACTGGAATTATTATCCCGACACCTACACCGGCTGCTACTTTTTGGAAGGCATGAAAGCCGGCATCTCCAAAGCCAGCGGCGCAAAGGACGTCAAAGCGCTTGTCGGCGCTGACAGAATCGTTGCATTCGGCGACAACCACAACGACATCGCTCTGTTTGAAGCGGCCGATGAGGCTTACGCTGTCGGAAACGCCTGCGACGCGCTGAAAAAAGTTGCGACCGGCGTGATCGACACCTGTGAAACCGATGCTGTTGCTCGATTTTTGCTGCAGCGCTTTGAAAACGGTGAGATTTGATTCAATTATTCTTTCAGAGGGGAAATCATTTTGAGCAAATTATATGAAACATACTGCAAAGCATATCGGCTGAACGACAAAAACGATGAGGGCTTTTTCGATGTAGTCGGTGACATTTACAATTCCGACGAGGTACAGTCGCTCAAGCAATATGAACAGCATCTGGAAATCGATCGCCTGCAGCACATCACGTCCGTTTCTTTTGTGGCCTATGTCACCTGCAAAAAGTTCGGTTTGGATTACCGCTCCGCTGCTGTCGGCGCAGTGATGCATGATCTATTTTATTACGACTGGCGCGACGGTGAAACCGGAAAATGGCACAGACTGCACGGTTATAAGCATCCGAACTACGCGGCGCTCAACGCAAAAGAGCTTTTTCCCGAAATTACAAAAAAAGAAACCGATATCATCCGTTCACATATGTGGCCGCTGACACTGCGTTTTCCGAAGAGCAAAGAAGGTCTGATCGTCAGTCTTTCCGATAAATATTGTGCGACGCGCGAGTTGCTGTATTCACTGAACAAAAAATACCGTGAACGCTTTTTGCGCGATCTTGAGGGAATCTCTTATGAATAATTTTGTCGCCTATTATATCGTTGAGTTTTTCTTCTACAGCATCACAGGCTGGTGTATCGAAAGCACCTATTGCTCGATCGGCGAAAAACGACTGATCAACCGCGGCTTTTTAACCGGCCCGCTTTGTCCGATCTACGGTACCGGTGCGCTTGTAATGACGGTTTTACTTTATAATCCGTTTCGCGGTCAGCCGTTTTACACCTTCCTGCTCGGCATGGTGCTCTGTGACGGAGTGGAATATCTGACGTCGCTGATGATGGAAACGCTGTTCCATGCGCGCTGGTGGGATTACACCTATGAATTCATGAACCTGCGCGGACGCATCTGTTTGAAACATACGATTTTCTGGGGCATCGGCGCTGTCGGTTTTGTGGAAGTCATTCATCCCCATGTGGACTTGCTTCTGCGTTCCGTGCCGGAAAACATCCTTATTTATATTTCCATTGCTTTGCTTGCCATCCTTGCGCTGGACGTTTCCAATGCCGTACGCAAGGCGCTCGACATCCGCAAGCTGCAGGATAAGCTTCGCAGTTTGACCGAAACGGTCTCCGGCGGGCTTTCCAGCATCAAAAACTCCATCGGTGACACGTATGAATCGCTGCAGCTTTCCTTTGTGGAAGGCAACGAAAAACTGAACGATAAACGCAATGAAATTCTGGAGCAGATTCAGGAAACACTGTCACAGTTTGAGCTGCGCTTTTCCGTGAAGAATAAGGAAGGCAAAAAGAACAAGCAGTTCAGCCGCTTTTTCCGCAACAACATTCCCTTTGAAGCATATACAAAAAAACAGATCGACCGTTTGAAAAAAATGGCGGAGGATATCAAAGCCAATCTGTTTGAAAACGGTGAAATGCAGTAAAGGAGGCAGTTATGAAGAAAATGGATATCAGAGTCAAGCGCACCTATCAGCTATTAAATGATGCGCTCGCGAATCTGCTCAAGGAAAAGAGCTTTGAGGATTTGACTGTCCTTGAAATTTGCGACGCCGCTGGCGTGCACCGTGCAACCTTTTACAAGCACTTTGTGGATAAATATGACTTTTTGAATACCTGTTTCCGCATGAAGATCGATGATCTCGGCTTTGAAAACATGGATCCGAGCCAGACGACGGAATCCATGCGAAAGAATATCACGCGCATCATCTATAAGGTGCTGCTGTTTGTGGAAACCAACAAGGACTTTCTCGCTGCAGTCAGCACAGACAAAGCGGCGTCCTCATTTCATGATATTCTCACCACGGCGATCGCGTCACTGATTGAGGAAAAAATCAAGTCCAATCCCCTGCTGACTGACAGCCTGGATCATCAGGTGCCGATGATCGCAAACTACTATGCCGGCGCCGTTGTGGGACTGATCAAATGGTGGTCCAAGAGCGAAAGCCCCTGCACGGTGCAGGACTTTTTGGAATTCACACAACCGAAGGTGCGCGAATTCAGCAACTATTTCAAGCCCTACTTTCCGAAACGGTCGGAAGCCGTTTAAAAGCACAAAAAGCGCCTGCAGAAACGCAAGCGCTTTTCTTCTTGAATCATCAGATTTTCATCGCAACTTCATATGCGCGCCAGATCACGGAGCGCAAATTTCCGACCGCAAGGCAGTCGCCCACAAGATAGCGGTTCTTTGCTTTTTCCTGTGTCAGCGGCGCCGGAATATAACCAGCGCAGCTAATGACCGAATCGCACGGCACTTCAAAGGTGGTGCCGTCTTTCTTTTTGCAAACGATTGCGCCGTCTTTCACTTCGTTCAGCGTCGTTTCCAGATAAACCGGCACCTGATGCAGAGCAAACCACTCACGCAGATAAGACGAATTTGCAAGACATACGCCTTTCTGACTGACAAGGTCATTCTTCATTTCCACAATGATGGGCTTTTTGCCTTGCAGTGCAAGTTCATACGCGATCTCGCTGCCGGTGAGTCCGCCGCCAATCACGGCAACGGTGTTGCCGACCGGCGTGCCGTTGAGATAATCGCAGCCTTCAATCATACGATCATAGCCTTTGACCATGCGCAAATACCTCGGCGTGGCGCCGGTTGCGATGATTACAGGAGCGTCACCGAAAGCAGAAGCGTCTTTGACCTCGTCGTTCAGATGAACCTCGATACCCAGCTCTGTCATTTGTCTGCGGTACCATGTCAGCAGATCGCGCAGCTTTCCTTTATAGGATTCTGCACAAGCCGGAATAAAGGTGCCGCCGAGCACGCCGCTCTTTTCGTGAATGACCGGCTGATGGCCGCGCAATTTCAGCACACGCGCAGCTTCCATGCCGCCGATGCCGCCGCCGATGATGTGCACTGTTTTCGGCGCTGATGTTTTTTTGATGTAGTGCTTGTTCCATTGCATCGTTTCCGCGTTGATCGCGCAGCGCGAAAGATGCAGGGAATCGGAAAGCTCCTGATCGTTGGGAACGCCCTTATAATGGCACATATTAAAGCAGCCGTTGTGGCAAAGAATGCAGGGACGGATGTCGTCCTCTTTGTCTTCAATCAGCTTTGTGATCCATTCCTGATCGGCAAGGAACTGGCGTGCAAAGCCCGCGCCGTCAATGTCGCCGTTCGCAACCGCTTTTGCCGCGACCGCTGGATCCATGCGCCCTGCACAGACAACGGGGATATCGCAGAATTTTTTGATGTGCGCCACATCGTCAAGATTGCAGTTCTCCGGCATATAGATCGGCGGATGCGCCCAGTACCACGCATCGTAGGTGCCGTTGTCGCAGTTGAGCATATCATATCCGGCGTCCTGCAGATATTTGACCGCGCGTTCGCTTTCTTCCATATCGCGGCCGACTTCTTCATACTCTTCGCCGGGCAGCGCACCCTGACGGAAGCCCTTGGTCTTGGACAGGATGCTGTAACGCAGCGAAACCGGGAAATCCTTGCCGCAGGCCGCTTTGATCGCCTGCACGATCTCCACGGCGAAGCGATAGCGGTTTTCAAAGGAGCCGCCGTATTCGTCCGTGCGCTTGTTGACATAGCCGAGCGTGAACTGATCGAGCAGATAGCCTTCATGGACCGCGTGAATCTCAACGCCGTCTACACCGGCCTCCTGCAGCAGCTTTGCACACTGCGCAAACGCGTCCACAAACGTGTGGATCTCTTCCACGGTCATCTCTCTGGACGGCACTTTATCTGACCAGCGGTTCGGTGACGCGCTGGCGGATGCAGTGATCTTGTCAAGATCCATGAACGGCTTGCTGAGCACACGCAGCACGGGATTGGAATACAGCATCTCCATCATGGAGCTGATCGTGAACGAACGGCCGAAACCGGCGGTGAGCTGCACAAACAGCTTTGCGCCCGTTTTATGAAATTCCGGCATCCATGCTTTCAGATCACGGAACATCTTTTTGTTCTTGTGCAGCCACTGGCCGAGCATCGGATTATAAACCGGCTGACAGCCCGGCAGCACAAGGCCGCAATTGTTTTTTGCAACCTCCATCAAAAAACGGGCGCCGACTTTGTCAAAATGGTTTTTCTCCATCCAGCCGAACAGATCTGTGCCGCCCATGCTGGTGAGTACAAAGCGGTTCTTGATTTCGCAGTTGCCGATTTTCCAAGGCGTCATCAACGGTGCGTAAATATCTTTCATATTGCTGCCCCTTTCCGTTTCTTTATGGATTCATTATAAGCGGACACAAACAAAATGTCAAGTTCACTCAGTGACGTTCATCTTTGTTGCTGTACAGCTCGCAAAACCGCGCCTGAAATGACGGCGGCTCATGCCCCGCATACAGATGGGAAATATCTGAAAAGCCGTTCATTCGAAAAACAGCGATCCCCTTTTCGCGCTCCTCTGTTAGCAGCGTTGTAACGGAGGAGGTCAACGCACAGGTGTTATGCCAAAAGATCATCGGCGACACACCGAAAAGATGGGAGAGGATCACGGATTCAACACCGAAATGACAAAACAGAACAACGGTATCACTGTTCGGAAAAACCGCTTCAAAATGATTTCCGCAGTGGCGGTAACCGTGTGCTTCCAACAGGGCATCCAGCCCGGCGGCGACGCGGTCATATTCCGCTTTGACATTGCCGGATTCAAAAAGTGCGCCTTGATACCATTCATCGGTATAATAAATCGGTTGCTCCGTCCACTGGGACGGCAGACGATCCCAGCAGATTTGCTCTTTGCCGTCCAGCGTGATGCGACCGCAGAATTCTTCGAGCCAGTCGAGCGTTTTGGCGCTCGATTTTTTCTTTTTCAGTGTATAGGAGGCTGTGTCCTGCGCTCTGCCGAGCGGAGAGCAGTAAAAAGAGACATTTTGCAGCTTGGAAAGCCGCTTCGAAAGCAGCTTTGCTTCCCGCTTTCCCTTTTTCGTCAGCGCATCATGGGCGTAATCCGGGTCACCGTGGCGCACGATCAACAGCTTCATTGCGCATCCCTCACACAGGTGAAGCAGACCCAGCCTTTGTCCGTGCAGCGCTTTGTGATCGTAAAGCCGTTTTCCCGGAACGCGTCAATCACGTCCTGTTCGCGCGTGTCAATGATGCCGCTGGTGATGAACACAGCGTTCTCTTTCATGAACGCGCCGACCTGTTTGCAAAACATCACGATCACGTCCGCCACGATGTTTGCAACCACAACGTCAAAGTTTCCGCTGACTTTATCGGTCAGATTGCCTTGTAACACTTCGTATTGCGGCGCAGTGAAGCCGTTTTCTTTTCCGTTTTCCTGCGCGGTCTTCACTGCCAGCGCGTCGATATCCACGCCGACTGCACGCTTGGCGCCGAGAAGCAGCGACGCGATGGAAAGGATACCGCTGCCGCAGCCGATGTCGAGCACTTCCGTGTTCGCGCTGATATGCTTTTCAAGCGTTTCCAGACACAGCCGCGTCGTTTCATGCGTGCCGGAGCCGAACGCGAGTCCGGGTTCGATGGAAAGCACGCGCTTGCCGGAAGGATTGTCATAATCCTCCCACTTCGGCTTAATAACAAGACGGTCGCCGATCTCCATCGTGTGGAAATACTGTTTCCAGTTGTTTTCCCATTCTTCCTTATGACATTCGCCGGTCACGATCTCGTTTTTGATATGCTCCGCCGTCAAGCGTTCACGCAAAAACGCAACAGCCTCCAGCGGGTTTTCCTCCGGGGAGATGTAAATATGTACAAACGCCTGATTGCGGTCCTTCGCCAGCAGCGCTTCATCGATCAGATCAATATGCGCAACCTCCCAGGCCTGTGCTTCAAGATCACTGTAATCTTCAATGTAAATTCCGTAGGGTACAACCATGGTTGCAATGTCCCCTGCTTTGTCAACGTCTTTTGCGTCAACGCAGATTTTCACTTCGGTCCAAGCGCTCATGCTTCCTTCTCCTTTTTCAAAATCACCGCGTCAAGTGCGTCCACAAACACGCAGTGTGTCACTTCGGCAGTACTCAGCAGATTTTTTGTATATTGCCATTTTTCCGGCAGATCGTAGGTGATCGGATGGCTGTTCCGGTTTACGATCACAAGCAGCGCGTCTTGTTCGCCGACTCGTTCAAACGCAAGGCAGGAGAGCATTTCAGAGAGCGTGAAAAATGAGCCTTCCCGCAGGCAGTCGCTTGTCTTGCGAATGTGTCCGAGCTTTTGATAAAACGCGATCAAATCACGATTTTCACTGCCCCAGGGATAACAGACGCGGTTAAACGGATCTTTGTAGCCCTGCATACCGGCTTCGTCGCCGTAATACAGCGACGGCACACCGGGCAGTGTGTATTGGATCACCGCGGCAAGTTTGAGCAGCTTTACGCCCTTTGCGTACTGCTCATCGCTGAGCGTTTGCCGGCTTTGCCATTCACGGTCGTGAAACTCACATTCATCACCGACCAGAGCTGTGATCGCGCGCATAGTGTCGTGCGTGCCGATGTGATTCATCAGCGTATCGATGACACATTTCGGATAGTTTTCGAGGATCGTGTAGATCTTATCGGAAAAGCCCTCCACGATGCCGCTGCGCACAAAATCAAGAATCGCATCGGCGAACGGATAGTTCATCACGGAATCGAGCTGCTTGCCCTGCAAATAGCGTCTGCGTTTGCCGTAGCTTGTTTTGTTGGACGCATCCTCCCATACTTCGCCGAGAACGAGCGCATCGCTTTTTTCTGCTTTGACCGCCGTGCGGAATGCGTCAAGAAACTCATCGGGCAATTCATCCGCAACGTCGAGCCGCCACCCGCGCACACCGCAGCGCAGCCAGCGCCGTGCAATTCCGTCTTTTCCTGTTATATATGCAATAAAGGAAGGCTGCTCCTCCTGCACCTCCGGCAGGATGTCGATCCCCCACCAGGATTCATATTTGTTCGGCCACTTTTTGAATTTATACCAGTCATAATACGGACTGTTTTTCGATTGATATGCACCAACAGAATGATAGCGGCCGTATTTGTTAAAATATTTGCTGTCATCCCCCGTATGACTGAACACACCGTCCAAAATAACAGAAATGTCAAAGTCCTTTGCCTTTTCACAAAGTGCTTTTAAATCGGCGTCGGTGCCGAGCAGCGGATCGATCACTTCATAATCGGCAGTGTCATAGCGATGGTTGCTGTGCGCTTCAAAAATCGGGTTGATATAAAGGCAGGTCACACCGAGCGACGACAGATAGGGCAGCTTTTGCGCAATGCCGGCAAGATCACCGCCGAAATAATCGTTGTTGAGCACTTTTCCTTCGGCTGTCGGCCGCCAGAGCGGTTCACCGCCCCAGTCATCTCGCAGAACGCGATCGGAGGGCACGTTCTTTTTCGGTTGGTTTGATTTTGCAAACCGGTCGGGAAACACCTGATAGATCAGCCCCCCTTTGAGCCAGTCAACAGACGTGAACGCTCGATCATACACCGTGAGCTGCCAGTCATGCTTTCCGCCCGAAAGCAGCCCCAAGCCGCCGGAATTTTGCCGGATCGACGTTGTGCCGAACGGCGTGTCATAATCGAACCGATAAAAATAAAGACCGCTTTCCTGCGCCTTGAACTCCAGCCGCCACCACTCGTTGTCAAAGCCCTCCATCGCGTACCAGCGCATGGAATAATACGATTCTGTTTGAGAATCCCTGTGGATAACAAAACGAACGCCGCTGCACTGCAGAGAACGCGGAAGTATGATTTGAAACGTAACAGTGTCACCTTCACGCACCGCAGAAAACGGCGATTTGAAAACGGCATTTCTGGAATTGAACGGGATATAGTCCATGGAAAGCATCCTTTGCTGCGCGTCATGTATGTTTGAAAGCACAGACGCATAGATATAAGTATCTTATGATTGTTCGGAAGGGCTTGTGATTATGTTTATCGTATCAGTAAAATCATCCAAATTAAAAGCGGCGATTGCTGTATTTGCCATCATCCTTTTTGTTGTGATTGCTGTGCTTTACTTTATCGGAAGAGGAAATCCTTTGCCGGAAAAAGAAGAAAACAGCATCAGCTATCGCGCGCAAACGGCACAGGACTGTGTTTCTTTTCTTTCGCAGTTCGGCTGGGAAGTGGAAGAAACGCCGGTGGAAAGCAAAGAAGTGACAATTCCCGATCCGCTTGACAAAGTGTATGAACACTATAACGAGCTGCAAAAGCAGCAATCTTTTGACCTTACGGCGTATTGCGGCAAAACCGTCCAAAGCCTGTCTTACCGCGTGCTGAACTATCCGGGTTATGAGGAAAACAGCGATGCAATCCGGGCGAATCTTTTACTGTTTGACGGCGTCGTCATCGGCGGCGATATCTCAAACATCACGCTTGACGGCTTCATGCAGCCGCTCGATGTGCTCGAAGCGGACGAATCACTCGGTGATCAGCCGGTCCTTAAACCGGTCGAGTAAAGAAATGTCAATCATCGCACGCAAATAAACGCCGTCTTCACGGTAGTCTTCTTCAAGCACGGTACATTCTTCACGTAAAAACGCAGCTTCACCGCCGGATTGATACGGAATGAGCAAGCGCACCTCGCGGCGCGTCTGCGGCAGCATTTTCATGATCGTTTCAAGCAGTTGATCGATGCCCTTGTTCTGCAGTGCGGAGATCAAACAAGTGTTGCCGAAGGTCGGCATGGAATAAATATTACCGACAAGATCACATTTATTCATCACGGAAATGATGGGCGTGTTGGCGCAGCCGAGCTCATCCAGCAGCGCTTTTGTCACTTCCAGATGTTCGCTGCAGTTTTCATCTGACGCGTCGCAGACATTGAGGATCAGCGTGGCTTCCGCAGCGGCTTCCAACGTGGATTTGAACGCTTCCACAAGCTTATGCGGCAAACGGCGGATCAGGCCGACTGTGTCAATCAGCATCACGTCACGTCCGTCGGGCAGCTTCAAAGCGCGCGCTGTGGGATCAAGCGTTGCAAAAAGCTTATTCTCCGCGAGCACGCCTGCATCGGTCAGGGTGTTCATCAGCGTGGATTTGCCGGCATTCGTATAGCCGACGATCGCAATGGAGGTCACGCCGTCTTTTTTTCGCCGCTTTCGCTGCAGAGAGCGGCGTTTTTCCATCTGCCGAAGCTCTTCCTCCAGCTTTTGGATCCGGCGGCGGATATGGCGTTTATCGCTTTCCAGCTTCGTTTCGCCGGGTCCTCTGGTGCCGATGCCGCCGCCAAGACGGGAAAGCGCCTGCCCTTGCCCGGCAAGACGCGGCAGGGAATATTTGAGCTGCGCAAGCTCCACTTGCAGCTTTCCTTCACTGGAACGGGCCCGCGCGGCGAAGATGTCGAGAATCAGCATCGTGCGGTCAATCACGCGCACCTTCGTCAGCTTTTCAAGGTTGCGCTGCTGCGAAGGCGTCAGCTCACTGTCAAAAATCAGCAGATCAACATGCATATTTTCGCAAAACATGATGATCTCCGCGAGCTTGCCGTAACCGACAAAGGTTGCTGCTTCGGCATGGGGACGCTTTTGAATGATCTTTCCGACCACCTCGGCCCCCGCCGTGTGCGCAAGCTCTTCTAATTCATCAATGGAAAGTTCGGCGTCGAATTCGCCGGTATCAACGCTGACCAGCAGTGCCTGCTCCGCCTGCGTTTTATTTTCATGCAATTCCACGCCGCTTTCTCCTTTGCTTACAGTATTTCAAGCGCTTTCGGCGCTTTTGTAAAGTTCCTGTATCCGTTTTCCGTGACCAAACCCATGTCTTCAATGCGCACGCCGAATTCACCGGGCAAATAAATGCCGGGTTCCACTGTGACGACATTGCCGACTTCCAGCGTTTCCTCGCTTTTTGCGGAAAGATATGGCGGTTCATGGATTTCGACCCCGACGCCGTGACCGAGCGAATGGTTGAAAAATTCGCCGTAACCGCGCTGAGCGATCACGTCACGCGCGATTTTGTCCATATCGCTGCAGCGTTTTCCCGGAAGAATCGCTTCAATGGCATTGAGCTGTGCGCGCAAAACAGTTTCATAGACATCTTTCTGTTTGTTGCTCACAGTTCCAACCGCAAAGGTGCGGGTCATATCGCTGTGATAACCGTCCACAACGGCGCCGAAGTCAATCGTGACGAAATCACCGTACTCGATCTTTTTATCGGTCGGAACACCGTGCGGCATGGATGAATTTGCACCGGAAACAAAAATCGTTTCAAACGAAAGCGCCTGCGCTCCGAGGCGCAGCATGGAATAATCCAGCTCCAACGCAAGCTCACGTTCCACTGCGCCGACAACGATTTGCGGTTTGATCACTTCCAGCGCCTGTTCCGCAATGCGCTGTGCCGCAATGATCTTATCTGTCTGCTCCTCAATTTTGACTTTTCTAATCTTCCGGATGATCTCGTCAAGAACGCCGGTTTGCAAAGGCGCAGGGAGCACTTTTTTGAGCTTTTCAACTCGCGCGTAGCTCAGACGCTCATCCTCTACATAAATATTCTCAAAGTTGAATGTTTTCAGTGTCGGTAAAACGGATTCATCAAAGGTTTTTAAAAGCAGCACATCATCGCAGGATGTGATTCGGTTTTGTGCCGCCTCAATATAACGACCGTCGGTATAAAACAACGCGGTCTCCCCTGTCACCAGCAAAACGCCGTTTGTGGAAAAAAAGCCGGTAAAATAAAGGATGTTTTCTTCACTGAGAATCAATGAAACACCTTTCAGCTCTTTCATCGACTCTTTCAATGCTTGAATAGACATAAAAAATGCAGGACTCCTCAAAAGAAAGGAGCCGTCCTAAGACAGCTCCCTTAGTATTCTCACTTAAACTTGCGCTTACGAGCGGCCTCAGACTTCTTTTTTCTTGCAACGGAAGGCTTTTCGTAATGTTCTCTTTTACGAACCTCCTGAATGATACCGTCACGGGAAGTCTGTCTCTTAAAACGTCTCAGGGCACTGTCCAGAGATTCGTTTTCTTTCACTTTTACCTGACTCATCTATAATTCCCTCCCTCCGCCTGTTAGCAGGGGTATATTTCCACATAGGATGCAATGTATATTATACATGAATCACATGTGCTTGTCAAGAGAAAAATTGCAAAAATTACGTTCTTTTCGTGCTGAAATTATTAATATTTATTTCGCAACAATGTTCACAAGTCTTCCTTTGACATAAAGCTCTTTGACGATCTGCTTTCCTTCCAGCGCGGCGGCAACGCTAGCGTTGCTCTTAGCGGCGGCGATGGCAGCGTCACTGTCGGCATCGGCCGGAATCATCAGACGCGCCTTGATCTTGCCGCTGACCTGCACCGCGATCTCGATCTCGTTATCCACGCATTTCGCTTCGTCATAAGTCGGCCAGGGTGAAACGGCAAGCATCTGTTTTCCGCCGATGACCTCGTTTAGCTCTTCCGTCACATGGGGTGCGATCGGGTTGAGGAGCGAAATGAAGGTTTTCAGCTCGCCCTTCGTGATCGAACCGGCGTCATAGATCTCGTTGAGCAGCGCCATGAGCGTTGCGATTGCAGTGTTGTATTTCAGCGATTCCGTGTCTTCGGAAACCTTTTTGATCGCCTTGTGGAACGATGTTTCCAGTTTTGCGGAATAGCCCTCTTCCGGCGTCATGATCGTTTGCAGGTTCCATGTGCGGTCAATGAAACGCTTGCAGCCGCGCACAGAGCTTTCCGACCACGGAGATGCCTTTTCATAGTCGCCCATGAACAGCACATAGGTGCGCAGAACGTCAGCGCCATATACGTCGACAACATCATTCGGGTCAACAACATTGCCCTTGGATTTCGACATCTTGTCGCCGTCGGGGCCGAGGATCAGACCCTGCGCTGTGCGCTTGGCATACGGCTCCGGGAACGGCACTTCGCCGATATCATACAGAAAACGATGCCAGAAACGGGAATAGATCATGTGTCGTGTCACATGCTCCATGCCGCCGTTGTACCAGTCGACCATACCCCAGTATTTCAGCTTATCCATATCGGCAAAATGTTCGTCGTTGTGCGGATCGATATAACGCAGGAAATACCACGATGAACCAGCCCACTGCGGCATGGTATCGGTTTCGCGCTTAGCGTCGCCGCCGCACTTCGGGCACTTACAGTTGACAAAGGAATCGATCTTTGCCAGCGGACTTTCACCGTCGGAGCCGGGTTCAAAGTTTTTCACATCGGGGAGCTTGAGCGGAAGCTCGTCATACGGCACAGCGACCATGCCGCACTTCGGGCAATGCACAATGGGGATCGGTTCACCCCAGTAGCGCTGACGGTTGAATGCCCAGTCTTTCATCTTATATTGAACGCCCTTTTCGCCGATGCCTTTTTCCGACAGGAATTCAAGCATCCGCGCGATGGAGTCCTTTTTATTGGTATAACCGTTAAGGAAATCGGAATTGACCATCTCGCCGTCGCCGGTATAAGCTTCCTTGGAGATGTCGCCGCCCTTGATGACCTCGATGATGTCGATGCCGAATTCTTTTGCAAAATCGTAGTCGCGCTGATCGTGCGCAGGCACCGCCATGATCGCGCCGGTGCCGTAGCCCATCATGACATAGTCAGAGATGAAGATCGGGATCTCTTTTCCGTTGACGGGATTGATTGCGCAAAAACCGTCCAGACGCACACCGGTCTTATCCTTCACAAGCTGCGTGCGCTCAAACTCGGTCTTTTTCGCGCACTCTGCGCGGTAATTCAAAACAGCGTCAAAGTTCTTGATCTGCGACTGATATTTGTCAAGCATCGGATGCTCCGGCGCCATAACCATAAACGTCACGCCAAACAGCGTATCGGGCCGGGTCGTATAGATGCGCAGCGTTTCGTCAGTATCCTTGACCGTGAAATTGACAAAAGCGCCGGTGGATTTTCCGATCCAGTTTTCCTGCTGCAGACGCACATTCGGCAGGTAATCCACATGATCGAGGCCTTCCAGGAGCTTGTCGGCGTATTCCGTGATGCGAAGATACCAAACGTCTTTGCTCTTTTGCACGATGTCACTGTGACAGATGTCGCATTTTCCGCCCTGGGAATCCTCGTTGGAAAGCACAACCTTGCAGGACGGGCAGTAGTTGACAAGCGTTTTATCACGGAACGCGAGTCCGTGCTCGAACATCTTCAAAAAGATCCACTGCGTCCATTTATAATAGTGGATATCGGTTGTATCGATGACACGATTCCAGTCAAACGAAAAACCGACACGCTTGAGCTGGCTGGAAAACTTTTCAATGTTCTGATCGGTCACCTGACGCGGATGAATGCCGGTTTTGATCGCGTAGTTTTCCGTCGGCAGACCGTAAGCGTCAAAGCCGATCGGGAACAGGACGTTGTAGCCCTGCATACGGCGCTTTCTGGAAACCACTTCCAGACCGGAATATGCCTTGATGTGACCGACATGCATGCCGGCGCCGGAGGGATACGGGAACTCCACAAGCGCGTAAAACTTCGGCTTGTCGGAAAAATCTTCCGCGTGGAAAACGCCGGATTTTTCCCAGCGATCCTGCCACTTTTTCTCAGTCATTTTAAAATCGTAATTCAATGCTCTCACTCCAATTTTTAAACTCGGTTATGCTTCCGTTGTGATTTCGGAAAGATCCATCTGCTGCGCGTCCGACCACAGACGTTCCAAATTATAGTATTCGCGGCTCTCGCCGGTAAACAGATGCACAATCACGCTGCCGTAATCTAGCAGGATCCATCCCGTTGCGCGGCCTTCCACATGATCGGGACGGACATCCATCTGAGCGATCTCGTATTCCACATCGTCCGCAAGGGATTTGACGTGCGTGTTGGAAGTACCGGAGGCGATGATAAAATAATCCGCAACGATGGAGTATTCCGTGATGTGAATCATTTTGATATCGATCGCTTTTTTCTTATCAAGCACTTTAACAATCTCGTTTGCAAGCTCGATTTCTTTCAATTAAATCAATCCTTTCGAAGTCTGAATGACAAGTTCATTATAATATGCTAAACTATCCGGGTGGATAGGTTTTTGCTTTTCCGAAAGCGAAGCAAGGGAAAACTTCAGCGCATAAAGCGACGCCTGCTCCAGGCTATAGGTGCTCAGCCTGCGCATCACGTCAACATCTTTGTAATCCCGCTCCGCACTGATGTAATCGGCGATGAAGACCACCTTTTCCAGCAGCGTCATACCGGCTTTGCCGGTCGTATGATAACGGATCGCGCCGATGATCTCCGCATCGGTGATCGAAAAAACGTCCTGCACAAACAGGCTGCCGGTCATGGCGTGCCAAAGCTTCGGGTTGCATTCTTCAACGTCGGATAAAAGTATACCATGCTTTTCAAAGATTTGCAACTGCTTTTCATTCGAATCATTCTTTGTAATGTCATGCAGCAAACCTGCAATATATGCTTTATCGGCGTCTGCATCAAAACGCAGGGCGAGCTCCACCGCGCTTTGCGCAACATTGAGCGAATGCTGAAAGCGTTTGGGCTTGAGCCGGCTTTCCAGCATCGTGATAAAATACGGGGCTTGTTCCATTAAGTCCATCGGTAGTACCCTTTTTCTATAATGCGTTGATAGGCTTTTGGGGTCAAATAAGAGGAAACATCCTCGCCGCGCTGCAGTTTTTCACGAATCATCGTGGAGGAAAGCGTCTGCGGCGCACAGTTTAAAACATCGTATGCGTCTGAGTCAAGTTGCAGAACATTTTCGGCGAAAGCGGAAAGCTCGCCTTGCGTGATTTCATCTTCACGAGAAAGCACGATCAAGCGGCAAAGCTGCAAAATCTCCTGCCAGCAGTACCAGCGATCAAAGCTCAGCAGCATATCCGAACCGATGATCAAAAACAGCTCGTCGCCCGGATTGGTTTCTTTGAGATGCCGCAGCGTTTCAACCGTGTAGCTCTTTCCGCCTTTTTTCAGTTCAAAATCGCAGAAGGAAAAAACAGATGACGTAAAGGTGCGTCTGCACAGCTCCATGCGTTCTTCGCCGGAAAGAAGCTGAGTCGCCTGCTTATGCGGCGGCAAAAACGTCGGCATAATGATGATTTCGTCAAGTGCGCACTGTTCTGCGGCAAGCGTGGCCAAACGCAGATGCGCCAGATGCGGCGGGTTAAAGGTTCCGCCGAAAAGACCGACGCGTTTCATTTGCGTTTTCCTGCGCGACGAACCGTGATTTTCTTTTTTCCGTCACGCTCGGCATAAAATTTTTCTTTTGCGCGTTTGGCGGCAAGCTTTTTATTCTTCTCTTTCTGCGCCGCCTTCTCTTTCAGTTCGGGGCTTTCACGGTAAAGCACGATTACACCGCCGATGACCTGAATGACCTCGGCGGACAGCGAGGCTGAAATCAGATCGGCTGCCTCTCGCGGCGTAACGGGAGAGGATTCCAAAAGCACCTTCAATTTGATCAGTTCACGTGCACGAAGGGCGTCGTCCGTTTGCTTTAACAGTGCATCGTTGATGCCGCCTTTTCCGATTTGAAACAGCGGCTCCAGTCCGTTGGCTTTTGCGCGCCAACCGGCTCTTTCTTTTCCGGTCATTATGTGTTCTCCTTTTCAAGATAGGTCGGAAGCTCCTTCACGAGTAAACGCAGCGCATTCCCGCGATGGGAAACGGCGTCTTTTTCGTCGGCGGTCAATTCCGCGAATGAACGCTCTCCCACCATAAAAACGGGGTCGTAGCCGAAGCCGTCATTCCCTCTTTTTTCAAAGCCGATGGCGCCTTCGCATTTGCCTGTGACTTCAAGAAGCCTTCCATCGGGAAAGCATACGCACACCGCGCACGCAAAATGCGCCGTTCTCTTTTCAGCCGGAACGCCGTCCAGCGCCGACAGAAGCTTTTGTATGTTGGCTTCGTCGTTGCCATGTTCACCGGAAAAGCGAGCGGAATACACGCCCGGTGCACCGTCAAGTGCATCCACGCAAAGGCCGCTGTCGTCCGCGATGCAGGGATATCCTGTTTCTTCACAGCCGCTCTTTGCTTTCAGCAGCGCATTTTCACGAAAAGTTGTGCCGGTCTCATCAACATCGGTCAGCGTGCGTCCGGCCATTTCGGCGGTCAGCACATGCACACCGAGCGGCGATAAGATACGCTGCATTTCCGCAAGCTTCTTTTGGTTGTGCGTCGCTATGATAAAGTCCATACTCAGTCCTCGTCTTTATGGGTTTCCGCTGTGTTTTCAAAAAGCGCTTTTGCAAACACCTTTTGATTGAACGGCTGCAGATCGTCGATCTGTTCCCCGACACCGATAAATTTAATCGGCAGTTTGAGTTCGTTTTTGATGGCGAGCACCACGCCGCCGCGCGCTGTGCCATCGAGTTTCGTGAGCACAATGCCGGTCAGTTCCGCAACATTCATGAATTCCTTCGCCTGACTGACGGCGTTTTGTCCCGTTGTTGCGTCAAGCACGAGCAAAATCTCACGGTCCGCATAGGGTAGCTCTTTATCCACAACGCGATAAATCTTTGCCAGCTCATCCATCAGGTTTTTCTTGTTGTGCAGTCGGCCGGCCGTGTCGATGATGATAATGTCGCTGTCACGCGCGATGCCGGCCTGAATGGTGTCGTAGACCACCGCGGCAGGATCGGATCCTTCCTTTTGTTTGATGATCTCCACACCGGCGCGGTCCGCCCAGACTTCGAGCTGTTCGATCGCCGCAGCGCGGAACGTGTCCGCAGCGCCGATAAGTACGCGTTTGCCTTCGGCTTTATAACGCGCGGCAAGCTTTCCGATCGTTGTGGTCTTGCCGACGCCGTTGACACCGATCATCAAAATCACGGACGGAATGGTGATCAAACCCATATCGTCGCCGCCGTCAAGCATATCGGCAATGATGTCGGCGATGATGATCTTCGCGTGCTTGGGGTTTCGTACTTCGTTTTTGGCCACGCGCTTGCGCAGCTCTTCCACCACGTCCACCGCTGTCGTAACGCCGACATCGGCCATAATCAGCGCTTCTTCCAGATCATCATACAGATCGTCGGTGATCTCTTCATATGCGCCGAGCACATCTTCCAGTTTTTTGTCGAGCCCTTCTCTTGTCTTCTTAAGTCCGAACCCGAACTTTTTAAAAATGCCCATCGAGCATCCTCCTTTTTATCCGGTAATACCCAAACGGCTGGCGATCTCCGCTGTTTTCAGCTCCAGCAGCTTGGAAACGCCCTGCTCCTGCATCGTGATGCCGTACAGACGGTCAGCTTCTTCCATTGTACCGCGTCGATGCGTGATCAGAATGAATTGTGTGTTCTTTGTCATACGGCGAACATATTGCGCGTAGCGCGTCACATTGACGTCGTCCAGCGCGGCTTCCACTTCATCAAAGATGCAGAACGGCGCCGGGTTGACTTTCAAAATCGCAAACAGCAGCGATATGGCGGAAAGGCCCTTTTCACCGCCGGACAGCGCGTCCATGCGTTTGACATTCTTTCCGGGCGGCTGCAGGCGAATTTCAATATTGCTTTCCAAAACGTCCGCAGGATCCTCCAGCAGCAGCTCCGCTTTGCCGCCGTCGAACAGTTCGCGGAACGTCTCGTCAAAGAACCGGTTGATCTTGGAAAACTGTTCGCGGAAGCGGCTGGACATTTTGTCGGTCAGCTCGGAGATCAAGCGGTTCAGCTCCGCCTTGGAGCGCTCAACATCGTCGAGCTGACCGGAAAGAAACGTATGGCGTTCGCTGACTTCCTTATATTCGTCGATCGCACTGACATTGATCGCACCGAGCGCACGGATCTTGCCTTTCAGTTCTGCAAGCGTGCGGCGTGCAACCGTCGGCTCCTCAGTGACGGAAAACTGCTCCTGCGCTTCGTGCAGTGTGAGCTGATATTCGTCAAAAAGGCGTGTGAGCGTGTCTTCATAATCCTTGCCAAGTGTCTCTTTGCGCATTTCAAGGCGCGCTTTTTCGCCGCTGATCCGTTCGCGTTGTGCGGAAAGCTCGCGTTCCTTTGCGCGCAGAAGCGTATTGTTCTTTTCGGTGTCGGCACGCTGCTGCTGCAAAGACGCAATCAGTTCTTTTGCCTGCTCATTTTGCTTACGCAAACCGGCAATTTGTGTACCGAGATCGACGATTGAGGCTCTGAGCGTTTCGTTCTTGCCCTCCATGGCGGCAATTTCTTCATCGAGCGCCTTATCTTTATCCTCGTGGCTGATCAGTCGCGCTTTGAGCAAATTCATCGCGTCGGTACGCACGGCGCGGTCTTTTTCGGCGTCGTGCAGTTCCAGCGTGAGCTTGGAAATCTCACCGCTCAGCTTTGTGCGGTCAGCCTGCAGGGCGTCCCGTTGTTCACCGAGCTGCGCAAGCTGTTCATTCAATGAAACGGAAAGCGCGTTCAAAGCCTGTGTTTCGTCCTGCGCTTTTTTCAATTCTCCTTCAAGCAACGCATTGCGGCGCGCAGCGGCGTCTTTTTCGTTTTGCATATCGGTCAGCGCCTGCTTAGCAGCCTCAAATTGTTCGTTTGCCAGATGAAGCGCCCCGCTCAGACGGATCTGATCCTCATTTTTCTTGGAAAGCGCTTCTTTTGCTTCTTCAAATTCAGCGCTCAACGCAGAAAGCTTTGCGTCCGCGTCATCATACTGCACCTGCAGTTCATCTGTCTTTTTTTGCAGCGTTTCCTGCTTTTGATGCAGACGCTCGATCTCAGCGGTTCTTGTCAGAAGACCGGCGTTTTTTCCCTGTGAGCCGCCGGTCAGCGAGCCGCCGGGATTGACGATCTGTCCGTCAAGAGTGACGATCTTATAGCGATAGCGATACGCCTTTGCGATCACCACCGCGCAATCAAGATCTTCGGCAACCAGCGTTCTGCCGAGCAAAGAAACGAGAATTTCCCGATATTTTTCATCGCACTGCACAAGGTTACTGGCAATACCGACAAAGCCGAACTGATCTTCCAGTCCGCTTTCGTCCAGCACCTTGCCCTTCACGGCTGAGATCGGCTGGAAAGTTGCGCGGCCGAGCCGTTCGCGTTTCAAATAGCGGATGGCCTGCTTGGCGTTGCCTTCGTCGTCACAGACGATGTGCTGCACCGCGTTGCCGAGCGCGGTCTCCACTGCGAGCGCATAGGCGCTGTCCATGGAAATCAGCTTTGCGACTGTCGCATGGATGCCATAAAGCTTTCCGCGCTTCGCTTCGTTCATCACAGCCTTGACAGCGCCGGAATATCCTTCCATGTTTTTTTCGAGGTCTTCCAGCATACGCACCTTCGACTGATTGCGCTCAAGTTCAAAGCGCGTGTCGTCCAGTTCTTTTTTCAGCGCGTCGGCCTTTTCCGTTCGACTTTTCAGCTTCATGGACTGACCGTTGACGACGTTTTGCAAAGCGGAAAGACTTTCTTCGCAGTCAAAAAGCGCTTTTTTCGCCTTTTCTTTTTCTGCTTCCAGTGCGGAAAAATCACCGTTTCTTTGCTCAATCGCTTCCGAAAGCGCCTGTAAACGTGCAGCGATCTCAGACATGGAGGAATGTGCCGACCACTCGGCCACACGCGCATCCGCCGCTTTTTTTGCCGCTTCGGAAAGCGAAGCGTTGATCTGCGCAGAGGTCGCTTCCAGCGAGCCGTCGTCTTTTCCGAGTTGGGAAAGCGATTGCTGCGCCGCGGTTAATTTTTTCTGTTTTTCCTGTGCGATTTCGTCGATTTTTGCAATCAACTGCGTTTCGGTCTCAATCTCTTTTGAAATCTGTTCGCGCGATTGATTGGTGTCGTTTTTATCTTTTAAAAAGCGTTCAATCGTCTCTTTGTTGTGCTGAATCGAGTTTTCAAGCACGGCCGTCTGTGCGTCAAAGTTTGCCGCCTGCTCCTCGCGTTCGGATATCTGCTGACGGATGTCGTCGATCTGAATCGTGATCTGCTGAGACGCCTGAATGGCTTCTTCCATCTGCGCAACGGTTTCCTGTAGTTGCTGCTCCGTAACTGCATATTGATGTTCAGCCACACCGAGGTCATCTTCCAGCTTTCTGAGCTGTTCTCGAAGGCGCTGAATGTTATACAGCCACAGACCGATCTCGACTTCCTTTCGCTGCGCAGCGAACACAAGAAACTTTTCTGCTTTTTCGCTCTGCGTTTTGAGCGGTCCGAGCCGATCCTGCAATTCCGTTAAAATATCACGCAGACGCAGAAGATTCTCCTCCGCCTGTGCCAATCGCTTTAAAGCGTCGTTTCTGCGGTAGCGATAGGACGAGATGCCGCACGCTTCTTCCAGCATATCACGGCATTCTCTGCCCTTTCCGGAGATCATGTCCGCGATCTTGCCCTGACTGACAAGGGAATAACCGTCTCGACCGAGGCCGGTATCCATAAACAGCGCGTGCAGATCGCGAAGGCGCACGGAATCGCCGTTGATTTTATATTCACTTTCACCCGAACGGAAAAAACGCCGCGTCACAACGATCTCGTCCGCGTCGGGATCGGTGATCGTGCGGTCGGTATTGTCAAGGCGCAGCGTCACCTGCGCAAAGCCGTGAGCCTTGCGCACTTTGGTACCGTCAAAAATTACGTCCTCCATTTTAGAGCCGCGCAGTGATTTTGACGACTGTTCACCGAGGACCCAGCGCACAGCGTCGGAGATGTTGCTCTTGCCGCTGCCGTTCGGTCCGACGACCGCAGTGATGCCGCTGGTAAAATTCAGAACCGTTTTTTCAGGAAACGATTTGAACCCCTGCATTTCAATGGCTTTCAAAAACATAATGAATTCCCTTGTATGTCAATTTCATATTGCTGCTTCGCCGCATCGGGGATCAAACGGATCCGATAACCGCGCGTATCGAAATACAGCAAATTTTCTTTCTTTTGTCCGGCCGCCTGCGAGAGAAACCGCTCACCGACGGAGACGAAATAGGATCCTTTCGGCTTGTTTTGAAGCAGCGCTTCAAGCTTTCTGCGGTAGATCGCCGCCTCACATTTTTCACGAAACGCCGGATGCTTCGGTCCGGCAAGAAAGCCTTCTTCGACCCCGCCGCCGGAATGAAGCCCCAAGCGGATCACTTTTACGCCTGCATTCCGGAACAGCTCGAGCAAACGGCTGCAAAGGAAAACCGCTTCATCCAACGTCTGCGGCCGGTAAGCACCGCTGCGCCAAAGCGAAGCAAGCGATGTGCCCTCCAGCACCAGCGTCGGATAGATGCGCGCCGTGTCGGGCTGCAGATCGATCAGCTTTTTTGCCGTTTCCACACAGCCTTCGTCCGTATCGCCGGGAAGACCGGTCATCATTTGCACGCCGAGTTCAAATCCGAATGCTTTGACAAGGCGGCAAGCTTCATTTACCTGCGCGGCTGTGTGCCCGCGCGCACAAAGCCGCAGCACGCGGTCATCCATGCTCTGGCAGCCGAGCTCGATTGCTGTAACATGACAGGCTTTCAAAAGCGAAAGAATCTCTTCGTCGATAGCGTCCGGCCGTGTGGAGATACGAATACCGCAAAAGTCGCCGTTTTCAATGAACGGACGGGCAGCGTTAAGCAGTTCAAGCATATAGGATCGCTCAACGGCTGTGAAGCTCCCGCCGAAAAAGGCAATTTGAGCGCGATCCGCGGGGATTCCGCTTTGAATTGCGGTTTGCGCTGCTTTTTCAACATCGCGCGCTGTAATCCGCTTTGTTTCGCCGGAAATCGTTCGCTGATTGCAATAAATGCAGCGATGCTTGCATCCGGCATCCGGCACAAAAAGCGCGACATTCGCGTGCTTCATGCCTTCACGCCCATCAGTTCCAACGCTTTTCTTGCCGCGTCCTGTTCGGCGGCTTTTTTGCTCGCGCCGACGCCGCTGCCGATGATGTTGCTGTTGAGCCGCACTTCCACTTCAAAGCTTTTGCAGTGGTCGGGTCCGCTTTCTCCGACAAGGATATACGTCAGATGCTCGTCCGGATTCTTCTGGATGATCTCCTGCAGGGTTGTTTTATAATCGTTCAGCTTCGGAACAACCATGGCCGCACGTTTGAGAAACGGCAAAACAAAGTCTTCCGCCGCTTTCAGACCGCCGTCAAGATAGATCGCAGCGATCACAGCCTCAAAACAGTCGGCAAGGATCGAGGGGCGGTTTCTGCCGCCGGAATGCTCTTCGCCTTTGCCGAGCAGTATGTATTTGCCAAGATCGATTTCTTTCGCAAAACCACAAAGCGATTTTTCGCAAACACACGCTGCGCGCCGTTTTGTCATCTCACCTTCGGGCAGATGGTTGAGGTTGCGGTAAAAATATTCCGCCGAGATCACACCGAGCACAGAGTCGCCTAAAAATTCCAATCGTTCGTTACAGTCGCCGTTTACCTTTTTTTCGTTGCGAAAAGAGGAATGCGTAAACGCCGTTTCGAGCAGCGCCGGATTTTGAAACGAATAACCGATCAGATTTTCAAATTCCGTTGCCAAAACACTCACCTTCTTTCATCAAAGCCTGTTTCATATCTTCCAAGCCGCGCGCAGCCAGTGCGGCATAGCGCAGCTTTTTGTCACGAATCTTTTCCGGCAGCGGCGGCAAAATGCCGAAGTTTGCACCCATCGGCTGAAAATGCTTGACGCTCTCGTCGCTGATATATCCGCAAAGGGCGCCCATCATGGTGGTGACAGGCAAACGCAGCGCTGCTTTTCCGTTCAATCGCCGCGCCATATTTACGCCGGCAAGGATTCCGCTCGAAGCGGATTCCATATAGCCCTCCACGCCGGTGATCTGCCCGGCAAAAAAGAGAGTTTCGCGTTTGCGGAAACTGTAATCCGCGTTTAAAAGGCGCGGAGAATCCAGAAAAGTGTTGCGGTGCATGACGCCGTAACGCATGAACTCGGCGTTTTTGAGTGCCGGAATCATGGAAAACACGCGCTTTTGCTCGCTGAATTTTAAGTTTGTCTGAAAGCCGACAAGATTCAGCAGTGTCCCCTGACGGTTTTCCTTGCGAAGCTGCAGCACAGCCCAGGGACGGTGCCCGGTGCGCGGGTCGCGCAATCCGACAGGCTTGAGCGGACCGTAACGCATGGTGTCTTTGCCGCGCGCGGCCATCGCTTCAATCGGCATACAGCCTTCATAGACGTCCTTTCTCTCGTCGAACGTATGAAGCTCTGCGCGCTCGGCAGTCATGATCGCGTCATAAAAAGCCTCATATTCCGCCTTGTTCATCGGACAGTTGATATAGTCATCCTCACCGCCGCGTTCGTAGCGCGACTGGGTGAAGCAGCAGTCAAAATCCAGCGACTCTTTTGTCACGATCGGTGCGGCGGCGTCATAGAACGAAAGCCCTGCCCCGCAAATACGCCGGATCTCAGCGCTGAGCGCTTCACTCGCCAAAGGTCCGGCAGCAACGATCACGGGACAATCGGGAATTTCCGTGACTTCCCGGCGATGCACTGTGATGCGCGCATGCGCGTTGATTTTTTCAGTAATATAGGCCGAAAAAGCGTCGCGGTCAACGGCAAGCGCACCGCCTGCCGGCACTTCGCAGGCGTCCGCTGCCTGCATACAAAGCGAGCCGAACAGTCGCATTTCGCTTTTCAAAAGACCTGCGGCAGTTTCAAGCCGTTTTGCTTTTAAAGAATTGGAACAGACGAGCTCGGCGAGATTCTCGCTGCGGTGTGCCGGAGAAAACCTGACGCCCTTCATCTCAAAAAGGTCCACATCAATGCCGCGATTTGCAAGCGCCCATGCCGCTTCCACACCGGCAAGTCCGCCGCCGATCACGCTCACCCGCTCGTTCATTTTGTTTCCTTCTTTACTCTTTTTTCTTTCTGCCGCGGCTCTTGGTCTGATAGCCGCAGCCTTCTTTCAGACAGGAGATCAATCCGCCGCGACCTTTGAACAGTGCGCTGCCGCAATTCGGGCAAAGCTTCTCCGTCGGCGTATCCCATGTGACGAAATCGCAGCTCGGCCAGTTTTCACAGCCGAAAAACGTGTGGCCTTTCTTGCTGCGTTTTTGAATCACTTTGCCGCCGCACTTCGGGCATTTTGCACTTGTTTCGATCACATAGGGCTTTGTATTCTTGCATTCGGGATAACCCGGGCAAGCTAAGAATTTTCCGAAACGGCCGACTTTGACGACCATCATGCGGCCGCATTTATCGCAGGGGATATTCGTCTGATCCTCCTGAAGCTGAATTTTGACGCCTTCCATCTCGCCCTTGACTTTATTGAGGTTTTGTTCAAAATCATCGTAGAACGTGTGCAAAAGCGCGATATAATCTTCTTTTCCTTCGCCGACAAGGTCAAGGTCGCTTTCCATCTGCGCCGTGAATTTTGTGTTGACGATCTTCGGAAATTTTTCTTTCAGCAGTCCGGAAATCGCCTCGCCGAGCTCCGTGGGAATCAGTTGTTTGTTTTTACGCTCCACATACTCGCGCTTGACGATCGTGGAAATGATGGTCGCATAGGTGCTCGGACGGCCGACGCCGTTTTCTTCCAGCGTTTTGATGAGCGACTGTTCGGAATAGCGCGCCGGCGGCTGCGTGAAATGCTGACTTTTTGCAATATCGCGCACTTTCAGCGGATCATCCGCTTTCAGCTCCATCGGCAGCAGCTCGTCCTTGCCTTCGCCTGCGTCATAAATGCGGGTACAGCCGTCAAATTTCATGCTGTGACCGTTCGCGCGGAAAAGCACAAAACGATCCGGCTCTGCATCACGGACGCCTTTGATTTCAAGTTTTGCCGTGTTTTGCACGCCTGCGGCCATCTGCGAAGCGAGAAAGCGCTTCCAGATCAGTTCATACAGGCGGAACTGTTCGTTGGACAAAAACGGCTTGATCTGCTCCGGCACTTTGAAAATGTCGGAAGGACGAATCGCCTCGTGGCCGTCCTGCGCGTTGCTGCGCGATTTATAATAATTCGGCTTTGCGGGAACGTAGGACTGACCGAGATTTTGCCGGATATAATCCGTTGCGGCGTTTTGCGCTTCCACAGACACACGCAGGGAGTCGGTACGCATATAAGTGATCAAACCGACAGAGCCCTGATTGCCGAGCTCCACGCCTTCATAAAGCTGCTGGGCGATCTGCATCGTGCGCTCCGGGCGGTAACCAAGGCGCTTCGCTGCGTCCTGCTGCAAGGTTGATGTAATGAACGGCGGCATGGGGTTGATCTTTTTTGTGCCTTTTTTCAATGAGCTGACAAAGAATCGAGCATCCTGCATACGCAAAAGCAGCGCGTCTGCCTGCTGTTCATTTTCAATTTCAATTTTGCCCTTCTCGTCACCTTGGAACTGCGCGTTGATGATCTTGTGACCGAAGGCGAATTTTCCCTCGATCGTCCAATATTCTTTGGACACGAAATCACGGATTTCCTGTTCACGGTCGCAGATAATGCGCAGCGCAACGCTTTGCACGCGTCCGGCAGAAAGCCCGCGGCGAATTTTTTGCGAAACAAACGGGCTGAGCTTATAACCGACAAGACGATCCAGAATGCGGCGTGCCTGCTGCGCGTTGACAAGATCGAGATCGACCTTGCGGGGCGCGGCCATACCGTTTTTGACGCCGGTTTTCGTGATCTCGTTGAAGGTCACGCGGTTGTCTTCGTCGAGATTGAGATTCAGCAGCGTTGCCAGATGCCACGAGATCGCTTCGCCTTCGCGATCCGGGTCGGTCGCAAGATAGACTTTATCGCTTTCGGCAACTGCCTGCTGCAGCTCCTTAACCAGCTTTTCCTTGCCCTTTACGATCGCGTATTTCGGCGCAAAATCGTTTTTCACATCGACGCTCAGCTTTGCAGCCGGAAGGTCACGGACATGACCGACAGAAGCAACGACGTTATATCCGCTGCCGAGATAATTCTTGAGTGTTTTTGCCTTCGAGGGTGACTCAACAATGACTAAATTTGACATACTATCACCTATTCTATCTATATGAAAACAGAAGATTCTGTTTCATTGACTGTGTAATAATTGCCCTCTCCTTTGCAGATGAGCCCGAACAGCTCCAGCTCTGTCAGCGCCGAGAGAACCTTTGCAGTTGGCAGAGCAACGGACAAAACGATTTCATCCATCTGATTTTTGCCGTCTATGATGCATTGATACACCGTGGCGGCATTTTTCAAAAGCTTGCTTTTCAGCGCTTCCGGATTTTCCTTGTGCACTTTCGCTGTTTCCTTCGCTTCATCGATCCCGTCAACCTTTGACGGCACTGGCTGTTTTGAAGGAAGTTTCGTTTTAATTTTGGACGGTTTCGGTTGAAATTCTTCTTTGGCAGAAAGAGAAAGCTCATCCTGCGCTTCGTTTGAAGCGGAACGCAGCTCATAAACCATGTCAAAGTAAGAGAGGATATCCTCAGCGGAAAACACGGGTTTTGCGCCTTCACGCACCAAACGGTTGGAGCCCGCGAACGCTTCGGATGAAATTGCGCCCGGAACAACGAAGATCGGGCGGCTTTGCTTTTGCGCGTGCATCGCCGTGTTCAACGTACCGCTGCGCTCCCCTGCTTCCACGATCAGAATGCCGTCAGAAATGCCGGAGATGATGCGGTTGCGCTGCGGAAACGAACCTGCGGACGGCTGCAGCACGGGCGGATATTCACTGACCAGCGCGCCGCTGTTGGCGATTGCCTGACGCAGGGGTTCGTTTTGTAAAAGGTAATGGGACTGAATGCCGCAGCCCATGACGAGCACGGTTTTTTGATGATGCTGCAGCGCTGTTTTGTGCGCAACGGAATCAATGCCGAGCGCTCCGCCGCTGACGATCACCGCACCTTGCCCGGCAAGCGCGCCTGTGATGTTCGCAGCAGCTTTTTTGGCGTAATCCGTCGGTGTGCGTGAACCGATGACCGCAATACAAAGCCTTTCATTCAAGGATGAAAGGTCGCCTTTTACATACAGCACCGCCGGAAAATCCGGCAAGCGCAGCAGCTTTTTCGGATACATTTCATCTTCCGGCGTCAGAATTTCTATGCCGTATTTCTGACACTGATCCAAGATGGTGTTTGCGAAAGAAAGATCCTTGTCTGTCAAAAGCAGCAGCCGGGACTTGGAAAAGCTTCTTGTTTTTCCGAAGATCTCCGAGGTGCGATAATCGTTTTCGGTCGCTTCAAAGATGGCTTTTGCGCTGCCGAAATAGCGAAGCGGGTCCGCGATCCATGCGCTGTAGCCGAAAACGCGCTGCATCCAGAGCCAGTATAGCTTTTGCTCCAAAGATCTCACCTCATGAATGTTGTTTCATCATTTCCCACATTGCGATCGCCGCCGCCATGGACGCGTTGAGCGATTCCGCACGCCCGAGCATCGGGATCGTGACGCGCTCACAGACCGCCATGGTTTGCGCTGTGACGCCGTTTCCTTCATTGCCGATGACGAGAATCACGCCGCCGGTCAACGTGCACTGCGTGATTTTTTTTGCAGTCTCATCCGGAGTGGTTGCAAACGCACGCATTCCGTGCGCCGTGCATTGCTGCAGCGTTTGCGGCAGATCGTCGCACTGAATCAGCGGCAGACGCAGGAGCGAACCCATGGACGCGCGCAGCGCTTTCGGGTTATACACGTCGCAGCAGCCGCAAAGGATCGCGCCGTGAACGCCGAGCGCCTCTGCGGTGCGGATGATCGCGCCGAGATTTGCCGGATCCCGGATGTTTTCCAGCGCAACGTATTTGCAGCTATAGCGCACATCGTCAGCTTTGCGCAGCAGTGCAGTTTGCACAAGGCAGAAAATGCCCTGCGGCGATTGCGTTTGCGAAAGCTTCTTTGCAACGGCGGGCGAAACCTCATAGGTGTTCTTTGCTGCCGCAGAAAGTGCACGGACGGTTTCGCTGTGTTTTTCCAATCCTTGCGCCGTGTAAAACAGCGTGTCGATGGAAAGCGAGCTGTTCAGTGCGTCGCCGCAAAGACGCGATCCTTCCAGGAAGAAAAGTCCGCGAGATGCGCGCTCTTTTGAGGACAGCGCAAGCTTTACGACCACCTTGATTTTTTCGTTCTGAACGCTCTCAATTTTAGAAGTCATGGTTTAAATTTCCTTAAACAAAAATGACAAATTCGTCCGAGAGTATGTTCTCGGACGAAAATCCATTCATTAAAGCGCAGCCTTTGCCTGTTCCACCAAAGCGGTGAACGCAGCCGGATCGGCGATTGCGATTTCGGAAAGCATCTTTCTGTTCAGTGTGACATTCGCTTTCTTCAAGCCGTTGATGAAAGTGGAATAGTTGATGCCGTTCTGCTTGCAGGCAGCGGAGATTCTTGTGATCCACAGACGACGGAAATCACGCTTTTTCTGCTTTCTGCCGATGTAAGCATAGTTGCCGGATTTCATGACCGCCTGTTTTGCGGTCTTGAAAAGGCTGTGTTTGGAACCGTAATAGCCCTTAGCGAGCTTCATAACTTTATTTCTTCTCTTGCGAGTCATCATCGCGCCTTTAATACGTGCCATGATTCATTACCTCCGTTATAATAAGTTTTTTCAGAAGTTCAGTGTGTTTATTTATAGGGAACAAGACGTTTGATCTGCTTCTGATTCGTAACGTCGGCAACTTCTGTTTTGCGAAGATTTCTCTTTCTCTTGGTGCTCTTCTTGGTCAGAATGTGGGATTTGTACGCATGCGCACGGATGGGTTTGCCGTTCTTGGACAGCTTAAAACGCTTTTTTGCACCGCTGTGGGTTTTGATTTTCGGCATTTTGTGAATCCTCCTGTAGTTATTTTTTGGTTTTTGGCGCTAAGAACATCATCATGGATCTGCCTTCAAGCTTTGCACTTTTTTCAACATTGCTGAATTCCTGGCAGGCTTCTGCAAAATTACTCATGGTCACAAGACCGTTTTCCGGGTGAGCCATTTCACGGCCGCGAAAACGAATGGACACCTTGACTTTGTTGCCGTCGGTCAAAAAGCGTTTAGCGTGGTTGACCTTGGTTTCAAAATCGTGCTTGTCGATATTCAGCGAAAGACGGATCTCCTTGATTTCGACAATGTGCTGATTCTTTCTCGCTTCCTTTTCTTTTTTTGCCTGCTCAAATCGATACTTGCTGTAATCCATGATCTTGCACACGGGCGGCTTAGCCTGCGGCGCAATCTTGACCAGATCCAGGTTTTTCTCTTCAGCAATCTTCAATGCTTGCTTCGCGGACATGATGCCGAGCATTTCACCGTCACCGGCGATCACGCGCAGTTCGGCGTCCCGAATGTCTTCATTGATTTGCATTTCCTTGATAGCGATGTTCATACACCTCCAAAAATGATGAATAAAATCAAAGCGTGAACGGACAGAATTCGTTCACGCGCAATACACCTGTTCGGTCTATTGACCTTCCTGAAACATACTTCGGAAGGTGAGAACACACTGCCCTGCTTTGTTGTGTGAGTAGTTTATCATAAGATTGCCCGCTTGTCAAGCGGTTTTACATATTTTTTCAAAAAAATAAACTCTAAAAGGAAAATTGCCGAAAATGCTTGACTTTTTCTTTTGACCTCGCTATAATATACAAGCAATTTGGTTGTGACCGGGTGTAGCGCAGCTTGGTAGCGCGCTTGACTGGGGGTCAAGAGGCCGTGGGTTCAAGTCCCGCCACTCGGACCATTTCGAGTGTTCATAACGGACTTCGTATGAACACTCGATTTTTTGTTGCTGTTTTGCAGATGACACGGGCTTGCGCCCATGCCATCTGCTTTTGTTTTACGCTGAAATCTGTGTCGGGATATACTCCACGGCTACGCCCTGACGGGTATCGGCTACATACGTCTCGTTCGCGTGATTATCCGGCAGCGCGAAGGTGTCGATGAAGCGGTAATGGATCACGATCCGCTGGGTACGGCTTTTGCCTTTGCCCTCGGTTTCATGAACATCAATGTGGTCGATCAGCTCCCGCAGAAGGATCGGCGTCAAGACTTGCATCTCCATGAATTTGCGGATCGCGCCGACAAAGTGATCTCGACCGACCTGCATGGATTCCATTCTTTTCAGCTCCTCCTGCGCGGCGGCGATCTTCGTTTTCAGTTCCATCCGCTCCACCTCATACCGATGCGCCTGTTCCATATACCACTCGTCCGTTACCTTGCCGCTGGCGTTATCCTCATACAGCTTTTCGTGCAGACTGCTGATCGTATTACAGCGTTCGTTTGCCTTGCGGATGTCCCGGTTCAGCCGCTGCGTTTCAAACAGCACGTCGCGGTTGGACTTTTCCGTCAGCAGATCGATGAAGGCGTCTTCGTCATCCTTCAGAAACGTTGCCAGCTTTTGCAGCTCCAGCTTCACAACCTGCTCGATGGCGTCGGCGCGGATATAGTGGCGGGTCTGGCAGGTGCCGCGGTAGTCGCTCTTGTAGTTGGAACAACTGAAATAGTGGATGCTTTTGTTGTTCGTATTGGTGTGGAACCAGAGCTTTTTGCCGCAGTCGGCACAGTAGAGCAGTTCGCAAAACAGATTCTTTTCGGCGTTCTCCTTTTTCGGGGCGCGCCGTTTTGTTTTGCCGATCAGCTTCTGCACCTGCTCAAACATCTCGCGTTCGATGATCGGCTCATGGACGTTTTGGAAGATCACCCAGTTTTCTTCCGGGTTTTCCAGCCGCTTCTTGTTCTTGAACGACTTGGAATACGTTTTGAAGTTGATGATGTCCCCACAGTATTCCTGCTGTCGCAGAATGGAACCGATCGTAGTTTTGCTCCATTTGTACGGGTTCGGCTGCTCCGTCCTGCCGGCGCGCTTCAAACCCTTGCTGTGCCAGTAGGCCATCGGTTTCTGCACCTTCTCTTCTTCCAGAATCCGCGCAATGGTTTCATTGCCCTTGCCGTCCAGCGCCATTTGAAAGATGCGCCGGACAACGTGTGCCGCATCGGGGTCAATGACCCAGCGCTTTTTGTTTTCCGGAGCTTTCATATACCCGTATGGCGGCTGCGACAGCGGTTCGCCGGAATTGCCGCGGATGCGGTGGGCAGAACGAACCTTTCTTGAAATGTCGCGGGCATACATCTCGTTCATCACGTTCCGAAACGGGGCAAGCTCGTTTTCGCCGTCCGCGCTGTCCACACAGTCGTTGACGGCAATGAAGCGGATGCCCATGTCGGGGAAATAGGTGTCGGTGTAATAGCCGACCGTCAGATAATCCCTGCCGAGGCGGGACATATCCTTCACGATGATCGTGCCGATATAGCCCAGCTCGACGTCTTCCATCATTTTTTGAAAGCCCGGACGGTTGAAGTTTGTGCCGGTGTAGCCGTCGTCGATATAGAAGCGGGTGTTGGCGAAGCCATTTTCCTTGGCGTACTTTTTGAGCATCCGCTTCTGGTTGGCGACGGAATTGCTGTCGCCCTGTGTGCCGTCGTCCCGTGACAGGCGGCAGTAGAGCGCGGT
>JAFTCX010000020.1 GCA_017454485.1 Clostridia bacterium | reverse complement strand
CTCGCTGCATCCGCCACCGGCGGCGCTTCGGCGGTGATGCCCGGCACGCGCGTGCCTCGGGTACAGTGATTTTACCGGTGAAAAAGAAAAAAGCACCCCGAAGGCGCTTTTTTCTTTTTGGCAGGGGCAGAAGGACTTGAACCCTCGGCACGCGGTTTTGGAGACCGCTGCTCTACCAACTGAGCTATACCCCTATATCTTTGGTGGGCCATCAGGGACTCGAACCCCGAGCCGACCGGTTATGAGCCGGTTGCTCTAACCAATTGAGCTAATGGCCCATGCGTCTCATGACTTTATGTAGTATAGCAAACTGCCGGGGAAAAGTCAAGCCCTTTTTCGCTTTTTTTGAAATTTTCCGTATTTTCGCTCAACCGTCCTTGCTGTGTTCCTGCGCCTGCTGCCAGCGCTTGCGCGTTGCAAGCCCGCCGCGCAGGTGGCGTTCCGCCTTGTTCTTTTCCAGCACGCACCGCACTTTTTCAAACAGTGCGCGGTCGCTTTCGCGCAGGTGCTGCGTCACATCGCTGTATACCGTGGATTTGCTGATCTCAAACCGCTGCGCCGCGGCGCGAACCGTTGCGCCTGTGGCCGCGATATATTCGCCGAGCATGTGTGCGCGTTCGTTTGCGTTTGTTTCCATCGCCATCTCTCCTTACCCGATGTATATGAGAGACGGCGGCGCACTTATGCGCGGTTAAAGAACATTTTGCAGATAAGCTTCCATGTCGAACGGGTCCAGCGCGCTGTCCTTTTTGAGATAGAGCGGGTGGTGGGGGTGGCCTTTTTTGCTGATTGCGCCGCTGGTCACCCATTCGGCGCCGTGGCGCTTGCCGATTTGCACCATGTCGCGCAGGCAGTCCTTGAGGTAGGGGCGCAGCTCGATGATGTTGCCCCAGGCTGCCCAAACGGCGGGATGTGCGCCTTCAAACAGCGAGAGCACATAATCGAACGCCTTCATGTTTTCCGCGTGCAGCGCTTCGTTGCGCGTTTTGTCCATATCGTTCGGACGGGTGGCGCGCTGGGCATAGACGTTGAACATGATAAAGCTGTCAAAGCCGTTGTGCAGCGCAATGCGCTCCACGGATTTCAGCGTGTTGTCAAGCGCGTTCGGCGCGGCGGTGGAGGGGTTGATGCCGATGCAGATGAGCGGCTGCTTCCCGGTTGTGCCGAGAATGTAACGGTAGTCGGCGTAGTGGTTCGGCACATACAGCCAGTCGCGCACGTCATAGGCGATGTGCGACTGCACGCGCGAGCGTTCCAGCGCGTCGGCAAAGCGTTCAATTTGCAAGGTGTGGCTTTCCGCCGTCGGAATGTGCATCTCACTCGATCTCCTTCCAGGTGTTGATGTTGATATATTCCGCGCGCGTTTTGGAATAGATGATCTTCTGGCTGCTGTAAAGCCCGAAATAGCCGGACAGCGCAAAGGAGAACGCGCACGCGAGCGCAAAATAAAGCAGCCCGCCGATTCCGAAGAGTTCAACGCTCAAAAAGACCGAGGCAATGGGACAGTTCACCACACCGCAGAACAGCGCGACAAGCCCGATTGCCGCCCCAAAGCCGGAGGGCAGACCGAGCACGGCGCCGAGTGTGCAGCCGAAGGTGGCGCCGATGAAAAACGTCGGCACGATTTCGCCGCCCTTGAAGCCGAAGCCGATGGTGACGGCGGTGAACAGCATTTTTAAAAGAAAGGCGCAGGGGAGCGCTTCCCCGCCGATGGCGCGTGCAATGATCGGCATTCCCGCGCCGTTGTAATCGTTCGGAAACAGCAGCGACAGCCCGATCAAAAGCACTCCGCCAACCGCCGCGCGCAAAAACGGATTTTTAAAAAGTTTTGCCGCGCCCTTGTGCGTGAAGGTCATCAGCAGACAAAACGCGATGCTCAGCGCCGCGCACAGCGCCGCCATCAGCACAACCTTTCCGCAGGACTGCCAACTGTAGGACGGAATGGTAGCGATGGAAAAGCGCACGGGTTCCAGATGGAACAGCAAAGAGATGCCGTAGGCGATCAGCGCGGAAACGAGGCAGGGGACGATGCCGGAATAATAGACCACGCCCACGGAGATGACCTCCAGGGCAAACACGGTCGCGGTCAGCGGTGTGCCGAACAGCGCGGAAAAAACGGCGCTCATGCCGCAGAGCGTGACAAGATGCATATCCTTTTCGTCCAGCCGGAACGTCCGGCCGACCTGTGCGCCGATGGCGCCGCCGAGCTGCAGCGCTGCGCCCTCACGTCCGGCGGAGCCGCCGCAAAGATGGGTGACGACGGTGCTGATGAAAATGAGCGGCGCAAGGAGGATGGGTACGCTATATTTGCTGCGCACGGCGTCGATCACGGCGTCGGTGCCGGCGTTTTCCAAGTGCGCCAGCTTGTAGATTCCGGCGATAAGCAGTCCGCCGAGCGGCAGCAGAAAAATCAGCCAGTTATGGCTTTCCCGCAGCGCTGTGACTTTTTCAACGCTTAGATGAAACGCTGCGCCGATCAGTCCGCCGACGGCGCCCGTGAGCGCAGCGATGACGACCCATTTCAGCAGCGTGAACACATAGTTCCACGCGCGCAGTAAATCCCGTTTTACACTTTTCATACGTCTCTTCCTTTCAAAGCAAAACTCAGTATAACACAGTTTCCGCCGCTTTGCAATGCTCTTTTCCGCAGCAAGGGCTTTATTTTTTGAAAAAAAGCGCAAAAGCACTTGAAAAATCGGCGGAAACAAAGTATAATATCTACGATTATGGAGTGGTGAGGAGAAACGACGAGAATCGCCGCAACGCGGCAACCGCTGCATCAAAACCACCAATGAAAGGAAAGATCATCATGCTCAACAACGCACCGACCAAAAATCCGACCATTCTGGCCTGGCTGGAAGAAAAACTGGCGCTTGTGAACCCCGACAAGGTTGTCTGGATTGACGGCTCCGCGGAACAGACCGAAGCACTGCGCGCAGAAGGCTGCTCCACAGGCGAAATGATCAAACTCAATCAGGAGCTTCTGCCGGATTGCTATTTGCACAGAACCGCTGTCAATGACGTTGCCCGTGTGGAAGCGAGAACCTTTATCTGCACGCCGACCGAGGAGGAAGCAGGCCCGACGAACCATTGGATGGAGCCCTCCAAATGCTATGAAATGCTTTATGACATTGCAAAGGATTCCTACAAAGGCAGAACTGCATACATCATTCCCTATTCCATGGGCCCGGTCGGTTCTCCGTTCTCAAAGGCCGGCATCGAGCTGACTGACTCCATCTACGTTGTTCTGAACATGCTCATCATGACCCGCGTCGGCTTTGACGTGCTGGATTGCCTGGGCGACAGCGACGACTGGGTGCGCGGCCTGCACTGCAAGTGCGACATCGATGCGGAAAAGAGATACATTTGCCAGTTCCCGCAGGACAACACGATCATCTCCGTGAACTCCGGTTACGGCGGAAACGTGCTGCTTGGCAAAAAGTGCTTCGCACTTCGTATCGCGTCCTATCAGGGCAAGAACGAGGGCTGGCAGGCAGAGCATATGCTCATTCTCGGCGTTGAAAATCCGCAGGGCGAAGTGAAATACATCTGCGCAGCGTTCCCGTCTGCCTGCGGCAAAACAAACCTTGCCATGCTGATCCCGCCCGAAGGCTATAAGAAGAAGGGCTACAAGGTCTGGACTGTCGGCGATGACATTTCCTGGATCCGCAAGGGACCGGACGGCCGTCTGTATGCCATCAACCCCGAAAACGGTTTCTTCGGCGTTGCACCCGGCACCAACATGAAGTCCAACCCGAATGCGCTTTTGAGCACGAAGAAGGGCGCCATCTTCACCAACGTTTGCCACAACCTTGAAAACAACACGGTTTGGTGGGAAGGTCTCGATAAGAATCCGCCCGAAAACGCGATCGACTGGACGGGTATTCCCTGGAACGGCAAGGTCGACACCGACCGCCCGGGCGCAAACCCGAACTCCCGCTTCACCGCGCCCGCAAAGAACTGCCCGTGCCTGAGCTCTGAGTTTGAAAATCCGAACGGCGTGCCCATCTCCGCGTTCGTCTTTGGCGGCCGCCGCGCAAAGCTTGCGCCGCTGGTCTATCAATCCCGCGACTGGAACCACGGCGTCTTCGTCGGCTCCATCATGGCTTCCGAAACCACCGCTGCCGCGACCGGCGCTGTGGGCGTTGTGCGCCGTGACCCGATGGCAATGCTTCCGTTCTGCGGCTACAACATGGCCGATTACTGGCAGCACTGGATTGACATCGGCGCCGGTCTTGACCCCGAAAAAGCACCGAAAATCTTCAACGTCAACTGGTTCCGCAAGGACGAGGAAGGCCATTTCATGTGGCCGGGCTTCGGCGACAACCTGCGTGTGCTTGAGTGGATTCTCAAACGCTGCGACGGTGAAGTTGACGCACAGGAGACCGCGATCGGTTATCTGCCGTATGCCGAAGACATCAACCTCGAAGGCCTGGAAGGCGAAGTGACCCTTGAGTCCCTGCGCTCCATCCTTGACGTTGACAAGAAACTGTGGGCGGAAGACGCTGCCGGCATTGAGGAGTTCTATGCAAAATTCGGCGACAGACTGCCGAAGGTGCTGCGTGAAGAGCTTGACACGCTGAAGGCAAATTGCGCTGAATAAGTTTTGGTTACTGATCACCCGTCCGAGCGGCGGGTGTTTTTTTCAAGGAGGAAAGCCCATGAAACGAGGGACGGTTCTTTTGCTTGCGGTGCTCATGTGTCTTGCGCTTTTGGCCGCCTGTTCAAAAACGGACGACGGAACGTCGGACGAAGCAAAGCCCACAGTCACACAGGAAAAGGAACAGCCGCCGATTGCAGGAAAGAGCGGCATTTATACCGAATCGAAAACCGGCGCAGGCTCGGTGGAGATCACGGCAGGCGACAGCGGCAAAGCGTATATCGTGGTGCGCTGGAACAACAGCGCAAATGAGAGCGTCGCGTGGAATATGAGCGGCGAATATAACACAAAGAAAAACACGATCAGCTATGCGGACTGCCTGAAAACGGTGACGACCGCCGACGGCAGCGGCAAAAGCTTGGCGACGGTCGCGTACCGCGACGGCAAAGGCGCGTTTCGCTTTGAGGACGACGGGCTGCACTGGAACGACGAAGAAGAGCATTTTGCGGACGGCCTTGTGTTTGTGCGTGTGAAATGACAGGTTGAAACTGCAACCCTCTCGCGCAGCTTCGCTGCGCGGACAGGCGGCGGCGGGTCGCCTCGCGCTTCGCGCGAGGCGGGCGGCACGCGCACGCGTGCCGCAGGCGCAGCGGTGCATCACCGCTGCGCTCCCGCCGCCGCCCCTGCGCACGGCGAAGCCGTGCGCAAAAAAGCGCCCCCTTGTTACCCTGTAACGCCTAAATGTTACAGGGTACCGGGGGCGCTTTGGCTTGTTCGGTTACTTCAAACTCCCGTCCGCCGCAGCCACGCGCACCGTAATGGAATTGGATGCGCCGCTGTTGTTGGATGTGGCTGTGATGGTCGTTTCGCCCGGGGCGATGGCTTTGACCTTGCCGGTTTCATCCACCGTTGCAATGCTCGGATTGGCGGATCGCCACGTCAGGGTTTTGTCCGCTGCGGTTTCCGGCAAAATGCGCGGAGAAAGCGGCATGAACGCGCCGGGGGACATGATGATCGTGCTCTGGTCGAATTCGATCGACGTGACCGCGTCCACCACGCTGATGATGACGGATTTCAAAAAGCCGCCGTCCGCTGTCTTGGCTGTCAGCGTAACGTCGCCGGCCTTGATGCCGGTCACAACGCCGTCGGCGTTCACGCGTGCGATGGAGATGTCGCTCGAGGAATATTCAATCGTTTGATTCGTTGCAACTGCCGGAACGGTTGCCGCTGTGAGCTTGAGCGTGGCTCCGACATTGACCGTTTTGGCCGAGGCGGTCATGGTGATGCCCGTGACGGCAACGTGGACGCTGACCGTGCAGGACGCCGCAAAACCGCCGTCATCCGTCACAGCAGTGATGATGGCCGTGCCGCTGCCGACAGCCGTCACAAGGCCTTTTTTGGTCACTTTCGCAACGTCCGTATTGCTGCATTCCCAAAGGATGGTCTGGTTCGTCGCGTTGCGCGGGGTCACGGTCGCTTCCAGCAGCGCCGTTTCGCGGTAGTTGAGGCTCAGTGTGTTTTTGTTCAGCGAAACGCCCTTGACTGCGCGGCGCACCGAAACGGTGCAGGTGTCGGAAAGTCCGCTTGCCGCGTTGGAAACGGTGATCTTCGCCGTGCCGGGCGCAACCGCTGTGACAATGCCTTTGCTGTTGACCGTTGCAACCTTGGCGTTGTCGGACGTCCATTTCAGCGTGCCGTTGCTCAAATCTGCGGGCTTGGCGCTCGCTTTGAGCGTGGCGGTTTGGCCGAGCACAAGGGAGAGTGCGTTTTTGTTCAGCGCAAGCTCGGTAAGCACCTGCTGCACGTTGACAACGCAGGTCGCGCTCTTGCCGTTGGAGGTCGTCGCTTTGATCACGGCGCTGCCCGTGCTTCTGCAGCGGATCAGACCGGTCTGGCTGACCGAAACAACGGCGGGCGCGGAGCTTGACCAGGTGACGGTCTGCGGCGCGTCTGCCGGCAAAACCTTGCTTGCCAGCGTCATTGTTTTGCCGGTGCCGAGGTTGAGCTTGGTGTTGCTGAGCTTCACACCGGTCGGGAACACGCGCACGCTGATTTTGCATTTTGCGGTAAAGCTGCCGTCTTTTGTTTTCACAGTGATCACTGCTGTGCCTGCGCCCATGGCCTTGACTTTGCCGTTTTGATCCACCTTGAGCACGGTCGGGTCGCCGGAGATCCATTTGACCGCCTTGTTGGTTGCGTCCGCCGGAGCAATGTTCGCCTTGAGCTTGAACACCTTGCCCTTTTCCAGTGAAAGCTTGGTGCGGCTGAGCGAAACGCCGGTGACGGGGACGATGGCCGTGACCTTGCAGGAAGCTTTGTAGCCGCCGTCCTCTGCGGTGACGGTGATGGTCGCCGTGCCCGGACGGATCGCCTTGATCAGACCTGAGCTGTTGACTTTGACAATGTTCTTGTTGGAGGATCTCCAGACAAGGTTTTTATTCGACGCGTTGGCGGGGGTAATGGTCGCCTTGAGCGTTTGCTTTTTGCCGACGGCGAGGGTGAGCTTGCTTTGGTCAAGCGTGAGCCCGGTGACGCCGTAAACCACGCGCACCTTGCACGTTGCCGTCGCGCCGGTGTCGTTGGATTTTGCGGTGATGACCGCGTAGCCGACAGCCTTCGCTTTGATTTTGCCCTTGCTGTTGACCGTTGCAACGTCGTTGTTGCTGGAAGTCCAGGTCACGCTCTTGTTTGTGGCGTTTTTGGGTGTGATGACCGCCTGCAGGGTGGTCGTGCGGCCCTTGGAGATGGTCACCGAGGATTTATCGAGCGTAAAGCTTTCCACACCGGTGGTCACCGTCAGCGAGCATTTCGCCTTCACTGTGCCGGCCGCGTTGGAAACCTTGATGGTGCAGGTGCCGGGACCCACGCCGAGCACCTTGCCCTTGGAGTTGACCTTGGCGATCTTTTTGTTGGAGGATTTCCAGATGAACGTCGTCTCGGAAGCGTCCTTCGGCAGCATGGTGACGGAGAGATATTTTTTCGCGCCGACCTTGACCGTGTCGGTCGCGTTCTTGAATTTGATGGACGTCACGCGCTGAATGACCGTGACCTTGCAGGTCGCTTTGGCGCCGCCGTCGGCGGAGGCGCATTTGATCGTGACCGTGCCGGCCTTGTGCGCCGTGATGGTGCCCTTGCTGTTGATGGACGCGATCGATTTGTCGGAGGACGACCATTTCACGTTTTTATTCGTGATCGTGAACGGACGCAATGACGCGGAGAGCGTCTTGCTTTTGCCGACGTCAAGCTGCAAATTCGTAAAATCGAGCACAACCTCCGTTGCAAGCTGCAGCACCTCCACAAGGCAGGTATCCTTATATTTGCCGTCAGCGGTTTTCGCGGTGATTACAGCGGAGCCGACCTTCAGACCCGAAACCTGACCCGTGGCGTTGACCGAAGCGACCGAAGCGTCGGAGGACGACCATTCCACGCCCTTGTTCGTCACATCGGCGGGCGTGACCGTTGCGGTAAGCACGGTTTTGGCGCCCTTGCCGAGCGTGATCTTTTCGCTGTTGATCTTGATGCCGTTGGAGGGCGTATACACCACAACGGTGCAGCTTGCGCTGAACGAGCCTTCCTCCGTCATCACGGTCACGGTCGTGGTGCCGGGCTTTTTGCCGGTGACAATGCCCTTGTTTGAAACCGTGGCAATGCTGGTGTCGGCGCAGTGCCAGGTGAACTTTTTGTTGGTTGCGTTGGAGGGGATGACTGACGCGGTGAGCGTCTTGGACGAGCTGACGGGCACGTTGAGCTTGGTTTTGCTGAGCTTGATGCCTGTCACGCCCTGCGTGACCTTGACGGTGCAGCGGTAGCTGTAGCCGCCGTCCACGGTCGTTGCGGTGATCGTGCAGGTGCCGGGGCCGTTGGCGGAAACCTCGCCGCCGTTAAAGACCGCCGCAACCGACGTGTCGCTGGATTCCCAAAGGATGTTTTTGTTGGAAGCGTTCGAGGGGAAGACCTGCGCGCTGATGGCGTAGGTGTTGCCCGCGAGCATGGAGATATTGTTGTCGGCAATATAGATGCCGGTGACCGCGACCATTTTGGTGACTGTGACGGTCACGGAATCGGAGTGGCCGCCGTCCTTCGTGGTTGCGGTAATCATCGCCGTGCCTGCCGCGCGCGCGGTGACGATGCCGCCGGCGTTGACGGATGCAACCTGCGTGTTGCTGGAAGACCATGTCACGCTTGTGTCGGTCGCGGTGGCGGGGGTGATGATGGGCGTCAGCGTAATTGATTCCGTCTCATACATGGAAATCTTCGCGTTTTCAAAGCGGATGCCCGTCACGCCCTGCGTTACAGTGACGCTGCAGGAGGCAACCTTGCCGCCGCTGTTGGTCGTTGCGGTAACGGTGCATTTGCCGCCGGCAACGGCGGTGACTTCGCCGTTTGAAGAAACGGTGGCAACCTTTTCGTCGGAGGACGACCAGGTTACGGTTTTGTCCGTGGCGTCGTCCGGCGTGACCTTGGCCGAAAGCTTCTGACTGCTGCCTGCGGCAAGCGTCAGCGTTTTTTCGGAAAGGGTGATGCCCGTGGCGGGATTGACAACGTGCACGGTGCAGCTCGCTTTCACGCCGCCGGCGCCGGTGCAGGTAATCACGGCGGTGCCGGTCTTTTTGCCGGAAACAACGCCTTTGCTTGAAACGCTGGCCACGCCCGTGTTGGAGGACGACCACGAAACGGTCTTATTGCTCGCATAGGCGGGCACAAAGGTCGGAGAGAGGGTGACTGTGCCGTTCAGATCCACATTGATCTCTTTGTCGAGCTCAATTTTTTGCAAATCTGCGGAAACGGAAACCGCGCAAACGGCGTTCTTTTCCGTGCCGTCAAGCGCAACGGCCAGCACGCTGGCTGTGCCGGGGCCGACAGCTTCCACATGGCCGCTGCTGTCCACGGTGACGACCGACGCGTTGGATGTGACCCATTCCACATCGTTATAGGTGGTGCCGGAGGTGGTGCGCACCGTGCCCTTGAGCGTTGCGGTGTCGCCGACGTTCAGCGTGAGCGAATCCTTATCCACAGAAACGGCGGACGCGGGGTCGGCCACACGCACAAAGCAATCGCCGGAAAGGCCGCTGCCGTCGGTGGTGGTCGCGGTGATCGTGCAGGTGCCGATCATCTTCGGGTTCAGCTCGCCCGAATAGTTGACCTGACAAACGTTTTCGTTGCTGCTCTTCCAGGTCACAACCTGATTGCCTGCGTCTTCGGGCAGCACCTTGGCGCTGACCTTTTGTCCCTTCGCGTTCGGGGCAACGACTATTCTTTCGGGCGAAACCTGAATGAACGAGACTGCCGGATTGACGTTGACGGTAAAATAGCCCGAAAGGCCGCTGCCGTCGTTGGCGGTATAGGTGATGCGCGCCGTGCCTTCCTTGCGCGCGTTCACTTTTGTGCTGACCGTCGCGCCGTCCACAGTGCTTTCACCGACCGTTGCAACGCTCGGATCGGAGGACGTCCAGGTCAGCTTTTTATCGCTGGCGTTGGAAGGCTCCACCTTGACCGAAACCGTCTCCGTGGCGCCCAGCGAGGTGGTCAGTGTGCCGCCGACGGCAACCGAGACCGGTTCGATGGAGGTGATCTCCACCATGCGGCCGACCGTAACAACACAGTCCGCCGTGAACTGCTTGCCGTTGCTCGTAACCGTCACCGTGATCGTCGCCACACCGGCGCTCAGACCCTTGACCGTGCCGTAATTTGAAACGGAGGCCACTGCGGTGTTGTCGCTGCGCCAAAACGTGGAACCGGCGGCGACGGTTTCGGTGGGGTCGGCGTCCTCATCCACGCCGACGGTCTCCGCTTCAAGCTTGAGCTCCTTGCCGGTGAGAATAGAGGTGTTCGTTTCCGAAAGCTTCACGCGGGCAATGGGGTTCGTGATATGCAGCGTGCAGGACGAGGAAATTCCGTTGGAGACCGCAGAGATGAGCACCGGGTCGGCGGAATATTTTTTTACCGTGACCTTGCCGCTGTTGTTGACCTCGGCGACGGCGCTGTTGCCGGACATCCAGGTGACGGCGTCCGCCGCGTTGGACGGCTCCTTCGTCACCTTGAGCTGAACGGAACCCACGACGGGCGCGGTTGTGTCTCGCGGGTCAACGGCAAGACCGATCGTGTGATACTGGATGGTGTTCAAAACGCTCTTGAGCTGCGCCGTGACTGTGCGCACCTCGCTGTCCTGATGAGCATCCGGCGCTTTGAGAATTTCAGCCGCGTTGTCATAGGCGACTGCCAGCGCAGTGGAATCCACATAATAAAGGCTCCACTTGCTGCGATCCGGAATGGAATCCACCAGCGTTTTCAGCTCCGTCACATCCGCTGCGGCGGCCGTGATGACCGTTCCGAACGAAAACGGCAGCACCGGCAGCCCCGACAGCAGCATGAGCGCACAGAGCAAAAGGGCGAGTAGTCTTTTTTTCATCATAGAGAACCCTCGTTTCGTTGACCGCAGGGGAAGGCTGCAGCCGGAGAATTTTACAGTTTAAGCATATCGATGAAAGCTAAAACCTACTTTAAGACTAAAGTTTTATTATTATACTAAAATTATGCAAAGAAGTCAACATTTTCCAAAAGCCGGAATTGCATTTGCAAACAAAATATGCTATGATAAAAACAATTCACCGCGAAAAGAGGAAGTTCAAATGAAAAAAATGATCTCGTGGAACGTCAACGGCATCCGCGCCTGCGTGCAAAAGGGCTTTTTGGAAAGCTTTGCAGCGCTGGACGCCGACATTTTCTGTCTGCAGGAAACCAAGCTGCAGGCCGGACAGCTCGACCTTTTGCCCGAGGGCTACCACGCCTATTGGAACTACGCTGAAAAAAAGGGCTATTCCGGCACGGCGATTTTTACAAAAGAGGAGCCGATCGCCGTGTTCAACGGCATGGACATTCAAAAGCACGACACCGAGGGGCGGCTCATCACGCTGGAGTTCGAACGCTTTTATTTCATCACCTGCTATACCCCGAACGCGCAGGACGGCCTGCGCCGCCTGGACTACCGGATGCAGTGGGAGGACGATTTCCGCGCCTATCTGCTTTCGCTCGACAAGAGCAAGCCCGTGATTTTTTGCGGCGATCTGAACGTCGCCCATCAGGAGATCGACCTCAAAAACCCGAAAACCAATCGCGGCAACCCCGGCTTTTCCGATGAGGAGCGCGGAAAATTCAGCGAGCTGCTTGCCGCCGGCTTCACCGATTCGTTCCGCTACCTCTATCCCGACGTCACCGACGCCTATTCCTGGTGGAGCTACCGCTTCCACGCGCGGGAAAAGAACGTCGGTTGGCGCATCGACTATTTTGTGGTGTCCAACCGCCTTGCGCCGCAGATTGCCGACGCGAAAATTCACCCCGAAATCTTCGGCTCGGACCATTGCCCGGTGGAGCTGGATATTGAGATTTGAGAGGGGTTAAGGGATTGAGGGATTAAGGGATTGAGGGATTCTCTTGTTTTGAGAGCTATTCCCCGTTTGCGTTCTTCCTTTCTCGGTCTCATTTTGTTAGAATAAACGCAAGAAAAGACACAGGAGGTCCATTGCTATGGAAAAAAAGACACTCGGCGCGTTTCTTGCCGTTTTGCGCAAATCGAAGGGCTATACGCAAAAGCAGCTCGCAGAGCAGCTCGGCGTTTCCGACAAGACTGTCAGCCACTGGGAGCGCGACGAAAGCGCACCCGACATCAGCGTTTTGCCCGTGCTCGCGGATATCTTCTGCGTTACGGTCGACGAGCTGCTGCGCGGCGAAAAAAACACGGCAGGGGAGCCGGCGCAAAACAGCGGCCTTTCGCCCAAAAGCGAAACGCAACTGCGCTATCTGCTGGAGAAAAACTTTCACAAATTCAAAAACGGCTTTTGGGCGGCAATGTGCATCGCTGTGCTCGGTTTGCTGCTTTCCTATGTGTTATATGATCGTTTTGCAGTCTCCGTGCAGGTGTTGTCTCTGCTCTTTCTGTTTGCGGCGGCGGCTGTGCTGCTCTTTTTTGCCGGGAGTTTTTCGTTTTCGCTCAAGAGCGATGCGTTTCCGAAAGAGCTGCTGCTCCTTTTTCGGCGGCGCTGCAAACGCTTTGTGCAGCTCGGTCTGCTGCTGCTTGCTTCGCCGGCGAGTTTCATGGTGTGCTCTCTGCTTGCCGTTGTGTTCCCTTTGTCCAAAGCGGGCTTTTGCATTGCTGCGGCAGCGTTGGCTGCGGGGGCTGTTCTGGTGCTCAAAAACAAGCGCGATTTCTTCGGCTGAACATCGTTTTTCCTCTGCGAAAAAATATTTTGAAAAAATTTCAAAAAAAGGGTTGACAAATCCCGGCAAAGCGTATATAATAGCACTCGCTGAAACGCAATAAGCGTTCTGCAGTCGGTGTCTTTAGCGATGAGGGTCCACCCGTTCCCATCCCGAACACGGCAGTTAAGCTCATCAGTGCTGACAATACTTGGCTGGAAGCGGCCCGGGAAGATAAGGCGATGCCGACACAAATGAAAGCCGCAGGTTTCTGCGGTTTTTGTTTTTTTACTTAGGTACCCACTGATTAACTCGATTTCGCAAACATTGACGGTAAATTTTCCGTCATTTTGCACAGAAATCTCTTGAAAACCGGAAGGTTTGCTGCGCGATTTCTGTTACATCTGACGAAAAATTTCCTCGCCAATCTTCACGCACCGAGTTAATCAGCGGGTACTGTGCATACGGTCAATGCTGACTTTGAGGTGAAGCATATGGAAAACAAAGGCGGCCGCGTGGTGTTTATGCCCGACATTGAATACCGCGCCTGGGTCAACCGCAACAAGGAGCTGTTGGAAACGATTGTGCAATCCAAGCAGGTCTCCACCGCATGGCTGCGCGCCGGACAGAACAAGAGCTTTCTTGTGCGCTATTTCAAGGAGTGCGGCTACACGATCTCGATCGATTGAGGAGGAAGCGTCATGACACAGACGACCAAGCGTTATTTGCAGGAAAAGGCCGTAAATCAGCTCAAAAAGCGCGTTTCTGCAAAAATTCAGCAGCGGGTGGAAAACACACCGGCTGCGGCTGTTTCCGCAAAGGTGTCGCACACGGCGTCTGTGATCGCCGGAAAAACCGACAAGCAGGTGCAGCGCGTGAAAACGCTCAAAAAATGGGTGGCGCGCGTGCTGGCTGCCGTTTCGGCGGTGCTGTGGGTATTCCACAAGCTCAACAGTCTCTACGGTCTGATTCCGAAGGCAAAGAGTCTGAACGAAAAAGTCAGCGCGCTCACCGGCGTGGACATTGCCGCAAAGGTGATGCCGTCAAAGGGAAAAGAATAAAGAAATAAAAATCACAAAAAGAACAGCTTGCGGTTTTCGGCGCCGCAAGCTGTTTTCATATTTGCTTTTTAGCCGATCAGGGTGGTCAGCAGCTCCCAGTCAAGCAGGCTGCCGATGTCCTTGATCGCTTCGGTGAGCTGTTCGCCTAAGCTGTTCTTGGCTTTGTTTCTGTTTTCCTTGGAAAGGCCGAGCACAAACAGCATCCGGTTCGAGAACACGGTCAAATCGTTGATGATGCTCGTGGACTGGCAGGACACGCTCGCGCTCGAAAGAATGTTGTTGCCGTTGTGCTTTGCCGCAATTTCGCGCAGATCCTTCTCTTCGCCGTACCAGATCAGCGTGCGGATGGAGCTTTCCTGCTCCTTGTCGGTCTGCGGCTCATAGCTGCCCAAGCCGTAAGCGTCAATTTTGAAGAAATGGCGGCGCGAACCGTCGCTGACGGAGTTGGCAAGCAACGACGGCATCGGCAGCAGCACATGGGAATAATTGAACTCCAAAAAGCGCAGATGCTGCGTGTTGCTGAACGCGTAGGGACGAATTTCCATGGTGCGGCTTTCCATCTTATAGCGCTCGTCGGTTTTGCCGGCGGGGTAGTGGACAAGCGAGGTGACGGTGGAATCATACAGCACGCCGTTTCTCACAGCGTAATCGCTGCTGCCTTCCTCCACCTCAAACGCTTCGACATTCGTCAGCGCACACAGCGCTTTTTCAAACAGATAGTAATCGCTGCCGTGCGCGTCGCGGTTGCGCAGCACAGCGTCCTTTGTCAGCCGGATTTTTTTGCAAAACGGCGCGATGGCGTTGATGTACTTCCAGAAATTCTTTTCGCTGCTGATGAAGTTGCCGTTTCCGGAAATGGTCAGCACCGCGCTTTTTGCGTCAAATGAAAGCAGACGGTTGACCTCTTCATATTCATAGGGGCTTTCGAGCGAGAACGACGGCTCTTCTGTTTCGCCTTCGGCCGCAAACGCAAACGCGGCGGTGGAAAACAGCATCACCAGCGAGAACAGAACGGCGAAGATGCGGGTTGTTTTTTTGTTCATTTGAAAACGCCTCCTTTGGATTCCGGACTATGATACTATATTTTGGATAAAATGTCAAATTAAAATTTGTTTTTTATTAAAATTAGAGTATTTTTTAACCGCGCGTGCTAAAAAATTTGAAAGATTGGTGAAAACGGCAAAGAATCTTTTCCGTTGGCACTTGCTTTTTTCTGGAAAATGGTATATTATTACAAAGTCAGTCTGCTATCAGCAGAATAATCAACACAGTAAAGGATGATTCTCAATGGCAAAACAGGAAAAGACCTCTGCGGAGCTTTATCGCGAGCAGCGCAAAGCAAGACTTGCGAAGGCGGCGAAAAAGAACAAAAAGAAAATGCTTTCGCCCCAGGCGACCAAGCGCATCGGCAAGATCACCGCTGTGATCGTTGTGCTGGCGATCATCTGCGTCATCGGCGCAGTGGCGGCGAGCTACACGGGCATCATTGAGCGCAACACGACCGTGCTCACAATCAACGGTGAACAGATCAAGCAGCCCGAATTCGCCTATTACTATAACAACGCGTATTCCATGGCCTATCAGTATGCCAACTACGGCTATGTGCAGTATGACACAAGCAAGACCCCGGATGTGCAGACCTACGGCGGCGAGATGGGCGAGATCAAGGATTTCCCGGAAGATCAGACCGCAATGTGGACGGATTACTTTGAGTATTACGCCAAGAACAGCATTCAGTCGATCAAATCCGGCGTTGCCGAAGCGAAAAAGCTCGGTCTGGAGCTGGACGAAGACGATCTGGCTGCCGTGCAGAGCAACATCGATTCCACAAAGTCCAACGCGGAATCCGGCGGCTATTCCCTGAGCGCGTATCTTCGCGCTTATTACGGCAAGGGCCTTTCCGAAAAGCTGTTCCGCACCATTCTCGAAGAGCAGCAGCTTTACAGCAAGCTCAACGACACCAAGGAGACCGAGCTGAAGGACGCGCTCAAGAAGAAGGATGTGGAAGAAGCGTTTGACAACGGCCTGACCACCTATGCGGTTGCGTCCTTCCGTTCCTACACCATCACTGCCGAGACCGAAACGAACGAAGAAAGCGGTGCCTCTGCGCCGACCGAAAAGACGCTTGCCGCCGCCAAGAAGCGCGCGGACGCGATCGTTGCGGCCTCCACAAGCGAAAATGCGTTCCTTTCCGCCGTGCAGAAGGACGCCAACGCCAACGGCGACGACACCAACTATCTGACGGACGACACCGCCACGCTGCATGAGGACGTCTCTTATTCCGACGCGCAGTCTGCGGTCTCCGACACCGATTTCCTGACGGCGCTGTTCACCAAGGACGCGCAGAAGAACGTTGCAAAGCTCATTGAAAGCGACACCGGCTACACGGTCGCTTATGTGCTGGAAGGCGCGCACAAGCCGGGCGAAACGCTCACCTATGACGTGCGCCACATCCTTGTGAAGTTCCCCGAAGCGCAAGCCGACGAAACGACCGACGAGAGCGCTGACGAAGCAGCCGACGCTGAGGCAGCCGAAGAAGCCACCACAGAGGCTGCCGCAGAAGAGATCACCGTGGAGCCGCTGACGAAGGAAGAGATGGGCGATGTGACCGTCGTGCTCGACGTGGACGGCGATTCCGCAACCGATAAGGCGACCTATCAGAAGGCGCAGAACATTTTGAAGGAATACCTTGCCGGCGAACACACCGAAGACGCGTTCGCAGCGCTGGCCAAGAAATACAGCGAAGACAGCAACGCCTCCGACGGCGGCATCTACACCGACGTTCCGACCGGTCAGATGGTTGCGCCGTTTGAAAGCTGGGCGCTTGACGCCGACAGAAAAGAAGGCGACGTGGGCATCGTTGAGACCGAGTACGGTTATCACATCATGTACTTCGTAAAGACGAACGCGACACCGTGGGACGATCAGATCCGCACCGACCTTGTTGCAACCGATCTGAACGACTACCTGCAGGGTCTTGCCGATAGCGAAGACTTCACTGTAAATGTCGAAAACCAGAAGGGCATCGACAAGGTGGAGGAATCCATCGTGCGTCTGGCACGCAACCAGATCCGCAACGCCGCGAATTCCGCAAATACCGCAAACTGAGTTTCATAACTGTAACCGCCGCAAGGACACGCGCCCTGCGGCGGTTTTTCATATTCGGGCGCACGTTCGCATAGCATAAACTGAAAAGTACCCACTGACTTTACGCATCGAATGAATCAGCGGGTACAAAATGATTTTCGGAGGTTGTTTTATGGCGGAACTGCTGGAACCCATCAAAGCGCACCAGCTCATGCTGGAAAACCGCGAACGGCTGCATCTGACGGGCGTGCGCGATGTGGATTCGTTTGACGAAACGCGCGTGATCGTTTATACGGAGCTCGGCGAACTGACTGTGGGCGGCACGGCGCTGCACATTCAGAATCTCAACACGGAAAACGGCGACCTGACGCTGGAAGGGCATATCAGCGCGCTGTATTACGCCGAAGAGACGCAGAGCGGCGGGCTGTTTTCGAGGCTGTTCAAATGAGCTACGCCGTCACGCTTTCGCAGCAGCTTTCGGCAATTGCGGCGTTTTTGGGCGTCGGGTTTTTGCTCGGCGCGGCGTATGAGCTGTTGCGCTTTTTGCGCCGGCTGTTTCTCGGGGAGCGCGCATCGGCCGTGCGGGTGCAGGATGTCTCTTTTTGCGCGCTCGTGTTTTTCGCGCTGTTTTTTTCGTTCCTTTCGTTTTCCGGCGGCGTTTTTCGGCTGCATCTGCTGCTGTTTGCGCTGGCCGGCTTTTTGAGCTTTCGGCTGACGCTCGGCAGACTTCTGCGCTGTGTGCTCGATTCGCTTTTTCAAAAAACACTTCGCCTTGCAAAGGCGGTGCTGCACCCGTTCTTTGCGTTTTCAAGCGCGCTGCAATCGCGCCTTTTTTATGCGCGCCGCAGCTTTGCGCAAACGCTTTGCGCCGTTCGGCGGGCAAAAAGGGCGGCGCGAAACATTAAAAATTTAAAACTTGAAGAAAAATGAAAAAATACCCTTGCAAAATGCGAAAAAATCTGTATAATAGACAATGACGAAATTTAGTTTGCTTACAGAGGGGAGCGAATCTCAATGCCGACACAGGGAGCTGCAAAGAAAAGACCGAACCACAGCCTTTTGTTGATCCTTGCGATCGCTGTGTTTGTTTGCGTGATCGCAGTGGCCTGCATCCTCAACTATTCCGCCGCAGCGCAGAACAACCGCAAGGCGCAGGAAGCGCAGGCGCAGTGCAGCGAGATTGCAAAGCAAAATGCAACGCTTGAAAGTTTTTTAGACGATGAAAACCATGATGAATACTACGAAAAGATCGCCCGCGAGCAATATGATTACGCGGCCGACGGCGAGCGTGTGTTCAATTATGATTCGTCGGACGAATAAATAGGAGGACCCCTTTGTATGCTGGAAATCGGATCGATCGTTGAAGGAAAAGTGAGCGGACTGACAAATTTCGGCGCCTTTGTGTCGCTGCCGGACGACAAGAGCGGCATGGTGCACATCTCCGAGGTTTCCACCTCGTTTGTCAAGGACATTCACGAACATTTGCAGGTGGGGCAGGACGTGAAGGTGAAGGTGATCGGCATCTCCGACGAGGGCAAGATCAGCCTTTCCATCAAACGTGCCGCCGAAGACGCCCAGCCGAAGCCGAAGCGGCCGCAGCGCCGCGGACCGAACGTCTGGCAGGGGCAGCAGCGCCAAAGCAGCGAAAATATGTCGTTTGAGGACATGATGGCGCGCTTTAAGCAGGTCAGCGACGAAAAAATATCCGATCTCAAACATGCCGGCGAAGGCAAACACGGCGGTTCCTACCGTCGGGGCGGCCGCGGCTGATGATGTGGACAACGCAGCAGAACAGGTGTGCGTGCGCACACTTGTATATGCTGCGCTTTTTTATTTCAAAAAAAACAGAAGGAGACGCTATGAAAAAAACAAGACGTGCTTTGCTTTTTCTTTCCGCGCTGATCTGCCTTTGCGCTTTTTGCGCGCTTTTTTCCTTTGCGCAGTCCTATGCCGTGCCGGTGCGCGGCGAAGACGGCTGGGATAGCTGCATTGTTCAGGTGGAGCCCATTCCGGCGCAAACCCTTTCTTCCGGCTTTGTCTGTCCGCCGGTGACGGTCACGCGCGAGAACGAACCGCTCAGCAGCGGCGTTGATTATTCGGTCATCTATTTCAACAACACCGCACCCGGCTCTGCCACGGCACGCATCACCTTTGCGGGCGATTACCTCGGCTATGTGGACGTGCCGTTTGAAATTTTGTCCGGACAGTCGGCGGCGCCCGAGGTGTTGCCGATTCCCGAGCAGACCTATACCGGCGAGCCGATCGAGCCTGCGCTGACCGTGATCGCGGGCATGGACGTGCTTGTGCGCGACGTGGATTACACCGTCGCTTATTATAACAACGTGGACGCCGGACAGGCGCAGGCGGTCGTCTCGGTGTTCAACGAATTCGGCGGCGCCGACGACATCTTTGCCACATTCCAGATCTTACCCGTGGACGCCTCGGCGCTTTCGGCGGATGCGATCGAGCCGCAGGGCTACACCGGCTATACCGTCTATCCGCCGGTGACGTTCACCTATGGCGAGCGGCAGCTCTATGAATATGAGGACTACGACCTCGATTACGACAACTGCGTCGGCCCCGGCACCGGCACGGTGGTTGCCACCTTCCACGGCAACTACACCGGCACGCGCACGCTGGAATTTGAAATTCGCTTTGCCGCCGACCTCGTGTTTGAAGCGCAAAGCGAAGGCGACACGGTGTTTCTTTCGTGGTCGTCGCCCTTCGGCGCAACGTCCTACCGCCTTTACCGCTATGACGCCGAAACCGGCGCTTATGTGCTGCTCAAGCATACGAAGCTGACGGATTACACGGACAAAAAACGCGAACAGCTCACAACCTATCAATACAAGCTTGTGCCCTACAGCAACACCGACGGCACCATCATCCGCGGCGCGGCAAAAACGCTGCGCGTTTCCGTCGGGCTGAAACAGCCGAACCTTGCAGTGAAAACGATGAACAAAAAAATCAAGGTCGCCTGGACGCAGAACCCGCTGGCCGACGGTTATTTGCTCTATCGCTACGACGCTTCCACCGGCAAGGAGAAAAAAATCGCAAAGATCACGGACAACACCGTGCGAAAATATCTTGACAAAAATGTAAAAAACGGCGTTGGCTATAACTACACGGTGCGCAGCTATAAAAAGATCGACGGCAAAAATCTGTTCAGCGCCTACAGCGAGGGCGTCAGCTCGCTTTCTGCAAAATCGCTGTTGTCGGGCGTCAAAAAGCAGCGCCTCACGTCTTATCCGATCTATAACGTGCAGGGCGCAAACACGCGCTATCTCTCGTCCGTAACGCTTCGAAAAGAGGACCTGGAGATTTTGGAGGATTTTGCAGACAAACACTTCAAAAAAAGCTGGACAGACGAGCAAAAGCTGCGCTATACGCTCGAGTGGATCAACAGCGAAGTCTATTATCCGCTCGGCAGGGAGTTTGAGGCCATCTGCAACTACACGCACACCGTTGCGATCTTCAAATACAAAAAAGGGCAGTGCCTGCAATATAACGGCGCGATGTGCGCCATGATGACCTACCTCGGCTACCCGTCGCGGCTGATCATGGGCTATCGCGGCACCTGGGGCGGCAGCTACTGGCAGCATTTTTGGGCGGAAAGCGTGCTGAACGGAACGACCTTTGTGCTGGAAACCGGCAACGCCGGCCGCAGTGGAAGCTGGTCATATTTCCTGCTGCCCTACAGCGAAACCTCCGGCTATATCAAAAACCGTAAAAACGTCTCCTGAACCCTTGGCTGCGTCAAAGCGAAGCTTCGTTTTGGCGCGGCTTTTTTTGGTGTCTTCAGACGTGGAAATAAACCCCCGGTTCAACCGGGGGAGAAAAAAGGCTTTAGCAAAGCCAAAACGGGCGAGCTAAAAGCAAGCCCAAGCAATCTTGCCAAAAGATAAACCTCCGTATATAATAGCAAAGGTT
>JAFTCX010000019.1 GCA_017454485.1 Clostridia bacterium | reverse complement strand
TGGGAAGCTCCCTCGGCTACGCCTTCGGTCGCTTCCCAAGGCGCTTGCATCCATCCGCTAAGCTTATTCTAATCTCGTACTTCTTTTTTCAACAACTTTGTCTCACATCATTGACAAACGTACATTTAGAGAAAAAAGTGAGGGGCAGGGATTGAGGGATCGAGGGGTTGAGGGCTGAAAAAAAGAAAAAGCCGACCGTCTTTTGGCCGGAAGGTCATGTGTTTTCAGGGTCAATTCGTAAATCTAAAATGTAATCTGTAGAGCAGTTGTAAAGCCGGGAAAGCGCGATGAGGTGATGGATCGGCAGCTCGTTTGCGCCGCGTTCATAGCGTGCATACATCGTCTGCGACGTGCCGAGAATTACGGCAACCTGCTGCTGCGTGAGATCATGATCTTCGCGCAGATCACGAAGCTTTTTTAAATAGGGGTACTCCATCACAGTCACCTCCGAAAATATTATAGCAAGTAAACTAATTTACTATTGACTTTAGTAAATATTTTTACTATAATGGTGACACAAATAAATTTGGAGGTCAAAATTATGAAAAAAACGAAACGAGTTTTATCCGTTCTGTTGGCAGTCGTGATGCTGTTGGGTGCCGTGCCGACATTTCGCATCACCTCGCAAGCCGCGAGCGGCATTGAGCAGCGGCTGAACGCGCTACGCAGCCGCTTTCCGCAGGGGTGGTATTGGAACCACAAGGTCACAAACAACAGCAACAGCGGCGACCAACTGAGGGCAAGATGGGATGAGTCTTTTTCGGATTCTGTCACACAGTCACCCTGCGCTACCCACAATGGAACCGGCGCAGTCGGACAATATGACTGCAACTTCTTTGACGGCGGCATCCAATGCTTTGGCTTTGCCGGAAAGATTTTCTATGAAGTCTTCGGTCAGCGAAAGTCACAGTTGTCGCAAAGGACAGACAAATACAATGTAATGAAGGGCGACTATATCCGTATTAACAATAATACCCATTCTGCTGTGGTATTGAGCAGAAACGGGAATTCCATCAATGTTGTTGAATGCAATCTTGACCAAGCCGGCGCTTCCTACAACTGCTATATTCGCTGGGACAAAACATACAGCGTAGATTCCATTACCTATTTCATGCACGCAACAAACTATGATGAAATCGACAATGTTCATTCACATAGCTACACTTCCACAGTTACAAAAGCTGCCACCTGCACAGATACCGGTGTGCGCACCTACACCTGTTCCTGCGGTAACAGCTATACCGAAACCATTTCTGCACTCGGACACTCATTTGGCAATTGGACTACGGTGACCATTCCGACAGAGCAATCCACCGGAACCGCTCAGCGCACCTGTTCGCGCTGCAAAAAGACAGAAAGCAAAACGATTTCCAAGTTGGTTTATAACACGGACGGCTGGTGCTATATGGACACCCTTCCGGACTATATCAACACATCGGATTTTACAATCCAATATCAAAACATTTATGAAAAAACAGCAACATCTTCGCCCGGTTCGGATTGGGTCAGAGGCGCCGGCACAACAACTTGGCAGAATTCCGGCGAACCTTATGTACGCTATACCGATGAAGCAACATCTGATTCCAAAGTTTTAGTGAAGAAGATGTATTTCCACTTCTGTGGCCCCTCTGCCGGTGATTATGCAAACTATACCATCGAAGGCAATTTTGTTCATTACGATCAGGTTGATCCAGCAAGCGTAAACGCACAGTATTACGAAGATGATGCCGGACATTCTGTCTACTATTTATATTGGAAAAGCAATGGTCAACAAGTTTGGTGTCAATCAGGTGTTACCTGTGACGGCGCATGGGGTACCCATGGCGCACGAGCCCGCGGATGGTATGTTGAGAATACCTATCAGAACCGCGTGCAGGTAACCACATACAAATACACGAAAACCTCTTCATGGTCTACTACAAAAGACACCTCTGCAACAACCGTAAAATATAGATTCCAGCCCAAACACACTGCCCACACTTGGAACAATGGTACGGTAACTAAAACCGCAACCTGTGTTGCAACGGGAATCAAGACCTACGCCTGCACCGGATGCAGCGCAACCAAAACCGAAACCATCGCCATCAACCCCTCCAACCACGTCAACACCAAAAACGTCGCCGCAACCGCTTCCACCTGCACGGTCAAGGGCTACACCGCCGGCGTTTACTGCAATGACTGCAAGAAATACATCTCCGGGCACGCCGAGCAGCCGCTGGCCGCGCATAAAACCACCCTCATCAACGCCAAAGAAGCAACTTATGACGCTGAGGGCTACACCGGCGACACCTATTGCACGGTCTGCAAGCAAACGCTCACCAAAGGCACGGTGATTTCAAAGCTGACAAAGCCGGATGACCCGACAAATCCGACCAATCCGACCAACCCGACACAGCCGACGAATCCGGCGCCGCAGCCCCAGCCCTCCGGCGGCTGCGCCTACTGCGGTCAGACGCACACCGGCTTCCCCGGTATCTTGATCGGCTTCTTCCACAGCATCCTCGCGTTGTTCGGGCTGCGGAAATGACCCCTTCCACCGGCGTTCGCCGTTCCCCCTTCCCCGATAAATCGGGGAAGGCTTTTTCGCACCTCATCCACCGCTTCGCGGTCCCCCTTCCCCGTAGCACGGGGAAGGCTTTTTGTCTTTAAGTTTACATTTCTTAATCTCTTAATCCCTTAGTCCCCTATCTCCACTCTCGACTCAATCCCTTAACCCCTTATCCCCTCAATCCCTCTCCACAAAAAGGTTGCCTTTTTTGCACAATTATGGTAAAATAAAAAGACCATGACCGAAAGAGGTGGTTCCATGACGGACATCGAACGTCTGGCGCAAATTCTGAAGGCGAGCCGCCGCCTTGTCGTTTTTACCGGCGCGGGGATCAGCGTCCCGAGCGGCATCCCGGATTTTCGCTCTGCCGACGGGCTTTACAACCGCGACAGCGGCTGCAGCTTGCCGCCGGAACAGATCATTTCGCGCTCGTTTTTTGACCGCGACCCCGCCGCGTTTTATGAATTCTACCGCTCTGCCATGCTCTATGAAAACGCAAAGCCGAACAAGGCGCACCGCTTTTTTGCCGCACTGGAAAAGGACGGGCGCGACGTTGCCGTTGTGACGCAAAACATTGACGGGCTGCATCAGGCGGCCGGGTCCACGCGCGTGTTTGAACTGCACGGTTCTGTCAAGCGCAACAACTGTATGCGCTGCGGCGCGTTTTACGGCACAGAGGCGATTTTGACGAAAGAGCCGGTGCCGCACTGTCCGCGCTGCGGCGGGATCATCAAGCCCGACGTGGTGCTTTATGAAGAGCCGCTGGACATGGATGTGGTGAGCGGCGCCGTTGCCGCGATTGAAAAGGCCGACGTCCTGGTTGTTGTGGGCACGTCGCTTGTGGTGTATCCCGCGGCGTCCTATCTGCGCTATTTTCGCGGCGGCAGTCTGATTCTCATCAACAAAAGCAGTACCGACTATGATGTACAGGCCGATCTTGCGTTCCACCGCGATGTGATTGACGTTGTAACAGAACTTGAACAGCTTGGAGTGTAAACGATGCAATACAGAACAGAACATGATTCCATGGGCGAAATGCAGGTGCCCGCAGACAAATACTGGGCAGCGCAGACCCAGCGCAGCTTTCAAAATTTCAAGATCGGCACGGAGACGATGCCGCAGGAGATCATCCGCGCGTTCGGCATCCTCAAAAAGGCGGCGGCCTTGGCGAACCACGCCCTGCAGCCGGCGCGTATGACCGACGAAAAATGCGAATCCATCTGCCGCGCGGCGGACGAAGTGATTTCCGGCGCGCTGCACGAACATTTTCCGCTCGTGGTCTGGCAGACCGGCAGCGGCACCCAGAGCAATATGAACGCCAACGAGGTCATCGCCGGCCGCGGCAACGCGCTGGCAGGCAAACGGCTGCTGCACCCAAACGATGATGTGAATATGTCGCAAAGCTCCAACGACACCTTCCCCACCGCGATGCACATTGCTGCCGTCTGCGCGGTGGAGGACGCGGTCTTGCCCGCGCTGCGAAAGCTTGCAGCCGCGTTTCGCACACTGGAAGCGCAGAACGCCGGCATCGTCAAGAGCGGCCGCACCCATTTGCAGGACGCGGTGCCCATCGCCTTTTCGCAGGAGATCTCCGGCTGGCGCGGGATGCTGGAGGAAAACGAACAAATGCTGCTTGCCTCGCTGCCGTTTCTCAAAAAGCTCGCGCTCGGCGGCACCGCCGTCGGCACCGGGCTCAACTGCCCGAAGGGGTTTGCCGAACGCGCGGCCGCAGAAATCTCTGCGCTGACGAAGAAAGATTTTTGCAGCGAAGAGAACAAATTTCACGCGCTGACCAGTAAAGACGCGCTCGTTTTTGCCCACGGTGCGCTCAAGGCGCTGGCGGCAAACCTTTGGAAGATCGCCAACGACGTGCGCCATCTCGCCTCCGGTCCGCGCTGCGGTCTGGGCGAAATCTTTATCCCGGAAAACGAGCCGGGGTCGTCCATTATGCCCGGTAAGGTCAACCCCACACAGTGCGAAGCGGTGACCATGGTTGCCGCGCAGGTGCTGGGCAACGACGCGGCGATCGGCATGGCGGCCTCGCAGGGCAACTTTGAACTGAACGTGTTCATGCCCGTGATCGCGTATAACTTTTTGCAGTCCGCGCGCCTGCTCGCCGATGTGATGCATTCGTTCTGCGACAACTGCGTGGTCGGCATCCGCGCCAACACGGAGAAAATGCACCGCAACCTGCATGATTCCCTCATGCTCGTGACGGCGCTGAACCCGTATATCGGCTATGAAAACGCGGCCAAAACCGCAAAAAAAGCCTATCGGGAAAACATCTCGCTGAAAGAAGCGTGCGTTTCGCTCGGCTTTTTGAGTGCGGAGCGTTTTGACGAGGTGTTCCACCCCGAAACGATGATCTGAGGTGATGTGATGCGACCGAACAATGCTTTGCAGCCGCACGGCGAAAGAATCGTCTGGATCGATCAGATCAAGGGGATCGCGTTCTTCTTTGTGATTCTCGGCCATCTGTCGCTCGCGCCGGTGTTCAAATCATGGGTCTTTTCCTTCCACATGCCGGTCTTTTTCTTTGCCACCGGCTGCACATATAACATTGAAAAGATCTTGCGCACCCCGTTTTCGGACTATCTGCGCAAGCTCAGCCGCCGGATGCTGATTCCCTATGTGTGGATGCAGCTTTTGTGCATGGTGCCGCGCTATCTCGTTGCACGCATCAAGCACGGTGAAGTGCCGGTTCCGACCTATTTGTTCGGCATCCTCGTCGGCAACAACAACCTTGTGGAAGCGCCGAGCAATCCGCTTTATTTTGTGCTTCTGCTGTTTGCGGCGGAGCTTGTGCTGTTTTTGCTGGTCAAGCTCGCACAGGGCGACTTCAAAAAAATTGCGCTTTTCAGCGCGATGCTGCTGCCGTTCAGCCTGCTTTCTCAAAAGATTCATACCCCGTGGCACCTGAACGTCGTGCCCGCCGTGATCGCCATGATCCTGCTGGGAAATTTGCTGATGCGATTGTATCGCACGCACCGTGAAAAGCTGGAACAAATGGCGCCGGTGCAGTATATCGCCCTTGTTGCCGCGCTGTTTTCCGTCGGCGTGCTGCTTTGGTATTTCAACGGCCGTTTCAGTCTGCACGGCAACCGGTATGGCAAGGATTTCCTTTGCGCCATCGCAGCCGCCGTGTGCACAAGCGTGGCTTTTGCGCTGGTGCTCATGAAGCTGCCGAAGCTTTCCGTGCTGACCTTTGTCGGACAGCACACCCTGCTCTACATGGGGCTGCATAAGCCGATCCTGCTGGTTTTTGAATCGCTTTTTCCCGCGTGGAAGGAGCAGCAGTGGTTTGTGTGGATCGCAGCCGTGGTTTGCTATGTTCTGCTCATCCCGGTCACGCTGCTGGCGGAAAAATTCGCCCCCTTTGTGCTTGGCAAGGAATCTGAGCGCGGCGATCTCGCCATGCGCGTGTGCGAGGTGCTTTGCGTCATCGGCGCAACGTGCGTACCCTTTGTTTATCTTGTCAACCATTTCCACGGCGGCGTGCTGCGCTCGGGCGTTTTGATGCTTCTGCTTGCCGCGGTGCTGTATCTTTTGGCGGTTGGCGGCCTCTGGTATGTTTGCAGAACCGTGCTGCGTTTTGTGTTTTTGCCGAAGCAGGAGCAAAGCGCATGACGGGCGCACTGCTTTCTTTGCCGGAAAAGCTGCTGCCCTGGTATGAGGCGAACAAGCGTGATCTGCCCTGGCGCAAAACGCGCGACCCCTACCGTGTTTGGGTGTCGGAGATCATGCTGCAGCAAACGCGGGTCGAGGCCGTGATCGGCTATTATGCGCGCTTTCTTGCCGCGCTGCCGGATGTGCAGTCGCTTGCAGAAGCGGACGACGACGCCCTGCTCAAGCTTTGGGAGGGGCTCGGCTATTACAACCGGGCACGCAATCTGAAACGGGCGGCGCAGGTGATTGTGCAGGAGCACGGCGGCGTATTTCCGCAAACCTATGACGCGATCCGTGCCCTGCCCGGGATCGGTCCTTATACCGCCGGGGCCATCGGCTCGATTTGCTTTGATCTGCCCACGCCTGCCGTGGACGGCAATGTGCTGCGCGTGATCGCCCGATTGACGGCGCTGCGCGAGAGCATTGATAAGGAAAAAACAAAAAAAGACGTGACCGCTGCTTTGCAGGGCGTTTATCAAAAAAGCGCCTGCTGTGCCGCGCTCACGCAAAGTCTGATGGAGCTCGGCGCGTGCGTATGCGTGCCGAACGGCGCACCGAAATGCACGCAGTGTCCGCTTGCTGCGCTTTGCAAGGCGCAAAAAGACGGGAGCTGGACTTCGTTTCCGGTGCGCGGCGAAAAAAAGGGGCGCAAAATCGAACACCGCGCCGTGCTGCTGCTTCGCTGCGGCAATCGGTTTGCTTTGCGGCAGCGGCCGAAAAAGGGACTGCTCGCCGGGCTGTGGGAATTTCCGCAAACGCTGCTGTCCAACAGCGCAAACGATGACGACGCGCTGAAAACGGCGCTTTCGTTTGCCGAACAGTGCGGCGCAAAGCCGCGCGAGCTGGTGCGCGAAACGGCCTACACGCACATCTTCACCCACATCGAATGGCATATACACGCGTTTTTGCTCGATTGCGCCGCCATGCCGGAGGACTTCCTTTGGGCAACGCGAAGCGAGCTGGAAAGCACATTTGCCCTGCCCTCGGCCTTCCGCCCCTGTGTGGATAAACTGCTGGCAAGTAGGAGCTAATCCCTTAGTTCCTTAATCTGCATCTGAAGTGTACCCCAAGTCAAGTACAATTTTGATTTGAGTGTATAGACAAATTGAAAAAATATGATATGCTGAAGAAGACCCGTCGGGAGGATAGGGCAACGCTGCGGAGCGACCCGAGCGCCCGGGCGGGGCGGGAAGG
>JAFTCX010000018.1 GCA_017454485.1 Clostridia bacterium | reverse complement strand
TGTCGCTGGTGACGATGCCGACCTGTGTTTTACGAAGGTTTCTTTCCATTTGTCAGTACCTCCCTTTCCTCAAGAATTCGCGCCGTGAAGCTCAATGTCGCGCTGCACCGTCTTGATGCGGGCGATGTCTTTTTTCACAGCACTGATTCTCATCGGGTTGTCAAGCTGGTTCACAGCCTGCTGGAAGCGAAGATTGAAAAGCTCCTTCTTGAGCTCTGCGAGCTTAGCGTCCATCTCTTCGGCGGACAGTTTTCTGATTTCACTTGCCTTCATTACTGTTCACCATCCTTTGCCTGATCTGCTTTCGCAACAAACTTGCACTTGATCGGCAGCTTGTTGGCGGCAAGACGCATGGCCTCGCGCGCCAGCGCTTCGTCAACGCCTGCGATCTCGAACATGACTCTGCCGGGCTTCACAACCGCAACCCAGTATTCGGGCGAGCCTTTACCGGAACCCATGCGGGTTTCTGCGGGCTTCTGGGTGATCGGCTTATCCGGGAAAATTTTGATCCAAACCTGACCGCCGCGCTTGATGGAACGCGTCATGGCGATACGGGCGGCTTCAATCTGGCGGGAAGTGATCCACGCGGGTTCCAGTGCAACAAGACCGAAATCACCGTAGGTCACCTGGTTGCCCTTGTGCGCTGTGCCTTTCAGACGGCCGCGCTGCACTTTACGACGTTTAACACGCTTCGGTAATAACATTATCTGTTGCCTCCTTCCCGACGGTCTTCTCTGCGCTGTCTGGGACGACGGCGGTCCGGACGGCGGCGGTTCTCGTTGTTGGAAACCTGAAGAACTTCGCCGGCATAGATCCAAACTTTCACGCCGATGCGTCCGTAAGTGGTTTTTGCTTCTGCAAATCCGTAATCAATGTCAGCACGGATGGTCTGCAGGGGGATCGTACCCTCTTTGTAAGTTTCGCTTCTCGCAATTTCAGCACCGCCCAGACGGCCGGATGCCTGGCACTTGATACCTCTTGCGCCGGCCTTCATGGCGCGGCCGATGGACTGCTTCAGTGCACGGCGGAAGGAAATTCTGCGTTCAAGCTGACCTGCAATGCTTTCCGCAACAAGCTGTGCGTTGACATCGGGGTTCTTGATTTCGATGATGTTGAGCGAAACGGCTTTGCCGACTCTCTTTTCGAGGTCCGCTTTCAGCTTTTCAATCTCAGCGCCGCCGCGGCCGATAACCATGCCGGGCTTTGCCACATGGATGTTGATGCGCACACGCTTGGCGTCGCGCTCAATTTCCACCTTGGGAACGCCTGCCGGAGCAAGGGTTTCGAGGAGATACTCACGAAGCTCATAATCTTCCACGAGGGTGTCGCCGAAGTTCTTTTTCTTCGCATACCAACGAGATTCCCAGTCCTTGATAACGCCGACTCTGTAGCCGTTCGGATTTACTTTCTGGCCCATTGTTTAACCTCCTCTTCGATTATTCTGCTTCCTTGAGAACAAGGGTGATGTGGCTTGTCTTCTTGTTGATACGGTTTGCGCGGCCCTGCGCTCTCGGACGGATGCGCTTGAGGGTCGGGCCCTGACCGACGTAGCACTCGGCAACGTACAGTCTGGAAGTATCCATATCTTTGTTTTCCGCGTTTGCAATCGCGGATTTCAGCAGCTTTGCAAGAACCTCACACGCAGCCTTCGGCGTGTATTTGAGGATCGCCATCGCCTTGTCTGTCGGCTGGTTGCGGATCAGGTCAAGCACGATTTTAACTTTACGCGGCGCGATACGCACGAACGTAACTTTAGCAGTTGCTTCCATTTCAATACACTCCTTTCCGCTTATTTACCGTTATTTGAGGTTTTGGAACCGGCATGTCCGCGGAAGGTACGTGTCGGTGCAAATTCGCCGAGCTTATGGCCGACCATGTCTTCCGTTACATACACGGGAACGTGTTTGCGTCCGTCATGCACGGCAAAGGTGTGGCCGACAAATTCGGGGAAGATCGTGGAGCTGCGGCTCCAGGTTTTGAGAACGATCTTTTCGCCTTTTTCGTTCATCTTAACGACTCTCTCGTATAACTTCGGTTGCACGAAAGGTCCTTTCTTTGTGCTTCTGCTCATGATTCTTAGCTCCTTTCCTCAACCGTTATTTGTCGTTGCGACGCTTGACGATCAGCTTGTCGGAACGGTTCTTCTTGGCGCGAGTCTTATAGCCGAGCGCCGGTTTGCCCCAAGGTGTGACAGGGCCGGGACGGCCGATGGGCGATTTGCCTTCGCCGCCGCCGTGCGGGTGATCACACGGGTTCATAACGGAACCGCGGACGGTCGGACGGATGCCGAGGTGGCGGGTGCGTCCGGCTTTACCGATCTTCACGTTCTCATGGTCAGTGTTGCCGACAACGCCGATCGTTGCCATGCAGTTTTCGGGAACCTTGCGCAGTTCGCCGGAGGGAAGTCTGAGCAGCGCGTAGCCGCCTTCCTTCGCCATCAGCTGTGCTGCGTTGCCGGCGGCTCTTGCAAGCTGGCCGCCGCGGCCCGGATACAGCTCCACGTTGTGGATGAACGTACCGGTCGGGATGTTGGTCAGCGGCAGAGCGTTGCCCGGCTTGATGTCCGCAGAAGGACCGGCTTCGACTTTGTCGCCGACTTTCAGGCCTTCGGGGGCAATGATGTAGCGTTTTTCACCGTCTTCATACTGCAGCAGCGCGATGTGCGCGGAGCGGTTGGGGTCATATTCGAGGGTGAGCACAGTGGCGTCAACGTCGAACTTGTCACGCTTGAAGTCGATGATGCGATACTTTCTGCGGTTGCCACCGCCGCGATGGCGGACGGTGATGCGACCGTAGCTGTTGCGGCCGCTCTTCTTGTTGAGCGGAGCAAGCAGACTGCGTTCGGGCGCGACCTTGGAAAGTGAGGAATAGTCTGTATACGACATGTTTCTCGTGCCGTTCGTTACAGGCTTCAAAACACGAATTGACATTTGATTCACACTCCTATCAGTGGTTTCGCGGAGGATGTCAGCCTCCATACATTACCACTTGGGTTCAGTTTTTGTTTCTTACAGCAGGCCGTCGAAGAAGTCGATGGTCTTGCTGTCTTCGGTCAGGGTGACGATCGCCTTTTTCCAGGAGGGCGTATAGCCTTCATAACGACCGTATCTTCTCAGATGACCCTTGCAGTGCATGGTGTTGACCTTTGCCACTTTGACATCGAAGACTTCTTCGATCGCGGCTTTGATCTCCGCCTTGTTTGCATCCTTCGCAACCTTGAAGGTATACTTTTTGAATGCGGTGCCCATCATGGATTCTTCCGTGATGATCGGCTTGATGATGATATCATGTGCAAGCTTGCTCATTACGCATATACCTCCTCGATCTTGCTCACTGCATCTTTCAGCACCACGATGCTGTTGCAGTTGAGAATGTCATAAACATTCAGCGTGTTCACAAGCGTGACCTTGACGCCGGCGATGTTTCTCGCGCTTCTGTAAATCACATCGTCCTTTTCGGGCAGAACGATCAGCGTCTTTTTGCCGGTTTCCAGCGCGGCAAGCACTTTTGCGGCTTCCTTGGTCTTGATCGCGTCAAGCTTGAAGGAATCAAGCACGATCAGTTCGCCCTCGAGCACCTTGGAAGAAAGTGCGGATTTCATGGCCAGTCTCTTGACCTTCTTGTTCACGCTCAGCTTGTAGCTTCTCGGCTTCGGGCCGTGAGCGATACCGCCGTGATACCACTGCGGCGCTCTGGTGGAGCCTTGTCTTGCGCGGCCGGAGCCTTTTTGTCTCCAGGGCTTTTTGCCGCCGCCGGAAACTTCCGAACGGGTCTTGGTCGATTGCGTGCCCTGACGCTGGGCGGCAAGATAAGCAACCACAGCCAGGTGCATCGCCGATGTGTTCGGCACGATGCCGAAGACGCTCTCTGCAAGCGCAAGCTCGGAAACCTTGTTCCCGTTTACATCAAAAACTGTTACGTTAGGCATTGATTATGGCTCCTTTCGTTAAGATTTTTTCACGCTGTTGACGACCATAACGATGCCCTTCTTCGGGCCGGGGATGGCGCCTTTGATCGCGATGAGGTTGTTTTCCGCGTCGACCTTCACAACGTCGAGGTTCTGAATGGTCACGCGCTCCGAGCCGAGGTGACCTGCGAGCTTCTTTCCCTTATATACGCGGGAAGGATCGGAGCAGGCGCCCAGGGAACCGGCGTGTCTGGCAACGGGGCCGGTACCGTGAGATTCCTTCAGTCTGGAGAAGTTCCAGCGCTTGATGGAGCCTGCGGTGCCCTTACCTTTGCTTGTGCCGACAACGTCCACTTTTTCGCCTGCGGCGAAGACGTCAGCCTTCACAATATCGCCGACGTTCAGCGCGCTGATGTCGTCCAGACGGAACTCCTTGAGCACCTTCTTGGGCGCAACGTCCGCTTTTTTAAAGTGGCCGGCGTCGGGCTTGTTGGTTCTGGTAACTTTCTTGTCGTCGAAGCCGAGCTGAACAGCGTCATAGCCGTCGTTGTCCACTGTTTTCTTCTGAACGACTGCGCACGGGCCGAGTTCTACGACGGTGACGGGGACCACATTGCCCTTTTCGTCGAAGATCTGCGTCATGCCGAGTTTTCTGCCGATAAGACCTTTTTTCATTCTGGTGTTCCTCCTTTGGTTATTGGTTGGATAATCCAACATGACCTTCTGGTAGCATTGCGGGTATAAACAAAATCAGAAGCTCAGTTATCTTTTGATTTCGATTTCAACGCTTGCCGGAATTTCAAGATTTGTCAGAGCCTCCACGGTCTTGGGTGTCGGTCTGATGATGTCGATGAGACGCTTGTGCGTTCTCTGCTCAAACTGTTCACGGCTGTCCTTATACTTATGAACAGCGCGCAGGATGGTCACGATTTCCTTCTCGGTGGGAAGGGGGATCGGACCGGAAACCGTTGCGCCGGTGCGCTTTGCAGCTTCAACGATCATCACAGCGGCCTTGTCGACCAGGTTGTGATCGTAACCCTTCAGTCTGATACGGATCTTTTCTTTTACTGCCATTGATGTTTCGCCTCCATAAAATTTGGTTTGGCGGGCTTCGCTTTTTTGTGCTACCCGGCCGGGTGTTTTCGCCTTTTCCATTGAAAAACCGGAAAGGCATTATTTCCGGCTGAGCGCAAAAAAGCGCAGTACACGCGCGTGCCGCTTAGGGAAAGCCCTAACGCAAGATGCGGCGCACGCATCAGTGACTATGGATCGCCCGGTTTTGAATCGGACATACTCCGCGGAAATTCCCTGCCTCTTCGGGCAGCCACCTCCCGCATCATCGCATATCGTATTTGGTTGCGACCGGGCATAGTTATACCCTCCTATGTCCACTCGCAGACTTACAGATAATACCACACTTCTTGGTAAATGTCAACGATTTTGATAAAAAAAGTTTGTGAAATTTGCAGATTTTTTTCGCGCGGTTTTTGACCACTATATCGGGTGTTCCGGAGCGCGAAACGGACTAAATGTGGGCTTGGGAGTCGGTAGCTGTTAGCTGTTAGCTGTTAGCTTTTAGTCGTTAGAAAAAACCGCCGCGGTGGGTTCCGCGGCGGAAAAATGAGAAAGTCTTAATACTTTGCACCAAAGAGCATAATCAGAACCGTGTGGAAAAAGCCGATAAAGATTCCAAAAATGCCACCGTGTGTTTTACCGCACCACCTGCAAGCACCTGTCTGCTGCTGCGCAGACGGTTCCGTTGGATTTGTCGGATTCTCGTGCTGCTCAACATCTACAAGGTGCGTGCCGCAGCGCGTACAGTTGCCATCGTCATTCGGTGTTGTATGGTTGAGAGCCGGGATGGATTCCGTTTTGCTTGCACCGCAGCCATTCACTGTGCAAGTATAGGTTCTCACACCGGCTTCGGTACAGGTCGCTGCTTTGGTAACTGTCCCACTGTTCCAAGTATGCGTTGTGCAGTCTTTCACAGTAAAGGTCAAAGTGTTTCCATCCGTATAGTAATCAAAATACTTGGTGTTGATCGCTCTGATCTTTGCAGTATAAGTGCCCTTCGGAAGCGTCAGGTTGATGGAGGTTGATGTTAATCCTGTTTTTGTTTGATAAGACGAACCGTCCTTGGTTAAATAAAGTGTATAGCTTCTATGATCAAAACTGCTGTCCTTCAGCGCTGAAGCTGTCCAAGAGAGTGTTGTTGTGCTGTTGGGTACACCCAACTTCGAAACGGACACCGTTGATGCTGCCGGTTTTGCTGGTTTGGAATAAGTAATTTTGGAAATCGAAAAGACTTGCGCGTTGGACTCATTTTTCCAATTCATACAAACATTCGCTCCGTTGGTGTCCAAATCGCGAAGTACATCCAAAGCCCTTTCTGTTGCATGTGCAGGAACCAGACGGTAACCACCCAGCAGATTTGAAATGAACCAACGCTGATTGTCTCTTCCGTGGTCATCCGTTGTTGTAATCACATTTGTGGGGACATCTGTAAGGGCACCATATACATCCATCACTGAATTGTCATACATGTTTTGGATTTTATAAGAGCCGTTAGTTTGCCTGATGAAACGCCAAATCTGGCGCGGATCCGTTGTGTCGTTCCCATTCTTGGCAAGCTGAAGGTTGTTCAGTCCTTCTCTTTGCTGCTCTTGTGTCAACTCAGACGATGCCTCTAAATTCTTGGAACTGTTCTTTTTTGCAATTCGTGCATAGAAATCACTTCCGAGATCGGTGGTGAAATTCAACCTTACTGATGTGTTATCATTTAATGTCCCCTTAAGTCCACGGTCTACATTGCTGATATAAGCTGCACCATTATAGCGATGACCGGTGGTCGCTTTAATATCTTTAATCTCATAACTTGTTCCTGGTGCATGGTTCTGACAGTAATCTTTAACATCATTTGCAACCAACGTTCCATTGATATAAACATCACATGTGCCGTAGTTTTCAAATTCAGAGCCACCAAGACCACCCCAGCTTTGCCCATCCAAATAACCGTTTACATCCAATGTAAAACTTGTAACGAAGTCCGGCCGAATAACGCAATACAGTTCGCTGTTGTAATGCCAGTTGATCGTAACGTACTGTTTCCCACCTGCGTTTTGCTCTGCGGCATTAAACCCAACACTATCCGCTGACAGAATAATACCGACATGCCCCAAATCGCCTGTGCTTGTTGTGCTGTAACCGCTTTGCCATGAAAGATTCGTTTTCCAAACAGCGATATCACCCGGTTGGAATGTGATGCCGCCGCTGTAGTAAACACGGCTCCATCCGTTCGGAATGCTTCTTGTCTGATAAGCGTTCGCGTTCCCGCCGACATATGCAGATGCACCGAGATACTGATAGTAGTATGCTGTTAAGTCAACACACTGTGCTCCATATACCCCGTCGTAGTCTAATGACTGACCGTTTTTTGAGTTAGCCCAGTTTACGGCGTCATTTTGCGAGTGCCCGTTTGTGCTTGCCTGTGCCATCACAGGAACGGCAGCAATCATCATCACCAACACCAGCAAAAGCGAAAACAATCTTCTTGTTCGACTCATAAATATAACCTCCATGTTTGATAAATTGATCCGTCGGTCAAGAATCAATATACCATAGTATTTCAATATTGTCAAGCATCGATTTACAATGGTATTGTAATTTTTGTTATCTGGAGGTTTGTTTATGTTTGGAGAACGGATGAAAGCCCTGCGACTTTCCCTCGGATTAAATCAGGTTGAATTTGCCAAAACCCTCAGTGTCACGAAGCAAAGCGTTAGCAACTGGGAAAATGAAAATATCCAGCCGTCCATTGATATGCTGACAAAAATTGCAAAACTCTATTCGGTCAGTGCAGATTATTTGCTTGGCCTTCAAGATTTTCGCTCTATCGATGTCTCCGGATTGACGAATGAGCAAATCACACATCTGCAGCTATTGATTGATGATCTGCGTTTAAAAAGTAAAACATGAACCTCTCCCCCGAATACTTTCTCGGCTACAGCAAAGAGATGAAACCATTAAAATAACCGCCCCGATTTCGAGGCGGTTATGTTTTGTTTTATCCCAAATGGAAAATCTTTGTAATCAGCGCCATGATCCATTTCAGCAGCGCCGAAACAGCGGAAAAGATTTTGCCCGCGCGGTCGGTGGGATTGTCCATCTTGTCGTCGGCTTCCCAGTTTTCCGTGTTGCAGTTTTCGCTCGTCATCGGCGCAATCTCGCCGTCCGTGGGAACCTCGGGATTCGTGTAGGTGTAGGCCACAAACCGCGACGGCCAGCAGGCGTTGTCAATCGTGAGCTGCTCTTTTGCGCTCGCAATGTCATACATCAGCCGCAGCTCCCAGTCTGACCAGTTGGAGTGGCTCGAGCCTTTGATGAACCATGTGCTTTCCGGGAACAGGCAGGTAGAGGCGTCCACCTGTCCGTCCGGCGAAAGATAAGCGTCCAGGCCCGCAGCCCTGCGTTCGGCAAGATAAGCCGGGGAAAGGTCCTGATACAGCGTGCCGGTGGTTGCGCCAAAGGAGGAGCGGCGCACCGAAGAAAACTGGTCGGCAACAGCGTCGCTGCTTTCGCCGTTCGGCAAAAGCTGGAACCCGTATTTGGAGATCACGCCGAAATGCACGCCGCTTGCAACGGTTTGCGTCAAAACTTCCGGAATTCTCTGCCGCACCGTGGCGTCGTAGCGATCGAGCTTTGCAATCAGACCGGCGTACTGCGTGCGCTTTTCGCTGCCCTCGGGACCGAAGACATAGTGCTTCGCCGTTTCGTAATCCTCGGGCGTGACGCAGGCCCAGTAGTTCGGCCAGGTATAGAAGGTTGAAAGCGCGAGGGCGCTGGTGACGCCCTCCACCAGCTTGTAGTAGACTGTCTTTTTTGCGGTTTCGTCAATCAGGTCGAAGATGCCGTCACGCTTGAGCATTTCAAGGGTGACGTTGATGAATTCGTCCACCTCAAACAGCCCGATGGCGTTGCTGTCGCGCAAAAGGCGATCAACTGCGGCGGCGTCTACGTGGAACTTGCCGCTGATGATCTCGCTGAGGATTTCCGCGCCGCCGACAACGCTTCCGTCATAGGCAACGCCGCGAACGTGCTGCGCCGCGTGTTCGGGATACATGGCGAGATAAGCGGTGATAATATTGGTGCCGAGACAGCTTGCGGCAATGCCCACCTGTTCGCATCCGGTAGCTTCCAGCAGATCGTCAATATACGCCTTAAACTCCGCCGCAGTTTCCATCGGGTCGAGCCGCCAGTCATAGCGGAACCAGTATCTGTCATGCGGGTAGTATTTTTTGCCGGTTTCCGTCAGCCAGAATTTGTCGCTGTGGCGGTCCTTCTCCATACCCGCAATTTTGTCCGGGTGCAGGCCGCTGCCGTATTGCGCATTTCCGTCGGAATCAAGCAAAGAGGTTTGGAACAACTTGCCGATCTCCGTCTGCAGGCTGCGATAAAACGGATCCCAGTCGTCGCGCAGCAGACCGTTGATCAAAAGCGGCATGGTCAGGTTGACGACCGTCTCAATCGCCGACGGATCTTTCAAGGTGTCGGCGTTTGCATCCTCCGCCAGCGAGAGCGCGTCTCTGTAGTGGAACACCTTGTTGCCGTTTTCATCATAGAGCTTTTCGCCGTCGCCGGAAATGCGAATGATCGGGATGTCACTGTGGCTTTGCGAGATCCAAACCGTCTCCTTTGCAAACGCGACCATTGAAAGACCGGCAAGCAACGCAAAAACGAGAAGCAGCGAAAGTCCCTTTTGAACGATGTATTTCATCGTCATCAACCTCCTGTAAATCATCAGATGTTCTGTTTTTCATTATACGAGGATCTGCAAAAGAAGTCAAGCGGTTTCAGACAAACGAAGACCGCCCCGTTTGAGGCGGTGATCGTTTTCCTTTGATTGATCGTTACTTCGCAACAGCTTCCCCAGCCTCGCTGCCGTTTACAACGATGCTATACGTCTCGCCGCTTTTCAGCGTCTCATCCGCATAAACAACGTGGCCGATCGTCTTCGGCGCGGTAAAGCTTTTCAGCGTGTTGCCGCCGGCCGTTTGAAGCTCCACCTTGTCGCCTTCGCTGATGCTGCACGCCGTTGCAATCGAAGCAAGGCCGCTGCTGATGCTTTGCGCCATGCCTGCCGCGCCGACCGCAAGCAGGGTGCCGCCGGTCATATCGAACGCACCTGCGTAATCCAGCGCGCTGTTGCCGCTGTTTGTGGGGCCGTAGACCGTCAGGCTGCCGCCGGTCATTTTAATATCGCCGTTGGAATCCAATCCGTCGCCGCCGGCGTTGACCGTCAAACGACCGCCGCTGATCGAGATGATCGCGGAATCGTCATAGCCCATGCCGCCGCCGAAACCGCCGTTTGCGTTTTCACCGTTCGCGTTATCGCCGTTTTGTGCGCGGCGTTCAAAACCGCCGCGTCCGCCGCCCATGCGTCCGCCGAAGCCGCCCTGCTGCGCGCCGGTTTCACCGGTCGGCGGCGTCATGGTTCCGTTGGCGGGCGGTTCGGGCGCGTTGCCGTTTTCGCCGGTCGGCGGCGTCATCTCATCGCCGGCGGGCAGCTCCGGCGGATTTCCGCTGTCGTCTGCCGCGGCATTGTCCTGCGTACCTTTGTCAAAGAAGTTTGCAAAAAAGTCCGTGTCGCTCTGGCTGTCCACCGGCGCGGCATTGATGCCGTCGTCAGACGCGGTCAGATCAACCGTGCCCTCGCTGACGGTAACAGTGTTGCCCTCCAGCCCCTCGTAGGACTGCGCAATGGTGATCGCGCCGCCGGAGACGGTCAGATCGGTGTCGGCGTGGATACCGTCGTCGTTGGTCCGAATATCCAGCGTGCCGCCGGAAACGGTCACCGCCGCGTTGCCGTGGATCGCATCGTCCAGACAGTTCAGGGTGAGCGTGCCGCCGGAAATGCTGATGGCGCCGTCGGCCTTGATGCCCTTTGCAGAAATCGTGGTGCTGCTCTGCGTGTTTTGCGCGTCAGTCGTCGCCGTGACGCTCATTTCCTTCACCGCCGAAGTGTTCTCGGCCGCGTTCTGCGCGTTTTCCGCCTCGCTGTTCTCTCTGTTGCCGCGACTGCCGAAGCCGCCTTCAAAGCTGCCGCGCATCTCGCCGCTTTTTGCCATGCTTTCGTTGAAGCCGCCGCCGGTCGTGACATTCAGCACACCGCCGGAAACGGTCAGCTCCCCTGCCGCCTGCAGGCCGTCAAGCGCACTGTTTACGGTGATGACGCCGCCGGAAACCGTCAAAGCGCCCTTTTCCTCGTTGGAGGTGCGGATACCGTCGCCGTCCGCCGTCAGATTGAGCACACCGCCGGCAATGGTAAGGCTGTCTTTGCCGCGCAGCGCATCGTCCGCCGCTGTGATATTCAGCGTGCCGCCGGAGATCTGCAGGTCATCCTTTGAAAAGATGCCCTTGTTGTAGTTCGCTTCGATGTTCAGCGTGCCCGTGCCCGAAATTTCAAGGTCGTCCTTGCTGTAGATGACCGCTGTCGGGTCCTCATCTTCTGCGGCCGCGCGTCCGGCTTTGTCGGAAAGGGTGTTTTCACTGCCCGCCGCAAGCAGCAGCTTTGTCTCCTTCGGCGAGGAAAGGATGAGGATGGGCGCGCTCGTTTCGCTGTGGACGGAAACGCCGTCGAGCAGGAGCTTGACCTTGTCCTCGTCCCCGGTGTTCACAACAATCTGCCCGTCAGACAGCGTGCCCTTGATCGAATAGGTGCCCGCCTTTGTGATGGTCAGCGTACCGTTTTCAAACGCTGTGCCGCTGCCGTTCACGGTGGTATCGGCGTCGCCGAGTTCAATATAGGTGTCGATTGCAAGGTTTTCCAGATCCTCGCAGCCGTCGGTCTGCGCTTTTGCAAGCGCGGCAGCATCCGTGCCCGTATACGCCGCCGTGTCTGCGGAGCTTTCGCCGTCTTTCCCGGATTCCCAGGTGATCGTGCAGGCGCTCAGTGTGCCGAGCGTCAGCAGCAGCGCCATTGCAAGCGCCAAAAGTGTTTTCATGTGTTGTTTCAACATGGTGATCCCTTCTTTCTGCAAATTTGATGTTTGTTTAAAGTATGCCTTTTTATAGAAGCAGCAGGCTTTCGCCTGCTGTTACACGTCTTTATGCAGCTTACAGATTTGCCAGCGGATTTTCCAGCAGCATACCGCAGGAGATCTCAAGGTTGCCGTTGCGGCAGCGCAGCGCGTCGATGAATTCCTTTTCCTTGGACGCGTCTTTGAGCCGGATCTCATAGGAGAGCTTGAACATACTGCCCATATTGGTCGTCTTGACCTTCTGCAGCTCGTGGAAGTCGGTATATTTGAAGAACAGATCGTCGAACGCGTCGGTATAGTTGAGCGATTCCGGAATGGTGATGTTCAGCGCACGTTTGCCGCGGCTGCCTTTTTCGCCAAGACCGAGCTTTGCATACAGCACGCTCAGCAGCGCCATGATGACTGTGAAGATCAGGCCGAACGTAATGTAGCCCATACCGGTTGCAAGACCGGCGGCCAGCGCGATGAAGATCATTGCGATCTCGCGTGCCGTGCCGGGGATCGAACGGAAACGCACCAGACTGAATGCGCCTGCCACAGCGACGCCTGCGCCGAGGTTGCCGTTGACGAGCATGATGACGATCTGCACTGCGGCAGGCAGCAACGCCAGCGTGGTCACGAACGAGGAGGAATGCTTTTTGCAGGTGTACATGTAAACAAAGGCGATGGCAAGGCCGATCACAACGGAAACCGCCGTGCAGATTGCGAAGTTGAGCGGTGTGATGGATGTGGTGATGATGGAATCAAAAATGTTTGTCATAAGGAACCCCTCCTATACTATTATGTATGCTGTCATGTACTGTTTTAAGCGGTCATCACCCGGTGCAGATACGGGAGCTGCACCTCGGGCAGCTTTCGCTTTTGCTGCATATCCTGAAAGGCCGCACCGTATTTGGAAAACGAACCGGGATAGATGCCGAGACTGTCAAGCGCGCTGCTCAGCCAAAGCGGAAACGCGTCCGCGAGCTTGATCTCCAAAATGATCTGCTCGCCGCTGATGTTCACCGCGCCGCGATCGCCGCAGGAAAGATCGAAGTTTTCGCAGCGGTAGCGGACATTGCTGTCAAACGTCAGCCGCAGCTCCTCGTTTTCCTGCCAGTAGTACGCCATGCGGTCATAGAACAGCGCCACCGCCGGCTGCACATCGCCGTAGAAGGAACGCAGATAGTCGATCTCGCGCAGGATCTGGCTGTGCTCCGTTTCCGGATGGACATCCTCACACAGATAATCGTGCGCCTGTCCGTAAGGCATCAGCACGCGGCGTTTATAAACCACGCCGTCACTCTTGCGTTTGATCTCCACAAAGGCGTTGCTCTGCCGGTCCGGAAAGTTGTAGGCGCGGATGCGCAGCTTTTCCTTGAACACGGGCTTTTCAATGGAAGTGCGGATCAGCCGGTAGTCCGGCGTGTCAAAATAGATGTTGCACACCGTGCTTTCACCATAGGCGTCCGGAATCAGGCGGCTGCCGATCAAAGCGAGCAGCTTTGCCTTCTGCGCCCGGGTGATCACATATTTCTTTTCATACCGTGCAAATGTCATTTTGAAGTTTTCCATCACTGCTCACCTCTTTCATTTGATGCGCTTAGTATAGTCCGGGGTTCTGAAAGGGTTCTTAAAAAGAATTAAAAGAAAGTTAAAATTTAAAAATCACAACACTGTATGGAACAAAATCGACTTCTCATCCTCTGTGCTCGCGGTGATCTTTCCCTTATGCCGGGTGACAATGGCCTTTGCAACGGAAAGGCCGATTCCGTAGCCGCCGGTTTCGCGGGAGCGGGAGGTATCGGCACGGTAAAACCGGTCGAACAGCCGCGGCAGCTTTTCGCGCTCCACCTGCTCGCAGTCGTTATAAACGTCCAGGCAGACATTCTTGCCGCTCTTGTAAAGCGAAACGATGATCTGTCCCTGCGGCGCACAGTATTTCACGGCGTTGTCGCACAAGATGGATACAAGCTGGCGCAGCTCGCCCTCGTTGCCCTTATACTGCAGCTCCGGCTGCACGCGCACATCGAACTGCAGCTCTTTGGATTTTGCAACCGGCGCAAAGTCCATCGCGGTATCCAGCACCGCGTCGCTCAGGGAAAAATCGAGATGCTCCGATTCTGCGGCGATCTCGTCGAGCTTGGAAAGCTGCACCAGATCCTTCACCAGCGCGTCCATGCGCTGCGTCTGGCTTTTGATGGAATCCAACCATTCGTTTTCGCCCTCGCACATCTCCAGCACATCCACATCGGCGGAAATGATCGCCAGCGGCGTTTTCAGCTCGTGACCGGCGTCGGTGATGAACTGTTTTTGCTGCTCAATGCTGCGCCGCACGGGACGCAGGGCGTTTTTGGAAAGCAGATAGACCGGAAACGAGAGCAGCACCACGCACAGCAGCCCCACCAAAAAGGAGATCGACGCGAGGGTCAGCGAATCTACCATCTGCTTTTCAAAGTCCAAAAAGACCATGATGGAATTTCCGGTGTCGGGGTCGCTCGCGTAATAATAGCGGTAAAGATCTATGAAGCCGAAGCCGCGGTCGCTGTCATAGATGCGCTGCGCGTAGCGGAACGCCGTGTCGGTGTCCACAGACGAGATGTTCTGCGTGTAGGTCGCCATGACAACGTTTTCGTGCAGCTTTACCACGAAATAACGGGTCGAATACTTGGTTTCGCTCGTCATCGGCGAACGGCCGAACGGGTTCCAAAGCGCGTTGTAGGTGTTGCCGCCGTTGCTGCCGGGCAGCACACCGTCGTTTTCCGCAATCAGCAGCAGCAAGCTGCGCGCGTCGCTGTCCTGCTGATAAATATTTACAAGGTTGACCGAAAACAGCTCCACAAACACGATCGTCACCAGCGAAATGATTGCGATGCCGACGAATTTATGCTGCAGCTTTTTCAGCATCCGGTTCTGTTTTCCGCCCCTTTTTGCGCGCTTCACGGTGTATTCCTCAGCTCGGCCAGTGAATAGCCCACGCCGCGCGTGGCTTTGATTTCCACATTCGCGCCGAGGCCCGCCAGCTTTTTGCGGATATAAGAGATATAGACCCAGACCACATTGATCTCGGCCTCGGTCTCATAGCCCCAGATGCGCTCCATGAACTGTTCGGTGGAAATCAGCCGTCCGGGGTTGTCCATCAGCATCTCCAGCATCTGGAACTCCTTGTTGCCAAGGCGCACCGTACCCGTCGGCGAGGAAAGCTCAAACGTCTCGCGGTTCAGCGAAAGGTTGCCGAAGGTCATCACGTTCGGCGTGAATTCCGATTTGCGGCGCGTCATGGCGCGGATGCGCGCAAGCAGCTCTCCGGTTGCAAAGGGCTTGGTCAAATAATCGTCCGCGCCCTTGTCAAGCCCGGTGATCTTGTCTTCAATCTGCGATTTTGCCGTCAGAATGAGCACCGGCGTGGAAACGCCCGCCTTGCGCAGCGCTTCCAGCACCTCCAGCCCGTTCTTTTTCGGCATCATCAAATCGAGGATGATCCCGTCATAGTTTTCGTCCATTCCGTAATCCAGCGCGTCCTGTCCGTCAAAAACCGCATCCACGGAATAGTTGTTGTGTTTGAGGATGGCACACAACGCTTTGGAAAGTTCTCTTTCGTCCTCAGCAAGCAGCAGCCGCATGAGAAAGCCCCCTTTGTTTTTTAGGTACCCACTGATTAACTCGGATTGCAAACCTTGGCGGTAAATTTTTCGCCATTTTGCACAGAAATCTCTTGCAAACCGGAAGGTTTGCTGCGTGATTTCTGTTACATCTGACAAAAAATTTCCTCGCCAATCTTCACACCCGAGTTAATCAGCGGGTACTTAGTTTGAATCATCTTAGCGAAAAATCTTTAAAAAGAAATAAAAAATTGCCGCGTGCAGCGAAAACCGTCAAAGCAAAGCATGGCAAAAAGCGCTTTTGGCTCTATGAATCTGAAAATACTCTGTCTGCTCAGCCTCATGTTTCGTTCAAATGCAGCGGCTCATGTTTTTGCGGCGCAGCTACTTCAGCGGAATGCGCTTGATGGCGCGGAAGGTTTCGTCGCTGATAATGTGCTCAATCTTGCAGGCGTCCTGTGCCGCAACCTCGGGGCTGACGCCGATATGCACAAAAAACTTTGTCAGATATTTGTGGCGCTCATAGATTTTTCCGGCAATCTCCATGCCGGCGTCCGTCAAGGTCAGATAGCCGTTTCTGTCCATATTCAGATAGCCGCCGTCGCGCAGAAGACCGACTGCGCGGCTGACGCTCGGTTTGGAATAGCCCATATATTCACTCACGTCGATCGAACGCACATGCGCCTGCTGCTCGGAGAGCACGAGGATGGTTTCCAGATACATTTCGCCGGATTCCTGCAACACCATAACGATCACCTCTAAAAATGTATATGTTTTTGTTTAGTATACCACAACTCTGCACCGTTGACAAGTCCTGGACCGAAAAAACCAAGCTGCATAGAAACAGAAGAAAAGCGCTTTCGGTTCAAAAAACCGAAAAAGCGCTTTTCCGTTTTTCAATTCAAAGAGAAGACAGACTGAAATCAGATCAGACCCTGGGCCAGCATCGCGTCCGCAACCTTTTGGAAACCGGCGATGTTTGCGCCCGCCACAAGGTCATAGCCCAAGCCGTTTTCTTCTGCGGCCTTTGCGGAATTGTCATGGATGTTCTTCATAATCTGATGCAGCTTGGCGTCCACTTCTTCCGCCGTCCAACTGTAGCGCATGGAGTTCTGGCTCATTTCAAGCGCAGACGTTGCCACGCCGCCGGCGTTGACCGCCTTGGAGGGCGCAACCGCCTTGCAGTGCTCCTTGAGCAGCTCCAGCGCTTCGTTCGTGGTCGGCATATTGGAAACCTCCACATAATACGGCACGCCGTTGGCAATGATCTTTTCCGCTTCGGCAACGCCGACTTCGTTTTGCGTTGCGCACGGCAGCATCACATCGGCCTTGACGCCCCAGGGCTTTTCGCCCGGGAAGAACTTTGCGCCGAACTTGTCCGCGTAATCCTGCACCTTGTCGCGGCCGGACGCACGCATTTCCAGCATAAAGTTGATCTTCTCGTCGGTATTGATGCCGCTTTCATCAAGAACATAGCCGTCCGGGCCGGAGATGGTCAGCACCTTGCCGCCGAGCTCCGTGATCTTTTTCACAGCGCCCCACGCCACGTTGCCAAAGCCGGAAACCACAAACGTCTTGCCCTTGACCTCTTCGCCGAAATGCTTGAGCATTTCCACCGTGTAATAGATCGCGCCGAAGCCCGTGGCTTCCGGACGGATCAGCGAGCCGCCGTACGGCAGACCCTTGCCGGTCAGAACGCCGTTTTCAAACGCGCCCTTGATGCGTCTGTACTGGCCGTAAAGATAACCGATCTCACGGCCGCCGACACCGATATCGCCAGCGGGAACGTCCACGTCCGGGCCGATATGGCGATACAGCTCGGTCATAAACGCCTGGCAGAAACGCATGATCTCCGCGTCGCTCTTACCTCTGGGGTCAAAATCGGAACCGCCCTTGGCGCCGCCGATCGGAAGGCCCGTCAGAGAGTTTTTGAAGATCTGTTCAAAGCCCAGAAACTTCATGATGCCGAGATACACGGACGGATGGAAACGCAGGCCGCCCTTGTAGGGACCGATCGCACCGTTGAACTGCACGCGGTAGCCCTTGTTGACCTGCACCTTGCCGTTGTCGTCCACCCAGGTCACGCGGAACGAAATGGCGCGTTCCGGCTCGGTCAGACGTTCGAGAAGCGCAGCCTGGCGGTAGCGCGCTTCGTTTTTTTCCACCACGACACGCAAGGATTCCAGCACCTCGCGCACCGTCTGATGGAACTCCGGCTCTCCGGGATTGTTCCGGATCACCTGTTCGATGACTTCATCGACGTATGACATGATTCTTCCTCCTTATTTTTAACGCCTTGCGGATACAAAGCGCTGATTGAACAGTATTATATCCCCCCAAAAACAGAGTTGTCAATAGCTTTTTCCGTTTTTTTACTCAAGGTACCCGCTGATAAACTCGGATATGCAAACCTTGGCGGTAAATTTTCACACACCGAGTGAATCAGTGGGTACCAAGCTGCAAATTCCGCTTTCCTTGAGCACCTGCATAAACAGGCCGCCCTGCACGGTGCGGTTCTGGAAGCCGATCTGTTTTCCCGTTTCGGTGTCGTACCAGTCGGTCAGCGGCACACGCGATTCGCTTTCATGGTAGGCGGTCCAAAGCGTATCGACCAACGCGGAAAATCCCTGCGGCGTTTGCATCATTGCCGCCGTCCACAGCAGCCAGTCGGATTTTGTATAGGTCGCGCGGTTGTCCAGCGGCAAGCCGTAGCGGTTTGTATGCTTTTCAAGGTGCGTTTGAAGCTCTTGCTCAAATGCGTCGGGCGGGAAGATGCCCGTTTCAAACACGAAATTCCAAACGGCGTTGTATTTCATCGACCATGTGCCGGGACGGTCAAACGCCAGACGGAAGACTGTTTCGTCGTCGTGCGCGTTTTGCAGCCAGGCTTCTCCCATGGCACGCGCCTTTGCAAAATATGCGTCCGCTTTGTCCGGTTCGCCGCAAAGCGCCAGCAGAATGCCGAACGCCGCAACACCCATAATCGCCTTCAGCGCAAGGTTGCAGTTGTGCGCCAAATGCCCCGCGAAGTCGTCGGTGCAAAGCTGGTTTTTCGGGTCAAGCCCGTATTCCAGCAGATACACCACCCACTGCTCGAGCAGCGCCCAGTGCGCCTTTGCAAACGAAACGTCCTTCGATGCGAGTGCGGCGGCGGCAAGCATGATCAGCATATTGCCGCATTCCTCCACCGGCATCTGGTTTTCTTCGTTCGTGCCTTCGCTGTAGACCTGTCCGTTCACCAGCGGATACTGTCCGGCGTCGTGCGGCGCAAAGGAAAACGGCCAGATATCTCCTTCGGCAAAGCGAAAGATCGGCCGCAGCATGCCGAGTACCAGTTCGGGGTTATACAGCAGATACAGCGGCACAGACGGATAGCTCACATCCACCGTAGCGGCGCAGCCGTTGGAAAAGCACTCTTTGGAGATGAACAGCACCTCACCGTTTTCGTCCACCGCGATCTTGTGGGCGGCAAAGGACTGGCGGAACGCGAGCGAAAGCAGCTCATAATAGTGCTCATTATGCGCCTTTTCACGCAGTTCCCGCGCCAGCAGGTCGCAGCGTGCCTTGACAGTTTCATAATCGGCGAACGCCTCCTGAAGCGCGGTGAAGATCGTTTTTCCGCCGCGGTTCCAGTAGGACGGCAGGTTTTCGCCGAAGTACTGGATGGAGCGCACATCGTCATAGGCGAAAGCGATCAGCGCAGTATCTCCTTTCACGGTCAGCTGCAGCGTGTGCGCAGCGTTGCCGTTTTCGCCGACGGAAGAAAGCACATTTGCCGCAGCGCACGGCGCATTTGTTGCAAGAAACGCCGTGCCCCAGTCAATGCGCAGATCGTCGCCGCTGCGGTTCAGCACCTTTTGCACAGAGGAGCGCACACCTGCACCAGTCAGACCGGGCAAAGTCAGCGGTGCGGTCTCGGTCGGATACTGAAACTTTTCGTTCAGACAAACGCTGTCGTCCATCGTGAGCACAAAGCGAATCTCATGCGGCGCGCCGTCTTTGCTTTCGGCACAAAGCTCCAAAAAGGAGACCGGGCGCGAGGCGATGTCGAGATCGTCCGGCAGCAGCGGCGACGTGAACGCCGCCGTCAGACGTACCTGTTCGTTTTCAAAGGTATATTCGCTGGTGCAGGCCGTAATCTCCAGGCCGGTCTGTATCAGCGCCGGCGCATCTCCCCTGCCCATGAAGCGAAACGCTTTTCCGTCCACCAAAACAGTGCCGGTCAGCTTTTGCGGCTTCCCGGTCCAATGGACCGTATCCGAGTCGGTCAGCTTGTCGCTGCCGCTCCAGATACTGAAATAGGGGTCGATCGTAATCAGCGGAACGCTGGGTGCGCGAAGCTTCATGTTGTTTCTCCCTTTCCGAACGCGTCCTCGTCCGTTTTGCGAATTTGCGCGCGTTTGATCTTGCCGCCGACTGTCTTCGGCAGCTCGTCCACATATTCAATGATGCGCGGATATTTATAGGGCGCCGTCATTTTTTTCACATGCGTTTGCAGCTCCTTGGTCAGCTCCGGCGAAGGCGTATAGCCTTTCGCGAGCACGACCGTCGCCTTGACCACCTGGCCGCGGATCGGGTCGGGTGCGCCGGTGATCGCACATTCCACCACAGCGTCGTGCGCCACAAGCGCGGATTCCACCTCAAACGGGCCGATACGGTAGCCGGAGCACTTGATCACATCGTCGTTGCGGCCCACAAAGCGGTAATAGCCGTCGCTGTCGCGCCAGAGCATATCGCCGGTGTTGTAGCCGATGCCGCCGAGCTTTTCCTCGGTCAGCTCCGGATTCTTGTAATAGCCGGTGAACAGACCGACCGGCGGATGGTGCTTGACGTCCATGATCGTCAGCGAACCTTCTTCGCCGTCCTCGCAGACGTTGCCGTCGGCATCGAGCAGTTGAATGTTAAACAGCGGATTGGGCTTGCCTGTGGCGCCCTGCTTCGGTTCGAACCATTCGCTGCCGAAGTTCGCCATCAGCACGGGCCCCTCGGTCTGGCCGAAGCCCTCATAGATCTGGTGGCCGGTCTTTTCCTTCCATTGCTTGACCACCTCCGGGTTCAGCGGCTCGCCGGCCGTTGCGCAGTGATGCAAACAGGAAAGGTCAAATTTGGAAAGGTCCTCCTGCAGCATGAAGCGATACATCGTCGGCGGCACACAGAAGGTCGTGACCTGATACTTTTCCACCTTTTCCAGCAGATGATTGGGGTTGAAGCGGCCGACCATATCATAGCAGAAGATCGTTGCGCCGCAAAGCCACTGGCCGTAGATCTTGCCCCAGCCGAACTTTGCCCAGCCGGAATCGGAAACGCTCATGTGCAGGCGGTTTTCCTCCACATGCTGCCAGTACTTCGCCGTGACGATATGTCCCAGCGGGTGCGCGAAGTTGTGCTGCACGAGCTTGGGCATCCCGGTCGTGCCGCTGGTGAAGTACACGAGCATCACATCGTTCCAGCGCGTCGCTTCTTCGCCCGTCGGGCGCTCCAGCGTGTCGGAGAATTTCTCCATCTCCTCGTGCAGATCGAGCCAGCCCTCGCGCTTTTCGCCGACAAGAATTTTGTTTTTCAGCGTCGGAATTTCGGGATCGGCCGCCTCCACCTGGCTGACGACAAACGGATCGTCCACACAGACCATCGCCTTGACCTTTGCCGCGTTGCCGCGGAAGACGATGTCCTTTTTGGTGAGCTGCAGCGTTGCGGGAATGAGGATGACGCCGAGCTTATGCAGCGCCGTGGCGCAGACCCAGTATTCCCAGCGGCGGCGCAGAATCATCATGACCACGTCACCCTTTTTCAGCCCGAGGCTTTTAAAAAAGTTTGCAACCTTGTTGGACAGGCGCTTGATATCGGTAAAGGTAAAGGTGTGCTCCTCGTTTTCTTCGTTGACCCAGAGCAGCGCGCGCTTTTCGGGCTCCGCTTCAGCCCAGGCGTCCACAACGTCATAGCCGAAATTGAAGGTTTCCGGCACATTGATCTTGAATTTATCGTGAAATTCCTCATAGGAGGAAAACTCGATCTGCGGCAGATATTTTTTCAGCAAATAATCCAAGGGAAGCCCTCCTTTATTCGGCAATCACGGTCAAAAACCGCGCTTTCACGTCTGAACCGCAGCGCTGTCCGTGGGGGATGCCAGGGTTGAAATAGATGGAATCGCCCGCGTTCATCGTGAACTCCTTGTCGCCGAGCGTGAGAATCACCGTGCCCTCAAGCACAAGGTTGAATTCCTGTCCCTTGTGGGTGATGAGCTTTGCCGGCGTGTCGTCCGGGTCAAGGGTCACCAGCAGCGGCTGCATGATCTTGTTGCCGTAACGGTAGGCGAGGTCTTCAAAATGATATTCCGGGTTGCGGTTGATGCGTTTGCCGCCGCCGCGCCGGATCAGATGATAGGTGTTCAGCCACGCGGTCTGCCCGGTGACGATCTCGGTAAAGTCCACCTTGAATTTCTGCGCGATCTCATAGATCACGCTGATGGGCACATCCTTGCCGTTTTCTTCATAGGAAGCATAGACCTCCGGACTGAGATTCAGCTCCGCAGCCAAGTCTTCAATGCTGTAATCGCTGACTTCCCGCAACTCGCGCAGACGCGCACCGATTTCCTGATAATTATCCATGGTCAAACTCCTTTGCAGGTTCTTCGGCCGGGGCCGAAAAGCAAATTATTTTTTATTATATCATAAAGTTCCGGAAATTTCCATACTTTACAGCGCAAAAGCAAAAAAAGTTTGCCGCCTTTTTGCACAAGGCAAACGACAAACGGGTGCAAGCTTCCCGCTCGCGCCCGTTCGATTTACAGGGACCCGCTGATTCACTCGGTGTATGAAGATGGGCGAGGAAATTTTTCGTCAGATGTAACAGAAATCGCGCAGCAAACCTTGAAGGAAAATTTACCGCCAAGGTTTGCATATCCTAGTGAATCAGTGGGTACACAGTGCCTGCAGGTGTACCGTCAGCCACAGCTTTCCGATGCGCAGCCATTTGTGCACCTCGGCGATAACAAAATCCGGTGTGCCGAGATCGAAAAACAGCCCGCGCGTCACTTTTTCACTGCCGTGTTTTGCAGCGTTTTCCGATTGGTTCAGCAAAAACGGCTGGGTATAAAGCATGCCGCCCGCGCCGAAAATTTCCATTCGCACATAGTCGCCGAGCACCTTCGCGTAATCGTCAAGGTCGAACACAGCCGCGTTCGCCGGCTTTGCCGCCACGGTCTTTCCGTTGGAGATCAGCCGTACGAGCAGCGCGTTTTTGCTTTTTACGGCAACGGTGTTGGTTCTTTCGTTCACAGAGATGCGATTCACTGCCGGAAAAGCATCCACAGTGGTTCTGCCGTCGCGGTCAAGGACGCTGTAGGTCACGCCGATGTCCTCGTCCGCGTCCAGTTTGCCGCTTTCGATCGCCGCCACACGCGCACGCATCGCTGCGGCGGCAGCGCGCACCTTGCGGCAGGTTTTGCTGTTTGCACCGTAAAACGTCTGCAGCGCGCCGGCGATCTCTTCCAGCTCGTCGGGGTTGCCCAAGCAGTGGCTCGCCGCAAAAAACGTGCCGGTTTCAAGCGCCGCTTTTGCCGCACTGCCCGACAATTCCGGCAGCAGCAGCACGGAAAAGCCGGTGTCGATCACATTGGGCTGATGCGCGTCGGACGACGCGATGCCGAGCACGGTTTTTCCCTTTTTCGCAAAGCGCATGAGCAGCTTGTCCCAAAGAATGCGGTCAAAGCGCGTGCGCCCGTCTCCCTTGGAGTTCATGTCGATGCCGATGCAGGTGTCGTAGCGGTCAATATAGGACGCGAATTTGTTGATATGATAGGCGAACGAGGCGTTGTTTTCGTCATAGGCGCTTTCACTGTGCAGCTCATAGCGCGCCTTGGAGTATTCGCCGGGATGGTTGATCACGCAAAGGCCGCCCGCCTTTTCCACACCGCGCAGCGCGTCTGTATAGCCGGAAACGGTGTTGTCGTGAAAATCCGCAAACCAGCTTGTGACGTGCGCGTTGACCGAAACCGCGTTCTGCTCAATGCCGAACGGCAGACGCAAAATCGTTCTTCCGGTATTCGTCGTTAAAAAGCTGTCGCCGTTTTTCGCGGTGCGATAGCGATAGCGCACGCCGTTTGCAAACGAGCCGGCCTTGCCGAGATAGGTGATCTCCCCTTCGCTGCGCTGCAGCAGATTCAGCGCGTCTTTGATGAACGTGTGACGCTTTCCGCTGTCCCAGCCGTAATCGACGGTGCCGTGATCGGTGATCGCCACAATGTCAAAGCCGCTTTCCAGATGTCGCTGCAAATTTTCTTTCAGCGTGTGATCGCCGTCGCTGGCGTTCGTGTGCGTGTGCAGCGCCGTCTTATATTGACCGACCGTTTTCCAGTCAACGCCCGCATAGGGGTTCGTGATCGTAAGCGCGTCGTTTACCGCTTTGCACGGCAAAGCCGCCGGAAACAGCAGCAGCGCACAGAAAATCAAAGATAAAATGCGTTTCATGGGGTTTCCTTCTCAGTGCGCAAGCAGATCCGACCAGCCCTTGCCGCCGGTCAGCGCCAGCAGCAGCCGCTGCAGAAGCTGAAACAGCTTTTGCAAAAAGTCCGGCAGCGTCGCTTTTGCGTTTTTATCCGTGCCCGTGCCGGTGTTCGTCTGCGCCGGTGTGCCGGTGATTGCCGTGATGGCGTTTTGCAGCGCGTCGGACGCCGCTTCAAAGTCTTCGGTCGGCATCACCGTTGTGGCGTTTGCCGCCTTGGCCGCTTCCAGCGCCTTTGTCAGCGCGGCTTTTTGCGCGTCGGTCGCAGAGGAAAGGTCCAGGCTTTGTGCGCGGACAATGCGGTTTTCCATCCGCCTGCTGTCGCGGCCGAAATTGAACTGCGGAAACGCGGGGTCTGTAAAAATGTCGCGGAACGCGTTGTCATAGAGGATGCGCGTTGCCAGCGCAATGACCACGCCGTTGCGCGCCGTCGCCTCATGGTGCTGTCCTTTGAAATAAAACGTCGTGTCGCACAGAATACCGGTCGAAGCGTCCACAATGCGGCCCTCATCGATATGCACATGGGACGGGTCAGCACAATAGGTGTTCTTCTGCGTATATGCGGCCGGAAGCGTTTTTCCGACCGGCGCGCTCACCGCGCCCAGCGACGTGGAATCCAGGTCGATCACGCCGTCGGCGTTGACCTTGTCCCAGCAGTCGCAGATCGGATACAGCGCCTGGTTGTAATCGGCGATGTCAAAGAACTCCACGCCGTCCTGTTTTGCGTCCAGAATGTTTTGCCGGTAGTCGCACTGCGCGTGATAATACCAGTCCGTCTGGCGGCGGATCTCCGAGTCCTCGGGGTCGGAAAGATACATCTCGCGCAGCGCCGGATAATCCTCGGACGGCAGCAAAGCCCACATACAGGTGGAGTTTTCAAGATAGTCCTCCACCAGCTTGTGTACCGCGGTGTCCAGAATGCGGTTGACGCTCTCGTTCGGGAAAATGCGCAGCAGCAGCGGAATCAGATAGCCGAGCCAGTCCTCTTTGAGCAGCGACGGGAACATATAGCCGTACAGCGCGGCGTCATCGTCCAGCAGCCCGTGCAGATAGATATCGCCCAGCAGCGCCGTGCCGTTTGCGGCGGGCACGATCAGGCACACGCGGTGCACGTCTTCCGACAGCTTGCGTCCCTTGTCCTTATAGATCTGCATCAGCGCGCCGAAGAGCGTCCCGCCCTGGCTGACGGGCGCAAGGTTGACCTTTGTGCCGTCATGCTCCGCCTTTGCGGTCTGAATGAGCGCATAAAGCTCGTTCGCAATCTCATAGATGTTGTCGAACGAGGCGTAGGAGAAGAAATAAAGGTTTTCCAGCCCCGCCTTCTGCGCGTAATCGTGCAGCGGAATGGCGTCCAGCGCATAGTCGCGGTCGTGCTGTGAAAGTCCGGCAAGGTTCGTCGGATACTTCGTCGCCTGAATGTTATAAATAAAACGGCCGTTTTCGTCGCTCTTCACGCGTCCCGCAAGCGCTTCACCAAGCACATTGGCCACCGCTTCTGCGGCGCGGTCTTCGCGGTCGCTTTGGGTAATCAGCAGCGACCCGAGCGGCAGCAGCGCAGTTGTCAGCGCATCTTTCACGATGTCGGACGTATCCTCCAGAAAAAACGGCGGGGCATACGGTTCGCCCTTGCTGTTCGTTTTTTCCGTGCCGTCGTCGTTCAAATATTTGACCTCGCTCTGGAACACGCCGGGGATGACAATGGACGGGTGAACGGTTCCGGCGTCCTTCGCCGCGGCGAAAGCGGGCAAAACCGTGCCAAGCAGCAGACACAGCGTCAGCAGCAGCGTCAGACCTCTTTGTTTCATACAATCGCTTCCTTTCATCTCTGAAAAAATGACGGGTGTATTATAGCACAAAACCGCTGCGGTGTAAACCTTTTTTACCGCGCGGAGCCGACAAATTCAGACAAACTTCTTGACACATCGTTTTCCGCGTGATACGATGAAAAAAACCTCGAAAAGAGGGTGACTTATGAAACACCGGCAAAAACAAGGCTGTCTGTTGGGGCTGATCTGCGCGCTGACTTTTTTCTGCGTCTTTTTCGCGCAGGGCGCGCATGAGCATCCGTTGTTTCTGATCAGCCGCACCGCGCCGACCTGCGAACAACCCGGCAAGGAAATTTTGAGGTGCAGTCGGTGCGGTTACGAGGAAACAAAAACACTTCCGGCGCAGGGGCATGATTATTCCGGCGGCATCACCGTTGACCGGAACGCCACGTGCGAAACCGCCGGACAACAATCTATGCATTGTACCCGCTGCAGCGCAAAAACAAATGTGAGCACCATCGCACCGCTCGGACACGATTTTTCCGAAACGGAGACTGTCGTTGCGCCGACGTGCACGGAATACGGCTACACCGCGCGCACCTGCAAGCGCTGCGGCGCTGTTGTACCGCGCCAATACACGGACCCGACCGGTCACAGCCCGGGCGTTTGGGTCATTGAAAAGGAAACGACCTGCACCCAGACCGGCGTGCGCGCCCGGTACTGTACGGTCTGCGGCGCACTCGTCGAACAGCGTTCCATCGAAAAAGCGGACCATGCCTACACCGACAGGATTGTTGCGCCGACGTGTACCGCGTCCGGCTACACACTGCGCACCTGCCGCAACTGCGGCGCACAGACCAAAACGAACACTGTCAAGGCAACCGGTCACAGCTTTCCGGCGCACGGCACTATCACAAACGCACCCACCTGCACGGCAAAGGGTGAAGAGACCGTCGCCTGCACTTTCTGCGGCAGCACAAAAACGCAGTCCCTCCCCGCACTCGGCCACAGCTACGCGGCCGAATGGACGATCGACAAGGCTTCCACTTGCACCGCCAAAGGCGAAAAATCCCATCACTGCATCCGCTGCGACAAACGCAAAGACGTCACAAGTCTGCCGCTCGCCGACCATGTTGCGGTTGCCGTTTCCGGCACCGCACCGACGTGTGAAAGCGCAGGCACCGCCGACGTCACCCGCTGCGCCGTTTGCGGAAAAACGCTTTCAAAAGGCACAACCGTACCGGCACGCGGCCACAGCTTTCAGCAATCCCGCGTTCTGACCGCAGCCACCTGCACGGAGAAGGGCAGCGCCGAGCTGTATTGCACGGTTTGCGGCAAAACCGAAACCAAAGCCCTCCCCGCCCTCGGTCACAGCTACAGCGAAGAATGGACGCTTGACAAAGCGCCCACCTGCACCGCACAGGGCGAACAGTCGCATCACTGCCTGCGCTGCGACAAGCGCAAAGATGTGACAAGTCTTCCGCGCACGGAGCATTTCGATGTGACCGACCCGGTGGAGAATCCGACCTGCGCCGAAAAGGGCAAGACCGCCGGCGCGCACTGCAAGATCTGCGGCAAAATTCTGATCGCACAAAAAGACATTCCCGCCCGCGGCCACGATTTTCAGCGCATTGCCACGCTGACTGCGCCGACCTGCACAGACAAAGGGCGCGGACTGATGGGCTGCAAAATTTGCGGCGCAACCGAAGAGCAGGATCTGCCCGCGCTCGGCCACGCAATTTCCGAAGATTGGACAGTCGACGTGCCGCCCACCTGCACCGCGCAGGGTGAACAGTCCCGCCGCTGCACCCGCTGCGGCAAGCGCACCGAGATCACCCGTCTGCCGCGCACAGAGCACACCGTAGTCTATGAGGGCATCATCGAACCGACCTGCACCGCCGCCGGACGCGCCGACCGCGCCTATTGCAGCGTCTGCGGCAAGGAGCTGACAGAAAAAACGAGCCTTCCGGCCAAGGGTCACGCCCCGCAAACGACCGTCACCCCTGCAACGGCAAAGACGGACGGGCGCACGGAAACGGTCTGCGGCGTCTGCGGAGAAACACTTTCTGCGCAAAGCATTCCGCGCATCAAAAGCGTCACGCTTTCCGCAAAGCAGTTTGCCTTCAACGGCAAAAAGCGCACGCCGGCCGTGACGGTGAAGGACAAGAACGGAAAAACGCTGAAAAAAGCAGACTGCTATACTATAAAATATAGCGCCGGACGCAAGCAGATCGGCCGCTACCGTGTGACAGTCACCTTTTTCGGCAACTACGCCGGCAAGCTCACGCGCACCTTCGACATCTGTCCGGCCAAGGTCACCGGGCTGCAGTTTACTGCAAAAACAAACGCACTGGTTTTGCAATGGAACACCGTGACCGGCAGCAGCGGTTATAAAATCTATTTGCACAACACCTCCACCGGCAGCGCAACGCTGCTCGGCAAAACCAAAAAGACCGCCTTTGCCGTCAAGAATCTGCTGCCCGGCGCGGTCTATACCCTTTGCGTGCGCGCATATACGAAGCTCGGCGGCGACACCTTCAGCGGCAAATGCTCCGCCGACAAAGTCTGTGCAACAAAGCCGCTGCCGCCCGCTGTGACATCAAGCCTCAAAAACGGAAAGGCCGTTTTGCAATGGAAGCCCTGCGGCGACTGCGTCTATGAAATTTATGTCGCCGACAAAAAGAACGGCCCGTTCACCCTGCTCGGCACCACGAAAAAGACAAGCTTTACCTCCCCTGCGTTTTCCCGCGGCAGCGTCAAACAGTTCAAAGTCAAGGCGCTTGTGCGGGCAAAGAAAACGGTTTTGAACAGCAGCGGCAGCGAAATCTTGACCGTGCGTTTCCGATAAAAGAAATATTGCATAAAAATTCGAGCATCAAATTAATGGTTTTTAACAAAATTGCACACGCTTTGTTGACGATTGCAGCAAAGCGTGTTATATTTAAAGGTGCGAAAAAGCGCTGTTTTTCAGCGCCCGTATGTAGAAACACACAAACGAAACGAAGGAGCGTATCGATATGCAATATGATGTTGTTGTGATCGGCGCCGGCGTCTGCGGTGCAATGATCACAAGAGAGCTGTCCAAGCTCGATCTGAAGGTGCTGCTGCTGGAAAAGTGCAACGATGTCGCCATGGGCACATCCAAGGCCAACAGCGCCATCGTACACGCGGGCTTTGACGCCGAACCCGGCACACTGAAGGCCAAACTGAACGTGCAGGGCGCGTCGCTGATGGCGTATTACTGCAACAAGCTGCACGTCCCCTATCAGAACATTGGCTCGCTGGTCGTCGCCTATTCCTGGGATGATATGAAGACCCTCGACGAGCTGTTTGAGCGCGGCTTTGCCAACGGTGTGCCGAACATGGACATCATCAGCCAGGAGCGTCTGCGCGATATGGAGCCGTATATCAGCGAAGAGGCCGTGGGTGCACTTTGGGCGCCGACCGCCGGCATCGTCAGCCCGTATGAGCTGACTGTGGCTGCGGTGGAAAACGCGGTGCTCAACGGCGCACGCGTCAAACGCAACAGCGGCGTGTTCGCCATCGAGCAAAAGGACGGCCTGTTCATCCTCTCCACGGCCAGCGGCGTTGTCAAAGCCAAATATGTCATCAACTGCGCCGGCGTCTTTGCCGACCAGATTGCCAAGATGATCGGCGACGATTCCTTCCGCATCATTCCGCGCAAGGGCGAATATTACCTGCTTGACAAAACCGAAAAGAAGATGGTCAACCACGTGCTCTTCCACTGCCCGTCCAAGATGGGCAAGGGCATCCTCGTGACCCCGACCGCGCACGGCAACGTGCTCATGGGTCCGACCGCGATCGATCTCGACTTTGACAGCAAGCTCGACCTCGACACCACGATCGAAGGTCTGAACACGGTCAAAAACGATGTGCGCACCGTCATCCCCGCGCTGTCCACGCGCAACTCCATCACCTCGTTTGCGGGTCTGCGCGCCCACATCGCCGACGGCAACAGCGACTTTTTGATTGCGCCGAGCAAGGCGAACGAGCACTTCATCAACGTGGCCGGCATCGAATCTCCGGGTCTGACCGCCGCGCCCGCCATCGCACGCTATGTGATGGGCATCTTCCATGAGGTCGCACCGCAGTATGTGCGCAAGGAAAGCTATCTGACCACCCGTCCGAAGCCGGTGCGCGTCAACGAGCTGAGCGACGAGGAGCGCAAGGCCCTCATTGAAAAAGACAAGCGCTACGGCCGCATCATCTGCCGCTGCGAAGGCATCACCGAAGGCGAGATCATCGACGCGATCAAAGCCCCCTGCGGCGCGCGCGATGTGGACGGCGTCAAACGCCGCACCCGCGCCGGCATGGGCCGCTGCCAGGGCGGCTTCTGCGGCTCCAAGGTCGTGGAAATTCTCGCGCGCGAGCTTGGCGAGGACATGAACAAGATTACAAAATTCGGCAACAATTCAAAGATCCTGTATAACAGAACAAAGTGAGGTGGGAACAATGCTGAAATATGATCTGGTTGTCATCGGCGGCGGTCCCGCCGGTATGGCCGCCGCGCTCAAAGCCAAAGAATGCGGCGTGAAAAAAATTCTGATTCTCGAACGCGCCGAAACCCTCGGCGGCATCCTCGAGCAGTGCATCCACGCGGGCTTCGGTCTGCATTACTTCGGCGAGGAGCTCACCGGCCCCGAATATGCCCACCGCTTCATCGAACAGGTCGAGCAGACCGACATCGAGGTCAAGGTGGACACGATGGTGCTTGAGATCCGCACCGGCAACGTCGTTGTTGCAACCAACAACATCGACGGTCTGCTTGAAATCAGCGCCACGGCGATCATCCTCGCCATGGGCTGCCGGGAACGTCCGCGCGGCGCGCTGGATATTCCCGGTTCGCGTGCATCCGGCATCATGACCGCCGGCACCGCGCAAAAATATGTCAACCTCGACGGCTATATGCCGGGCAAAAAGATCGTCATCCTCGGCTCCGGCGACATCGGCCTGATCATGGCACGCCGTATGACGCTGGAGGGCGCAAAGGTGGAAATGGTCTGCGAGCTCATGCCGTTTTCCGGCGGTCTGCAGCGCAACATCACCCAGTGTCTGGACGATCTGGGCATCCCGCTCAAGCTCTCATGCACCGTCATCAAAACGCACGGCATCGAACGCCTGGAGGGTGTGACCATTGCCAACGTGGACGAACACCGCCAGCCGATCCCCGGCACCGAGCAATATGTGGAATGCGATACGCTGCTGCTCTCCGTCGGTCTGATTCCCGAAAACGAGCTCACCCGCATGGCCGGCATCATCATTGACCCCGTCACCAACGGCGCCATTGTGGACGAACACCGCCAGACGAGCCGTCCGGGCGTGTTTGCCTGCGGCAACGTGCTGCAGGTGCACGACCTTGTGGACTATGTGACCGCCGAAAGCCAGATTGCCGGTGAAGGCGCCGCAGCCTACATCGCCTCCCGTCCGCGCGGCCGCAACCGCTATGTTTCCGTCAAAGGGCAGGACGGCGTGCGCTATGTCGTTCCGCAAAACATCAACGAAAACACCGACACGGATGTTAAACTCTACTTCCGCGTGTCAGACGTTTTCCGCAACGCAAAAATCATCGTGGAAAGCGACGGCAAAGTGCTTTATTCCAAGAAAAAGCCGAAGCTCGCGCCCGGTGAAATGGAATATGTCATGATCAAGGCCGAAGATATCCACGCCCTTGAAAAGAAACAGCTCACCGTCAGACTGGAGGTGCCGAAGAAATGACAAGAGATATGATTTGTGTGTCCTGCCCCATCGGCTGCGCGCTGCATGTGGAACTCGATGACGCAGGCAAGGTGCTTTCGGTTTCCGGCAACACCTGCAAACGCGGCGAACAGTACGCGATCGACGAATGCACCAACCCCGTGCGCATGCTCACAAGCACCGTGCGCGTGAACGGCGGCAAGCTCCCGGTTGTGCCGGTCAAAACCAGCGTGCCCATCCCGAAGGGGAAGATGTTCGAATGCATGGCGGCAATCAACAACGAGGTTGCCGACGCGCCCATCAAGCTGGGAGACGTGCTGATCGCCAACGTCTGCGACACCGGCGCCGATATCGTCGCCACCAACGAGATCTGACTTGCTTTTCTTTCGAGAGAAAGAAAAGGAAGCAAAAGAAAGCTCTGCAAAGGTTCCGGCAAACAACTCTGTAAAAGCGGAAAAGATCTCTCTGCAGAAGACAAAACAAACCAAACAAGGGAACGTGCCCGATTCCAGACGCGTTCCCTGCTTTGAATTCTTTGTGAATATTCACAAAATATTTACTTTTTTTCGTCAAAATATGCCGCTTTTGTTGGACATTTGTTGGACAACGAGCGCTATGATAATCGTGTATCTTCCTAAGTTGAAGAAAAGGAGCAAACCATATGAAAGGAACAACGTCGTTCTATCTGTTGACGGATACGCACCTCGTTTCCAAACAAAATTGGGTGGACGCACCGCCAATCAACCGGCGTGAGCGCGGCGATCAAATCGCCCTCAAAGCGTCGCCGGAGATTTTGGACGCCTTCCTTGCAAAAATCATCGCCGACCAAGACACCGACACCGTCATCTTCATCGGCGACAACGTCAACAGCGGCGACAAAGCCTCCCACGAAGATTTCCGCGCCCGGCTCGACCGGCTGAAGGCGGCCGGAAAAAAGGTCTATGTCACAACCGCGACCCACGATTACTGCAGTCCGAACGGCGAGGATGAATGCTTTCAGCACGACGCGGTGCGCTACACCGAAACAGGCACAGAGCCCACGGCGTTCTTTTTGCGCAAAGACCTCGCCCCTTTCTACGCGGACTACGGCCCGCATCAGGCCCTGTCGGTCGACCCGGAAAGCGGCTCTTACACCGTGCAGCTCGGCGACGGCGTGCGCATGATCCTCATCATCGACAACGGCAACGGCCGCAGCCATTGCGGACTGTTTGAAGAAGGCATGCAGTGGCTTGCCGACCAGATCAAAGACGCCAAAGCAACAGGCAACTTCGTTATGCTCGCGGTGCACCATCCGGTGATCTCCCCCTGGGAAGTCTACCGCCACCTGGTGGAATACGAGCTTTACGGCGGATACCGGGAGCTGAGCGAGCTGATGTGCAGCGAGGGCGTGCGCGTGGTCTTCACCGGTCACACCCATGTGCAGAACATCCGCAAATACACCGACGACGCCGGTCGCTGGTTCGTTGATGTTTCCACCACCGCCGCCGTCAGCGCCAAAGGGCAGATGCGCCATGTGACTGTGGACGCAGACACCGGCATCTGCGACATTCAAAGCGTCGGGCTTGAAACCCTCCCCGGCGTTGACACCGGCGGCAAGAGCGCCTACGAATATCTTTACGGGCTCAACTTTGCCGGCCGGGTGGAACGCTTTTTCCCGCTGCTGAAAACCGATTTCGACCGCTTTTTGGAGGAAACGGACGGCGTTTTGCCCGCTGAAAAGCTGCGCGCACACAAAACGCTTGCAAAGCTCGGCTTGCGCACCGCCGCCGGCTTCAAGCTTTCCTTGGCCGCAAAGCTCGGCAAGGTTTGGCGCACACTGACCCCGCAGCAAAAAAAGGCGGCAAAGCAAACCAAGCTCTTTGACGTGATTTTCACCGTCTGCCGCCACATCTATCCCGGCAACGCACCCTATCCGCCCGGCACGCTGGAATACACGGTTCTGCACGCACTGCTGCAGCGGCTGGATCGCCTTGTGGAAAAGCACAAGATCGAAAAAGTGCAAAAGCTGATCCCGCCGGGCAGCTCGATTGCCGAAATCGGCGAGGACTTTCTCTATAACAACCGCACGGGTGACGACAACGCCATCCGGCTGCAACTGAACGCAACATTGGGAAAGGAAGGTGACTCAGTCTCATGAAATGTCCGAAATGCGGGGGCGAGATCCCGTTCTACGATCTGCGTCCCAACTGTAAACACTGCGGCGTCAACATCTACTACTATTCCCAGGATTACCTGCTTGCCCGTGACGCAAAGCGCACAGAGCTGGAAGCCGCATCGGCGCGTATGATCATTGCGCGGCTGAAGCTCTCCTTCATCGGCGGGCCGCTGCAAATTGTCCGCCTGATCCTGACGCTGATCGGCGTTGCGGCGCTGCTGCTGCCGATCGGAACGCTGCACATCTCCGTGCCGTTCTATGACGGTAACTTTTCCGCCGGCATTCTCGGCATCATTCAAGGCAAAGACACGCTGCTGCCGCACATCGGCGATCTGCTTGCAAGCCCGCTGTTTGCGCAGCCGTCAAAAAGCGTTGTCATCTGCTGTGCGCTGCTGGCGGTGCTGGCACTGCTGGATGTACTGATTCTGCTCTTTTACATTCTCAGCATCACAGACCCTGCCAAGCGCACCAAAACCATGCGCAACCTCTCGCTCGCCGGTCTGATCGTCGCTGCGGCAGCGCAGATCGCAGTGCTCATCGTCGGCGGAAAGACCCCGGACACCGCGCTCACGCACTTCAGCGCAGGCTTCGCTGCCGCCCTTGCCGCCGCAGGCTACCTTGCGCTGTTCATCATCAACAGCGTGCTGCTGAAAAAAGGCCTGACGCCGGTCTATCGCCAGTTTGACCCCAAGCGCAAAGAGCTGCTCGCCAAGGTGCGCAAAGGCGAGGTCGATCTCGACGATCTGCCGCTGCCTGTCTTTGAAAGCGAAGAAGAGCACGACGAACGTCTGCGCGCACTGAACGAAGCGCTGAAAGCGGAGGGAGAGGAGGCAGTCTCATGAAGAAGGAAAAAAAGCCGATGAAAAAAGGGCTGAAAGTCTTTTTGGGCATTCTGACTGCCATCGTCTTCATTGCGCTGTGCATGGGCGCTGTCGGCCTGTATATTATCCATGACAGAAACAAGCCGGTCTTTGAGCTGCCCGACATCGATCCGCTGCCCGCGGTGACAGAGCTGCCCGCTGACGGCGCAGAAGCCGCCGCTTATGTCAACCGCCTGTATGAATCTGTCTGCAAGGCCGACGATGTGGAAGGCGCCTGGCACACCGATGTTTCCATCGGCACCCTGCAAACCCCGCTCGGCGACGCGGACAACGCCATGCTGCAGTTCTTCGCCTCACAGGCGCAGGGACAGATCGCTGCTCTTTATCCGCAGGAAACGGAGCTCATCATGGCAAAAACCGACAAAAGGCCCGCGTTCGCACTGGACAAAGATCGCATCGTAACCTACAGCGGCAAGCAGTTGAAAACCGACGCTGACAAAGCGATCACAGACGAAGGAAAAGAAATCCTCGACCATTATCTGCTTTCCTTCGTGTGCGCGAGCGCCGATGTGGATGCCGCGCTCGTCCAAGACGGCGACATCTACCGCAGTGTTACGGAAACACTTGCCCCGGCAATGACGGTCGAATCCTTCGCCGTCAAGCCCGAAACCGAGGAAGTCACCTGCACGATCGACCGCCCGACGGACGATCTGCTGAATCTCACGGTTAAAACAAGCTACACCCTGACCGTGCTTGTCCGCTTCACCGACGCCTACGCCGCGCTCGGCAGCGAGCCCGTTGAGATCACCGTTCCGTATGAAACAACGCTGGTTGCCGACTTCCAGCATTACGGCGCGCGCTTCACCGAACGGCAGATCGCCGAAAACAAGGGCGCAATGCAGGCGCTGCCGATGGATGTGGTCGTACACTCCACAGCCACAAAAGACGATTACACGCTAACGTTCGATATCTCCAATCCCGAAGCGATCGAAGTGGACGCAGACGGCGTGATGCGTGTTCATGAAGTGTGCGACGAGCCCGTAACCATCACCATGACGCTGCAGTATGACGGCCACACCTACACGGATACCCTCACCGTTTACCTCACGGAGCTTGAGATTCCGACAACCGTCAACACTGACTCCATGTGATTTTTTTGAAAGGAGGAACTGCTTTTATGGCTGAACAAACACAGACTGTCCGGCAGCCGCAGGAACAAACACACACCGCGCAGGAAGCCAGCAGCAACATTTACCGCAGCTATAACTATGTTGGCACCAAAGAAACGCTGGCTTATCTGTTCAACGACTTTTCCAACGCATTCAACATCGGCGGCTACCAGACCCGCTATATCTGGGACGTTGTCAAAATCGACTTCGGCGTCAATGCCATCGTCAATCTGTTCACCGGCGCGTGGGACATCATCAACGACATTCTCATCGGCGGACTGGTGGACAACACGCGCTCCCGTTTGGGCAAATTTCGTCCGTATCTCGTCGCGTTCCAAATTCCGCTGACCCTCTTCGGCCTGCTGTATTGGTTTTTGCCGTACTTTTTTCCGAACACCGCCGGCACCTTTGTGCCCAAGCTGATTTTCTATTTCGTGTTCAATGTCATCAGCGAAACCGCCGGTACCTTCACCGGCCTTGCCAAAGGCGGCTATATGGCCACCATCACACCGAACCCGAACGAGCGTGTGCGGCTGATTACGCTTGCCGAGCTGCTCACGGGTTACATGGGCGAGGATATGCCGATGTATATCATGGGCTTCCTTTACGATATGGTTTCCACCGGCAAGTGGGGCATTCAGATGCGCACAATCTTTATGGGCATGGGCGTCTCCACGGCGCTGATCTCCTCCGCGTTCACGTTCTGGTTCTTCCTGCAATCAAAGGAGCGTGTGCCGCAGTCCATTGAAAAGCCGGACATCAAGGAGGGCATGAAGGCCGTAGTCACCAACTACCCTGTGCTGCTGATGTGCCTGTCCGATTTCCTCGGCGGCTTCGGCGTCGGCACAGAAGAACAGAACTACTGGATCGACGTGCACGGCAGCACGCACATGATCAACACGCTGCGCGCGCTTGTCAGCGGCATCTCCGGCCCGATCGGCTCCATCAGCTATGCGTTCGTTGCGCCGCTGCGCAAGCGCTTCTCCTCCCGCTTCCTTTGGGTGGGCGCTGATTTCTACGGCGACATGGTCACGCTCGGCTTCTTCGCCTTCGGTATGTATAAAAAGAACTATCTCAAGGTTTGGCCAATGCTGATCGCCTACGGCGTGCGCGAATTCCTTTCAAAGCTGCTGTTTGGCGTCAACAAGGTCATCAACGCCGATTTGTGGAACCAGGCGATGGACTACTGCGAATGGAAACACGGCTACCGTATGGAGGCCACCACCAGCGTTGCCAAAAACCTTGTGCTCAAGCTGCAAAACATCGGCATGGGCTCTGTGCGTCTGCTGGTCATGAAAAAAATCGGCTATGTTCAGGGCGCGAAGATCGGCACCCAGGACGAGCGCACAAAGTTTTGGCTGTTTGCCCTTTGCACCGTTGTTCCCTTTGTCACCAGCATTCTCGGCATCGTGCCGAAGCTGCTCTGGCCGCTTTCCAAGGTCAAGGAGCGCCAGATGTACTATGAGCTTTCCGAAACAAGACGGCACCGCATCAGCGCTTACAAGGAAGGGCTCGACGAAACGGCGCAGGCCTGATCAAACAAAAAAGCAAAACGAGACGGCAGGGTTTTCCCGCACCGTCTCGTTTCTTTGATAAAAAGGAAAAGATCTCCGCTGCCGCCGTCATCCGGTTTTTCTTGCTTTTTCCAGAAGAAATGTATATAATAACTAATAAGAAAACTTGAAAAGGAGGCCGACCATGCAGGAGATTCTACAGCGCATCAGCGCATTTTTCATGGCGATTCTCGCGAGCTTTCTCGGTCTGTTCGGGATCAAACAACCCGCAGTGTCTGAATCGCCCCCGGTCGTTCAGGAGGAGATCGAGGTGCAGGGCGACTGGCTGCTGACAGACCTTCCCGCTTTTGATGCGGGGCTTTACTCCTCTGCTCTGTACGACACCGGCACCGGCTTGTTTGACGATACAGCGGTGCGAGAGGACGAGGATTTTGAAGAGGGCGATCTGAGCCAAAATGCGTGCGCCGTTTCCGGACAGATGCAGCTCATTCGCAAAACAACCCCGGCGGATGCCCTGCTTTACGGCGAAAAACTCAAAAGCGTCGGTTACACACTGACCTACTCCCATCAGATTGAAAACAACTTCTATTACAACTATGAGAAAGGCAACCGCAACGTCTATTACTATTGCAACGGCAATAGCGGTGAGACGCGCGTCATTGACGAACGCAGCACCGGCGCGTCGCTGCAGACATTCAGCTACAGCTCCGGCAAAACGGCCTATATCGGCGACACACCCGTGCCGCCGACGGTCTATCAGTTCAGCTATCCCTACCGCGATGCAGAACATGTCGGCAAAGATAATTATGGCAGTAACGGCATGCTGTATGCCGTGGCGCTTTCCGACGGCAAACTCATCGTCATCGACGGCGGCAACCGCTGGCAGTCATCCGAACAAAATGTCACGGAGTTCTTTGATTTTCTGCACACCATCAGCGGAACCCCGCAGGAAAAACCGCTGCGCATTGCACTGTGGTACTGCACGCACAGTCACGGTGACCACAACGCCTTTTTCTATAAGCTGCTGCGCCGCTATTCCGACCGCATCGCCCTTGAACGCGCCATGTTTAACTTTCCGTCCGAGCGCGTAATGACCAAAAACGCCTATGCCACCCGCATCCGCAGCATCCTCGCCACCCGGTACCCTGCGCTGCAGTATCTCAAGGCACATTCCGGCGCGTCGTTCCGGCTGCAGGACGCGCTGTTCGAGGTGCTATATGCGCACGAGGATCTCGCCGATCTCAAAGACGCCAGCGTGCCGCTGGATGATTTGAACGAGGGCTGTTGTGTGGTGCGCATGACGATCGGACAAACGCGCTTTCTGTTTTTGGGTGACGCGCTGACGTTGACACAAAACGTGCTGCTGAAAAATTTTTCGGCGCAAACGCTGAAATGCGACGTAATGCAGGCTTCGCACCATCTGCTGGTCAATCTCGCGCCGCTGTATGACGTTGTTGCTCCCGCATATGTGATGTGCCCAACGTCAAAGCTGCGTGCATCTGCCACTCCGTATGACGCTTATTTGCATTTGCTGAAGTCTCTGCCCGAAGAGCGGCTGTTTTTTGCCGGCGACGGGATCGCCTACGGATTCACCCCGCAGGCAGACGGCAGCATCGCCCTGCCGCAGATTGCGGTGAACTGCGGGGCGTATGACAATTCACTGCTGCATTAAAATAATAAAAAAGTTCAGAACCCTTTTAGGTTTTCTTTAAGTTGGTCGGTTATCATAAAGACAGTTCAAGGGAGTAAGTCCCTTCTGACACCGACCCTACCTCCACAAGAAAATAATCTCTCCGATTTTCTTGTTTGTTTGTTTTCATTTTCTTTTCCTCTCCGTCAACCGCTCCCGCTTTCGGGGGCGGTTGGCCGTTTTTATAAAAAAATCCCCGCGCCAAGGCGGGGAAAAGCATAAAAATGATTACTCCTTTGTTGTTCCGACTTCGCGGGAGTAGTACAGCGTGGTCTGCCTGTAGGCAGTAACGTCGTTTTCCTTAAAATCATAAATGCGTGCAAAACGCTCATCCCCGTCGCCATAGGTATCGAAGCCGAAGCCGCCGTTATAGCCCAGAACAATGCCGTCTGCTGTTTTCCCGACAAAGGTGTTCACATGGTCGTGACCGAAGTACGCGCCGATCAAATCGCCCTTTTCAACCCAGGCTTCATATTGCCCGGTGATTTTTTTCAGGTTTTCGCAGCAGATGTTTTCCTTGAGCACGTTGCGGTCGCCCAAAAATTCCGCCGCATCGTTCAATACGTAGCGGTCGCTGCTGAACATGCTGGTCACAGCGCCCGGCGTGTCGGCAGGCACGGCTTTCAAAAGCTGAAACACCTCTTTGACCGGAATGTGCTGAAACAGCAGGGAGGGCAGGGGCAGGCCGCCGTTGTCGCGCCGGAGCGCGTCGCTTGTTTCGCGGTACCACTGCACCTGCGACGGGTTTACGCCGGTGACCATAAAATCACCGTACCATTCGTTGGAGTCCATCATATAGATGTTCAGCTTCGGCGTTCTGCCGTCTGCGGCGTAAATGACCACATTGTAGGTGCCGGGATCGGGCCCGTTGTGTGTGGCGCGGCTCATCGCATAAGCGTCATACAGCGCCGCCTGACCCGCGCGGTCCAGCGACGCATCCTGGTCGTGGTCGTGGTTGCCAAAGGTGTAAAGGAAGGGAATCCCGCGTTCCTCCAGCGGCTGCAGCTCGTTTTTAAGGGCCGCCTTCATTTGCTGTTCGGTCATCAAAGCATCCGGCGAAAGCTGGTCGCCAACCAGTACGGCAAGGTCGGGGCGGTACTTGTCAAGAATTGCAGCTAAAAAGGCAACGGAGCGCGGGTCGGCGGTTTCGTTGTCTTGAAAATCGTTGATTTGCAATATGCGGAATGAGCCATCTGCGCGAAATTTCAACATGATGCAGCACCTCTTTTAAAAGTATTCTAAGTACCCACTGATTAACTCGAATTCGCAAACATTGACGGTAAATTTTCCGTCATTTTGCACAGAAATCTCTTACAAACCGTCAGGTTTGCTGCGCGATTTCTGTTACATCTGACGAAAAATTTCCTCGCCAATCTTCACGCACCGAGTTAATCAGC
>JAFTCX010000003.1 GCA_017454485.1 Clostridia bacterium | reverse complement strand
ACTTCCGGACGACAGCGCAGCCGCAACGAAGATTATTACCGACGCGAAAGCTGCCATCGACGCGCTGACCTATGACAAGACCAAGAGCCTTGACGATAACAAGGCAGCTGTGACCACTGCCGCGAATATTTCCGAAGCACTTGCAACGCAGAGAGCTGCCGACGCACTTGAAGCTGCAAAGGCCGCGTTTGCCGCTTACAAGACCACAAAGAAAGCCGACCTTGACGCGCTGCTGCAGGAAGGCGACAGCGACGCAGTGAAGGACATTGTCGGCCTTGCAAAAACGCAGGTTGACGGTGCGACCTATGACGAGAGCAAGACCCTCGACGAAAACAAGGCCGCTTTGGATACCCTTGTTGCAAACGTGCCGACCGCAATCGCCACGCAGAGAGCCGCCGACGCGCTTGAAGCTGCAAAGGCCGCGTTTGCCGCTTATAGGACCACAAAGAAAGCCGACCTTGACGCGCTGCTGCAGGAAGGCGACAGCGACGCAGTGAAGGACATTGTCGGCCTTGCAAAAACGCAGGTTGACGGTGCGACCTATGACGAAAGCAAGACCCTCGACGAAAACAAGGCCGCGTTGGATACCCTTGTTGCAAACGTGCCGACCGCAATCGCCACGCAGAGAGCTGCCGACGCGCTTGCCGCCGCAAAGAGAACTGCCAAAATACAACTGCTTTCTTACAAAGACACGCACGATTACCGCGCCGAACAGAAAACGGAATTATCCAATGCGATTGACAACGGTATCGCTGCCATTAACGCAGCCGCCGACATCGCCGCTGTGGACGCCGCGCTTGCCGCTGCAAAGACCGCGATGGACGCAATCAAGACCGACGAACAGTTGACCGCCGAGGAGCTTGAAGCTGCAAAGACGGCTGCAAAAGAAGAGCTTGACGCTTACAAAAACGCTGACGATTATCGCACAGCCGAGAAGGAAGACCTTGCCAACGCCATTGCCGACGCAAAGGCCGCCATTGACGCAGCCGCCGACATCGCCGCTGTGAACGCCGCGCTGACCGACGCAAAGGCCGCCATTGACGAGATCAAGACCGACGCACAACTGACCGCCGAGGAGCTTGAAGCTGCAAAGACGGCTGCAAAAGAAGAGCTTGACGCTTACAAAAACGCTGACGATTATCGCACAGCCGAGAAGGAAGACCTTGCCAACGCGATTGCCGATGCAAAAGCAGCCATTGACGGCGCCGCCGACACGACCGCTGTTGCCACCGCGCTTGCCGCTGCAAAGACCGCGATGGACGCAATCAAGACCGACGCACAACTGACCGCAGAGGAACTTGCCGCTGCAAAGACTGCCGCTAAGGCTGCCCTCGACAATTACAAGAACGCTGCGGATTACCGCACAGCCGAGCAGGAAGACCTTGCGACCGCGATTGCTGAAGCGAAAGCCGCCATTGACGCCGCTGCTGACCTCACCGCTGTGGAATCAGCCGTTGCAGCTGCGCATACCGCGATGAACGCGATCAAGACCGATGCAGAGCTGACCGCTGAGGAAGAAGCTGCTGCCGCTGCTGCCGCCCTTGCGGACGCAAAAGCACAGCTCACCACTGCGGTGGAAGCTGCAAAGGCGTTCTATGATACGATCAAGGACAACGAGAAGTACGCCGACATTGCCAACGCGCTGAAAACGGCGTATGAACGCGGCGAAGCTGCGCTTGCAAGCGAAGACCCGGCCGAAATTCTTGATTTTGCAGCCAATGTTGCGTTTGCAACCACCACTGCGCAGACCGACAAGGCCGCTGCCGACGCAGAGCCGACCGACGAACCGTCCACTCCGGATATCCCGGACACGCCGAGCGATGAAAAAGAAGTGAAGGTTGGCAATCCCTTCCTTTACAACATCATCAAAGCGGTGGTGGATTTCATCGTTTCCCTGTTCACCAAGGTTCTGCCCGCTGCAATGAAGCTCAAATAAACCATAACAACGCAAAAGTCCGCTGTGGAATTCCACGGCGGATTTTCTCTTTCCGCTACCAGCTACCAGCTTCCAGCTTCCAGCTATTAGCTATCAGCTATCAGCTATCAGCAACCAGCTTCCAGCTTCCGACTTACGACTAACGACTACCGACTAACGACTATCAACGAACCTTTTCTTTTCTGCGGTCTTTACAATTTTTTTTCTTTGTGCTACAATAAAAAGAAAACATTGACGGAGGTGACGCGTATGCCGATTAAGGTGGATGACCGCCTGCCGGCGCGGGAAAACCTGGAACGGGAAAATATCTTTGTGATGACGCAAACGCGCGCGCAAAGTCAGGATATCCGACCGCTGAAAATCATCATACTGAATTTGATGCCCACAAAAATCGTTACGGAAACGCAGCTTTTGCGCCTTTTGAGCAATTCGCCGCTGCAGGTGGATGTGGAGCTGCTGCAAATGGCGTCGCATCAATCAAAAAACACCGCGCAAGATCATATGCTCACGTTTTATAAGACGTTTGACGAAATCAAAGGCAACAAATACGACGGCATGATCGTTACGGGCGCGCCGGTCGAGCTGATGGACTTTGAACAGGTCGATTACTGGGACGAGCTTTGCCGCATTTTTGAATGGTCCAAAACCAACGTCTATTCCACGTTCCACATTTGCTGGGGTGCGCAGGCGGCGCTGTATTATCACTACGGCATTCCGAAGTATACGCTGAAAAAAAAGATGTTCGGCATTTTTGAGCATCAGGTGCTCGACGCTTACCATCCGATTTTGCGCGGCTTTGACCAAACGTTTTTTGTTCCGCAGTCGCGCCATACGGAAATTCATTTGCAGGACATTGCGCTTTGCAAGGATTTGCAGGTGCTCGCTTACTCCCACGACGCCGGCGTGCATCTGATCTCCGACCTCGCGTGCCGCAAATTCTTTGCCATGGGACACAGCGAATATGACGCCGACACGCTGGCCAAGGAATATTTCCGCGATAAAGCGCGCGGGCTTGAGATCGATCTGCCGAAGAATTATTTTCCGCTCAACGATCCGAGCGAAGCGCCGATTCTGACCTGGCGCGGCGCGGGGACGCTGCTGTTTTCCAACTGGCTGAATTATTTCGTCTATCAGCGCACCCCATACGATATTAACTCCATTCAGTGAAACGGAGATGATTTTATGCTTTCCACGCCCCATATTTCGCTTTTGAACGACATCGGCTTTGCAAAAACCGTGCTCATGCCCGGCGATCCGCTGCGCGCAAAGTTCATTGCTGAGCACTTTTTGGAAAACGCGGTGCTCGTGAACAATGTGCGCGGCATTCAGGGCTACACCGGCTTTTACAAGGGCAAAAAGGTTTCCGTCATGGCCAGCGGTATGGGCATCCCGTCCATCGGCATCTATTCCTATGAGCTTTTCACCTTCTTCGGTGTGGAAAACATCATCCGCGTCGGCTCTGCCGGCGGCATCGGAGAAGGGATTGCGCTGCGCGACATCGTTGCCGCCATCGGCGCGAACACGAATTCCGACTATGCGCGTCAGTTCGGCGTGCGCGGCACTTTGGCGCCGACGTGCTCCTATGCGCTGCTCAAGGCGGCGGACAGGTGCGCCGAACAGCTCGGGCTGCGTCTCAAGGTCGGCAACTTCCTGTCGTCCGACACGTTTTATGACGCGGACGAAGCAAGCACCGCGCAGTGGGCGAACAACGGCTCCATCGCCGTGGAGATGGAAGCGGCAGGGTTGTATCTCAACGCCATGCGTTGCAAAAAGAACGCCCTTGCCATCTGCACCGTTTCCGATCTGCCCTTTACCGGCGAAGGCTGCACGACCGAGGAGCGCGAAACGACCTTTACCGATATGATGCGCCTTGCGCTGGAAACGGCAGTTGCCGCGGAGGGCTGATATGCGCGCGAACCGTGTGTTTTTGATCGTTCTGGATTCTTTCGGGGTGGGCGCACTGCCGGACGCCGCCGCGTTCGGTGACACGGGCAGCCACACGCTGCGATCCTGTTTTTTACAGCCGGGCTTTTCTGTGCCGAACATGGCAAAGCTCGGCCTTTATTCGATTGACGAAATCGGCGTCGGCACGCCGGAAGACACGCCCATCGGTTCTTACTGTAAGCTTGCCGAAGCCTCAAAGGGCAAGGACACCACCACGGGACACTGGGAAATTTGCGGACTCATTTCCGAAAAAGCCATGCCGACCTATCCGCACGGCTTTCCACAGGCGCTTTTGGACGAATTTTCGCGCCGCACCGGTCGGGGCGTGCTGTGCAATTTGCCGTATTCGGGCACAAAGGTGATCGCGGACTACGGGCAAGCGCATTTGCGCACGGGCAAGCTGATCGTCTACACCTCGGCGGACAGCGTGTTTCAAATCGCCGCGCATGAGGCGGTCGTTCCGCCGGAAGAGCTGTACCGTTACTGCCGGATTGCGCGTGAGATTTTACAGGGCGAACACGCCGTCGGCCGGGTGATTGCGCGACCGTTTGCGGGCGAATTCCCGTTTGTGCGCACGCCGCGCCGCCATGATTTTTCGCTCCTTCCGCCGCGCGATACGCTGCTTGACGTGCTGTCGAACGCGGGAATCGACGTGTTCCCCATCGGCAAAATTTACGACATCTTTGCCGGAAAGGGATTGAAAGAAGCGCACCCGACGGTGTCCAACGCCGACGGGATGGCGCAAACGGACGCGGTCTCCAAAACCGCGTGCCGGGGGTTCTGCTTCGTGAACCTTGTCGATTTCGATATGCTTTACGGCCACCGCAACGACGCTGTCGGCTACGCGCGGGCGCTGATGGAATTTGACCGCTGGCTCGGCTCGTTTTTGCCGAAGCTGCGCGAGGATGATGTGCTGATGATCACCGCCGACCACGGCTGCGATCCGCTGACGCCCTCCACCGACCATTCGCGCGAATACATCCCGCTGCTGATCTACGGCAGACAGTTGCGGCCGAAAAACCTCGGTGTGCGCAGCACCTATGCCGATATCGGAAAGACCGTTGCCGCGCTGTTCGGCGTGGAAAACAAACTTGCAGGCACTGTGCTGCCGCTGGAGGAACGAACATGACGATACAAACCGAACGCCTGCTTTTGCGCCCCTGGAAAAGCAGCGACGCGGCAGCCTTGTTTGCATTTGCGTCCGACCCCGACATCGGTCCGCCCGCAGGCTGGCCGGCGCACAAAAGCGTGGAAGAGAGCAGAGCCGTGATTGAAACCGTCCTTAGCGGCAAAGAAGCGTATGCCGTCTGTCAACGGGAAACCGGCGAACTCCTCGGCGCGATTGAGCTGAAGCTTTGCGGACATTCCGACCTTGCGCAGACCGACAGCGAATGCGAGCTCGGCTTTTGGATCGGAAAGCCCTTTTGGGGGCAGGGACTGATTCCCGAAGCGGCAAAGGCGCTGCTGCGCCGTGCGTTCACGGAGCTTTCCATGGAAAAGGTCTGGTGCGCCTATTACGACGGCAACGAAAAATCAAAGCGCGCGCAGGAAAAAATCGGCTTTCGCTTTCATCACACAAGCGAAAACGTGCCGGTGCCGCTGCTGGGCGAAACGCGCAAGGGGCATGTGAACTGTATGACGAAAGAAGATTGGATGGAGCAAAGGAGCGGCGAACATGACAGAACATGAGCTGCTGCAAGCGGCAGAAAATGCGGCCAGGAACGCCTATGCACCCTATTCCGGCTTTGCCGTCGGCGCGGCGCTTTTGTCGAGCGACGGTGTTGTTTATACCGGCTGCAACATCGAAAACAGATCCTTCGGCGCGACGTGCTGCGCCGAACGCACCGCGTTTTTCAAAGCGGTCAGCGAGGGCGTCTATGATTTTGACGCCATTGCGATTGTCGGCGGCAAGGACGGCGACTTTACAAAGCTGTGTCCGCCGTGCGGAATTTGCAGACAGGTGATGGCGGAGTTTTGCTCCGGCGATTTCAAAATCCTTCTGCGCGACGGCGAAAAGGTGCAAACACACACGCTTTCCGGCCTTTTTCCGCTGCCGTTTTCGCTGTAAAGCAAAAAACTTTTACATTTCTTCAAAAAACACTTGACAAACCGCGTTTTGTTTTGTATAATAGCCAAGCTGTAAAGTGAAAATTCTTTACGGGAGGGAGAATCGGAATGGCAAAGGATTTATCCGTCACAATGCTGTTTGACATCTACGGCGATATGCTCACGCAAAAGCAGCGTGATTTTATCACCTACTACTATGACGATGACCTTTCGCTTTCCGAGATTGCCCAAAACGAAGGCATCACCCGTCAGGGCGTGCGCGATTCCATCAAACGCGCCGAGGCGCAGCTGCAGGACTTTGAAGCCCACCTCGGGCTGTATCAGCGCTTTCAGGACCTGCAAAAGGGCTTGCAGGAGATCAGCGACATGGCCGACATCATCAACGAGGTCAACATGCGCACGATTCTTTCGCGCGAGATCAACGATGCCGTTTCCCGCATTCATACATTGACAAAACTGCTGAGCGAACAGTAAAGGATTGATACCATGGCATTTGAAGGCCTTTCCGAACGGCTGGAAGCTGCGTTTCAACGCCTGCGCAGCAAAGGCGCATTGACCGAAGCAGACGTCAAGGACGCCATGCGCGAGGTTCGTCTTGCGCTGCTGGAAGCCGACGTCAACTACAAGGTTGCCAGAGATTTTACAAAAACCGTGACCGAACGTGCCATCGGCGCAAAGGTCATGGAAAGCCTGACGCCCTCGCAGATGGTCATCAAGATCGTCAACGAAGAGCTCACGGCGCTCATGGGCGGCACAAAAGCACGGCTCAACACGGCGAACCATCCGCCGACAATCGTGATGATGTGCGGTCTGCAGGGCTCCGGTAAAACCACCCACAGCGCAAAGCTCGCACTCATGCTCAAGAATCAGGGGCACCGCCCGCTGCTCGCCGCGTGCGACGTTTACCGTCCTGCCGCGATCAAGCAGCTCCAGGTTGTCGGCGAAAAAGCCGGCGTGCCCGTGTTCGAGCTCGGGCAGATCGACCCGGTTGAAATTGCGCGCCGTGCGGTTGCCGAAGCGCGGGACCACGGCTATGACTATGTGTTCCTTGACACCGCCGGCCGTCTGCATGTGGACGAACAGCTCATGAACGAGCTGAAAAACATCAAAAGCGAAGTGCATCCGCACGAGATTCTGCTGGTCGTGGACTCCATGACCGGTCAGGACGCGGTCAATGTTGCAACGTCGTTCAACGACGCGCTGGGCATCGACGGTCTGATCCTCACAAAGCTCGACGGCGACACCCGCGGCGGTGCGGCGCTTTCCGCAAGAGCCGTCACCGGCAAGCCCATCAAATTCGTCGGCACCGGCGAAAAGCTCGGCGACCTCGATGTGTTCCATCCCGACCGCATGGCCTCGCGCATCCTCGGCATGGGCGACATGCTCTCGCTGATCGAAAAGGCCGAGCAGGAGCTCGACGAAAAAAAGGCGCGTGAGCTGGAAGCCAAGCTGCGCAAGAACAAGTTCGATCTCAACGATCTGCTCGATCAGGTGCACCAGATGCGCCGCATGGGTTCCATCCGCGATCTGCTGAAAATGCTGCCGGGCATCGGCAACAAGATCGACGATGTAGAGGTGGACGAGCACGCGTTCGACCGCATGGAGGCAATCATCTATTCGATGACGCCGCAAGAGCGCACCAAGCCCGACATCATCAACCCCTCGCGCAAACGCCGCATCGCCGCAGGCTGCGGTATGCAGGTGGAGGACGTCAACCGGCTGCTTGCGCAGTACCGGCAGATGCAGAAGATGTTTAAGCAGTTCAACGGAAAAAGCGGCAAAAAAATGCGCCGCCGCATGATGAATATGCCCGGCATGAACGGCATGAACGGTATGGGCGGCCCGAACGGCTTCCCGCTTTAAAAAAATAACACGCAAAACGTGTCATTCAATAATTTTTCTTTCTTTTTGGAGGTAACAATCATGGCAGTAAAAATCAGACTTCGTCGTATGGGCGCAAAGAAAGCACCGTTCTATCGTGTGGTCGTGGCGGATTCCCGCTATCCCCGTGACGGTCGTTTCATCGAAGAGATCGGCACCTACAACCCGATGAAAGAGCCGTCCGAGATCAAGATCGACGCGGAAAAGGCCCAAAAGTGGCTGAACAACGGCGCACAGCCGACGGATACCGTCAAAGCGCTGCTGAAAAAGTGCGACGTTATTAAATAATAATGGAGGTGTGCTCCTTGAAAGAGCTGCTGATCACCATTGCGCAGGGTCTGGTTGACGATCCTTCGCAAGTGACGGTCGAGGTCGATGAGATCAACGCCGAAGGCGTGACCGTTTATCATCTGCACGTTGCTCCGGACGACATGGGTCGTGTGATCGGAAAGCAGGGCAGAATCGCCAAAGCGATCAGAACCGTCATGCGTGCAACCGCCACGAGAAATGACGAAAAAATCATGATCGAGATCGACTGATGCAAACAAAAACCGCTGCGTGACCGCTTTGGTACACGCAGCGTTTTGTTTTGTTACGTTCTCCACGCCACCTTATATAGCGTGGGATACACGGCAAGATATTGCGCAAGCGTTTTGCGCGCCGATGTCGCGGGATCGTGGATGGAAAACGCGGCAGGGGAAAGGCCGCTGCCGTCGCAGCCGGTCACAACGACCCAATGCTGGGTGCCGTTCGCCTTTTTTGCGCCGAAAATGACGGGCTTTCCCGCGCGAAGCTGGTCATAAAGAGTCGCGTAGATTTCGCTGTTTGAAAGCTTCACTGTGTAATCGGACGGCCAATAGAGACTGCCGCCGGAAGCATATTTCAGCTTTTTCGCCATCATGGCCGGGGTCACCGTCTGCTTTGTCAGATAGGTTTCCGACATCGCAAGGCAGGTCGTTGTGCAGCCGATGGAGCCGATCGTGCCGCCGTTTTTGCCGATTGGAACATTTTTCCAGCGCGGATCGGTCTGCGAGAACCGTGTGACATTCAGCGAAACGGGCAAAATGCGCGTTTCCCGTAACTGCGCCGTTTTCACATAGGCCTTGTGCGTGCCGTCAAACAAAACGGTGCTCCAGGCGTCGCTCTTTTTGAGCACGGCAACGGCTGCGCCGGACGGCAGGACTTTTTTCACCTCGTAGTTTGTCCCTGCGCCGCGATAGAGATTGACCGAAGCGCCGCCGTTTTGCAAAACGGCATGGACGCTGCCGCTGCGCGGTGTGATATACGCCTCATGGCAGTAGCCGTAGTCGCTTTCGCCGAAGCGCACGCGCCACCAGTTGCCGCTTTTTTCCAAAAGTGTGATCCAGCTTTGATCTGTGAGTTTTTTCAATGAAGACGATGAAGTTGTCGCTTTTTCCCGCACATTTAAATGGTAGCCGCCGGTGGAAACCTTGCCGGCTGCCGGCGTTTCCGCCGCAAAAGCCGTCTGCGGTGTTGCCGCACAAAGCAAAATCAGCATCAGCGCGAGAAGAAAGCTGAGCCTTTTTTTCATACGTCACCTCCATAGGGTATTTCATGAGATCTCACGGCCTCATCATAACACCGGGCGGCGCAAATGTCCATAGGCCAAATTATGGTGCGCTTTCACGAAATTTCACTTGCACATTTTTCACTTTTGTGGTATGCTATGAAAAGATTACACAGGAAATGGAGTTTTTGAAATGCTGGATAAGGTGGAAGAAAAGATTCGCGAGCTGGAAAAAATGCAGCGCGAGGAATATAACCGCAAGAAAAAGACCGATCTCGACCAGTGGGGGCTGACCACGCAAAAAAGCGGCGGAAAAACCGCGCCGCTGGTGGTGACCGATGAGGAATATGAAGCGCTCGTGAAGGCGTCCAACGGCGTCGGTATGCCCAGCCGCAACCCGGTTGCAAAAACGCTCAACGTGGCGGCGCTGTGTATGCTGAGCCTCGGCATCATCGTCGGCTTTGCGCTGCTCAACTTTACAAGCAGCCTGGGGTGGGTTTATCTGCTCGTTTCCGTGCTTGTCGGCGCAATTCTGTCGCTGATTTTTCGCGGTATCTCCGAAGCGATCCGTCTGCTGCAGCAGCTTGCGGACGACCGGTTGCAGACGAATGTGCAGGAAAGCACACAGGCAACGCCCGAATTTCCGAGCGAACAGCCCGACGTTTCCGCGCAGCTTGCCGGCCGCGCTTCGTTTACCGAGAGCGGGGAGGACGACGACGAATACAAGTTCGGCGTTTGATTTCCGAACAAAAAAGCGGCGGATCCGGGACGGATGCGCCGCTTTTGCATTGGTGTCTTCAGACGTGGAAATAAACCCCCGGTTCAACCGGGGGAGAAAAAAGGCTTTAGCAAAGCCAAAACGGGCGAGCTAAAAGCAAGCCCAAGCAATCTTGCCAAAAGATAAACCTCCGTATATAATAGCAAAGGTT
>JAFTCX010000017.1 GCA_017454485.1 Clostridia bacterium | reverse complement strand
ACTGTTTGCAAAGGCTGTCACCATTGTAGGTAGCAACGGAAGATTTCTGTCAGACCATTCAGCAGCAATATCGGGATACTGTGAAGCAAGGTCATTGAATCCGGCAAGGACTTTATTGTGTGAGCAGTATGGACAGCCTGTGCCGTTTATCGTTCTGCTTTTAACGCTTGCTTCCCATTCGTGTCCGTGTTTGCATTTCCAAATAATCTTCTTATGAGAAGCGACAGATATCTCGGTTGGCTTTAATTTGTTCTTTTCAGACCACTCCTGAGCTAACAGGGGCTTCAATGTGGCTAAATCATTGATACCCTCTATTACTCTCGCTCCTGAGCATATCGGGCATTTCTCGCCCTTTGAACGAGCTTTAACGCTCGTTTCCCATTCGTGTCCGCAAGCACCTTTCCACCACACTCTTTTATTTGAACCGAAGGTTATCTTATCCGGCGTCAGCGGTAAATTCCTCTCTGACCATTCAGGAATTAGCTCCGGGTGAACGCTTGCTAAACTGTTGCTCATAGTATAACCACCCCTTCCTCTTTGATTATCCTCATTATATTGAGAAAAACAGAATTGGTGTAGTTTGCGATGTAGTCCGAAAACTATGAGAAATGAAAGAAGCTCCTGAGAAGATGTAGCTTCTCAGGAGCTGTGTGAAACTCAAAATTATGCGATTTTTTAGTCTCTGCACCGTTTTTAGCACCGATTGGTGTAAATTTGGTGTAAAGAGGTAAATTTATTCAGTTTGGAAAGTCCCGAAACCCGCATAAACACTGGCTTTTTCTTACTTGTCGTTCGGTAAGGACTTCATTGTCGGGAACAGCAGCACGTCACGGATGGCGGCGGAATCCGTCATCAGCATACACATGCGGTCGATGCCGTAGCCGATGCCGCCTGTGGGGGGCATACCGTATTCGAGCGCCATCAGGAAATCTTCGTCCGTGGTGTTTGCTTCCTCGTCGCCCTGCGCCAGCATGGCCTCCTGCGCTTTGAAGCGTTCGCGCTGATCGAGCGGATCGTTCAGCTCGGAATAGGCGTTCGCCATTTCCCAGCCGTTCATGAAGAACTCAAAGCGCTCCACATAGTCCGGGTTGCCGGGCTTTTTCTTTGTCAGCGGCGAAATCTCAATCGGGTGATCCATCACGAAGGTCGGCTGGATCAGGTGTTCTTCCACGAAGGTTTCAAAGAAGAGGTTCAGAATGTCGCCCTTGCCGTGGCGCTGCTCATACTCCACATGGTGCGCGTCGGCAGCAGCGCGGGCTTCCTCCAGCGTTTTGATCTCGTTCCAGTCCACACCGGCGTACTGCTTGACAGCGTCCACCATCGTGATGCGCCGGAACGGCTGACCGAGATCCATCTCCACGCCGCTGTAGACGATCGTTGTTGTGCCGAGCACCGTCTTTGCCACATGGCGGAAGAGGTTTTCGGTCAAGTCCATCATGCCGTTGTAATCGGTATAGGCCTGATACAGCTCCATGAGGGTGAATTCCGGGTTGTGACGGGTGTCCAAACCCTCGTTGCGGAACACGCGGCCAATTTCATACACGCGCTCCAGCCCGCCGACGATCAGACGCTTGAGATACAGCTCGAGCGAGATGCGCAGCTTGAGGTCTTCGTTCAGCGCGTTGAAATGCGTTTCAAACGGACGTGCCGCAGCGCCGCCCGCGTTGGAGACGAGCACCGGCGTTTCCACCTCGATGAAGCCCTGACTGTCCAGGAAGTTGCGGATCGTGCGCAGAATCAGCGAGCGCTTGATCATGGTGTCCTTCACTTCGGGGTTCATGATGAGGTCCACATAACGGCGGCGGTAACGTGTGTCGGTATCCGTCAGGCCGTGGAATTTTTCGGGCAGCGGCAGCAGAGATTTGGAAAGCAGACGAATCTTCTGCGCGTGGACGGAGATTTCGCCCGTTTTGGTGCGGAACACAAAGCCCCGGATCTCGATGATATCGCCGATGTCCCACTGCTTTTTGAAGGACTGGTAGCTTTCGGCGCCCACGTCGTTGACAGAGACGTAGGACTGGATGCGGCCCAGCTTGTCCTGAATCGTCACAAAGCTCGCCTTGCCCATGATGCGGCGGGCAATGATGCGTCCGCAGATGGAAACTTCCTTGTTTTCCAGCGCGTCGAAGTTGTCCTTGATCTCGGTGCTCTCATGCGTCTGCGTCGCAAGCGTGATCTCAAACGGGTCGGCGCCGGCGTTTTGCAGATCGCGCAGCTTTTGAATGCGGATCTCGCGCTGCTCGTTGACGCTTTCCTGCGTCAGGTTCTTTTCTTCAGCCATTTGCTTTTCCTCGCTTACTTCGAAATCTCAACGACTTCATACTTGATCACGCCGACCGGCGCTTCCACTTCCACGATATCGCCCACAGCGTGGCCGATGAGCGCTTTTGCAACCGGAGATTCGTCGCTGGTCAGATAATCCGTGCCCTTGTCCTTGGAGGTGGACGTGGAGGAGATGATCTGATATTTATAGATGTCGCCGTATTCGACGTCCTTGATCGTCACCTTGGAGCCCATCTGGATGATGTCGGTGCTCAGTGCGTCTTCGTCGATCAGCTTTGCGCGGGAAAGAATGCTTTCAATCTCGCTGATGCGCGCTTCCAGCTTGCCCTGGTCGTTGCGCGCCTCGTCGTATTCGCTGTTTTCGGAAAGGTCGCCGAAGGAAAGCGCAACCTGAATCTTTTCTTTGATCTCCTGACGGCCGACCACCTTCAGGTGTTCGAGCTCGTCCTCCAACTCCTTGATACCGGCAGCGGTCAGCAAAATATCCTGTGCCATCGTGTGTTCATCCTTTCTGTCGCATGACAAAATCATTAACTTATTTATTATAGTTGAAAAGCGCTGCGCTGTCAAGCGTTCGACGCACGCTTTCTTGCGCGGAGAAAATGTTTTATGGGAGCGGGCCGCAGGGATGACGGCTGAGGTTTGACAATCGGCAAACTTTCTGTTTTGCCGCACGTCTCGCCGCGGCGCGCACTGTTGTTCCATGCATCGATCCCCGCGACCTCAATTCCGAATTCCGCATTCCGAATTCCGAATTATGATGCGTTATTTCCGTCTCTCATTCCTGCGCAAGCCCGCTGCCGTCCCAGACGCTCAGCGTGACCGCCGTGCCCTTTTCAAACGACAGCCCTGCCACCTGCGACATCTGCCAGACCTCGCCGACGGTGTGCGTGCCGTCGTTGCGCGTGAGCTCCTTGCTGACGACAAAGCCTTTTTCCGTCAGCAGCTCATATGCGTCCACATATTGCATCCCGAGCACATCGTCCAGCACGATCATCGGCTTGCCGCTGCTGACCGTGATCGTGATCGCGGTCCCCTTCTCCACGGTTTTGCCTGCGGGGACACTTTGGCGGATGATGGAGTTCTTGCGCACGGCGTCGTTTTCTTCAAATTCAAAGTTCAGCGTAAAGTTGCGGCGGAAGGTCGTGTTGCCGGCAATGTTGCCGTAGGTCAGGCTCATGAAATCCGGAACGGTGACCATCTCCTGCGCCGCCCTTTGCGTCACGATCGGCGCGGCGGTCGTCTGTTCGGCTGCCGTGTCGTCCTCACGGTTCATCGGCAAAAACGAAAACGCGGAAAACGCCTTGTCGAGCAGCGGAATTTCCATTTTATCATAGAGCACCGTGGCATACAGTGTGCAGAACAGCAGCACGATCACAAGCGCCGCGGCGCCGAACACCTTCAGCGCGAGCAGGCCGGTCGAGGTGGAATCCCCTTCCTCCTGCGGCGGCTGCACGGGTTGTCCGGGTTCGTCTACCGTGGTCTGATGCAAAGAAGATTCCGCCGTGCGGTTTTCCATGCGCTGCAAAAACTGCTCCATCGTGCGCGTTCTGCGCTGCGGATAGATCTGCAGCGCCTGCGCGAGGGTTTGTACCCCTTCGTTCGTCAGCAAGTCGACCGTCTGCGCCGTGAACAGAAAATCGTCGCCCGAAGCGCGCTGCGTTGCCGGCGGCAGACAGATGCCCGTCACGGCGTAATACATCACGGCGGCGAGGGCATACACATCGGTATACGCGCCGACGGCATGGCGGTTGTCATACAGCTCCATCGGCGCAAAGCCGGCGGTCGGCACACTGTGCAGCTCCGGGATATCCTGCTTGGTCTGCGAAACAGAAAAGCCGCCGATGTGCAGCTTTCCGTCGGACGCAACAAACAGCGTTTGCGGCGAAAGCGCACCGTGCAGCACACCGCAGGCATGGAGCCTGCCCAGCGCGAGGATCACCGGGCGGAAGATGCGGCACGCGCTCTCCCAGGTCAGGAGCTTGCCCGGCGTTTGCAGATATTCCTCCAGTGTGATGCAGTCCAGCGGCGTTTCGATCGCATAGGCGGTGCCGGCGGAGAAAAACACCTCCGTCACCTGCGGAAGCGCCGGCAGCTCATGCAGCGAGCGCACCGTGCGCCAAAGCCGCACAAAATCGTCCAGCGCGGTCTGATACAGCGTTTCGCTGCCGCGCAAAATCGTCACATCGGTCTTGTCGGCACGATGAATCAGCGCGCGCGGTAAAAACTCGCGCACCGTCACCATTTCCAGCGTGGAAAGGTTTTGCGCCTGATAGCAGACAGAATCGGTCTGCACGCTGGAAACGGCGATCACGCGGTATTTTTCGGCGAGGATGACGCCGCTTTTCAAATAAAGCGCGCCGTCCTCTTCGCTGAGCGCCTTTCCGCAAACAGAGCAAACGTGGCTGTCGGCGGGCATGGGTGCGCCGCAATGCGGGCAAATGCGGGGGTCTGCCATAACATCACCTCATGGAAAGTTTAATCGATCACAAGTGCATCGGAATACGCGCTCATCACGGGGATGGAGTCCACCATCACAAAGGTCTTGATGCGCACATACAGCGTTTCGGAATCAAAGGGCGAACGGATGGAGCACGAGAGCGTGTTCGGGTCGTCGATTTCATCGATCAGCTCATACGGGCCTTCCTCCTGCGCGGCGCCGAAGATCAGATAGCCGTCGCACACGCCCTGATTCCAGCCGACCTTCATCACACCGTTTGCGGCCGGACGCGCAAGCAGAACCGGCGTGACCGTTTCCGGCTTTGTTGTCAGCGGCAGCGCAGACGTGCGCGCGCCGTAGCGCACCGTGCCGTTCAGCTTGGCAAAGGCGCAGATTTTGTAAAACGCGGTGCTGCACGGGGTCAGTCCGTCGATCTCATATGTCGTGCCCTCCACATCGGCGAGCCTGGAATATTTGCCGCTTTTCGGGTTATAGCGGAACAGGCGGTAGCCGTCCGCACCCTCCACGGCGTCCCAGACGAGGGTGTAGCCTGTGGTGGTGACATCTTCGGCGGTGAAGCGCGCGATGTCGGCGGGGTTGGTGTAGGCATAGAAGATGGCGGACGTTTTCGCCTTCACGGTCTTGCCGTTGGCGCAATGGCTGACGGCGCGGACCTTATACTGCCCGACCGACGCGCTTTTCAGCTTTTTGACCGTGCAGTAAGGGTGCTGCACCGTGCCGAGCAGGGCAAAGGATTTCACGCTGTCCTTGAAGTAGTAGATCTGATACTCCTCAGCACCGGGAACGGCCTTCCATTGCAGCTTGTGGCTCACCGGGGTCGTTTCGGTTTGCTTGATGCCGGTCACGGTCGCCAGCGGCGTATAGCACTTGGCCTTGACCAGCTTACCCTTAACCAGCGTTTTTCCCGTTTGCGCATAGGCGCGCACACCGAAGCAATAGCTTTCGCCGCCCGTGAGCTTGGGCACCGTGACGGCGGTTTTGCTTGTGACGGCAATGCGGTCAAAGGATTTTGCCGCGTAGTCGTATTGATAGATCAGATAGCCGTCCGCACCTGCGGCAGCCTTCCATTGCAGCGTGGCGCTCGTTTGTGTCACAGCTTTCACGGAAAGCTGCACCTTGCCCGGCGTTTTCGACGCGGCAAAGGCAAAGGGAGCGTTCAAAGCGAGCAAAAGAACAAGCAGCAAGGCGAAAGCAGCGTTTTTGAACCCATCGTGTCGTCTCATACAAAAGCCTCCTTATTCAATCGTTTTTGTGGCGTAGGCATTCAGCGTCAGATCGGCGCGATTGCCGGCGAGAAATTCATAATAGCCCTGTGCGCCGACCATGGCGGCATTGTCGCCGCACAGCGGAAGATCGGGCACAAACAGGCGCAGGTGGTGCTTTTCGCAAAGCTTTTTCATTTCGCGGCGCAAAACGGAGTTTGCGGAAACGCCGCCCGCGAGCACCAGCGTTTTTCGGTTTGTTTCCTTGATCGCGGCGAGGGTATGCTCGCAAAGCAGCGAGACCACCGCCGATTGGAACGACGCGCCGAGGTCCTCGGTCGACAGCGTCTGCCCTTTTTGCGCGGCGTTGTGAAGCAAATTGAGCACGGCCGTTTTCAGCCCGGAAAAGCTGAAATCGAGCGGTGCGCCGTCCACACGCGGTTTCGGAAAGCGAAAGGCGGTTGGATCGCCGTTTTTGCAAACGCGGTCCAGATTCAAGCCGCCCGGATAAGGCAAGCCCATGGCGCGCGCGGCCTTATCGAGCGCTTCGCCCGCCGCGTCGTCGCGGGTTTTGCCGAGCACGCGAAACGTCGTGTAATCCTGCACGTCCACAAGGTGCGTGTGTCCCCCGCTGACGACCAGACACAAAAACGGCGGCTCCAGCTCGGGGTGGCAAAGATAGTTCGCCGCAATATGCGAACGCAGATGATGCACGGGCACGAGCGGCTTGTTTGCCGCATAGGCCAGCGATTTTGCGTAGTTCACGCCCACAAGCAGCGCGCCGATCAGCCCGGGGGCGTAGGTCACCGCCACAGCGTCGATCTCGTTCAAGGTGACGCCGGCGTCCGTCAGCGCCCGCCGCACCACAGCAGATATCGCTTCGGCATGGCGGCGCGAGGCAATTTCCGGCACAACGCCGCCGTAAATTTTATGTTCTTCCACCTGCGAGGCGATCACGTTGGAAAGCGCGGTGCGGCCGTTTTCAACCACGGCGGCCGCCGTTTCGTCGCAGGAGGATTCAATGGCTAAAATGCGCATAAAGCTTCCTTTCAAAAATCAAGGGTCAAAATCAGAGCGTCTTCGTCGGGCAGGGTATAAAAATGCGTTCTCTCGCCGCGCTTTGAAAAGCCGAGCGCTTCATACAGGCGCACGGCGGCGGTGTTGCTCGGCCGCACCTCCAGCGAAAGGAAGGCGCACCCCTGCGCTTTGCAGCAGTCGATCGCGGCGCTCATAAGCGCTTTGCCGACGCCGCGGCGACGAAAGGCTTCGGCCACGGCGAGGTTGCAAAGATAGCCCTCGTCCAGCAAAATGTGCAGCCCCACATAGCCGCAGATTTCGCCGCAAAGCTCGGCGACGAAAAAATGCGCGTGTTCGTTTTCCAGCTCCGCGCGCAAAGCGTTTTCGCTCCACGGCACAGAGAAGCACTGCGCCTCCAGCGCGGCGAGAGACGGCACATCCTCCCCCGTCATCGGACGAATCCGGGGCACGGCGAGCGAAAGCAGCAGCGTTTTGATATACGCCGACAGCGCGTCCCTGCACGCGCGATAGGCAGCGAGATCGCCGCCGAAGGGGTCCGGCACGCCGCCGGGCGGCACCAGCAGCTTTTCGCTTTCCACAAAGGGGGCGAGCGCACGGCGGTGCCCTTCGCTCATGCAGACCACGAGGTCGCTTTCTTCCAGCAGATATTGCGACACGGGACGCGCACGGTGGGCGGAAAGGTCCAGTCCCAGTTCACGCATCACCGCCACGGCGTTTTCGCTTGCGCAATCGCCGGAAAACGCGGCAAGCCCCGCGCTTTGCGCTTGGACGGGCAGCTTTTCCTTGTCGGCCATGGATTGCAGCAGCAGCGCCGCCATCGGGCTGCGGCAGGTGTTGCCGGAACAGACAAACAGCACACGCAGCAAACCATCACGCCCTTTCCTTGATATACGTTTTTATTTTACCACAGACGGGGAAAAAAGGCAAGCAAAAGTTGTCGAGTTGTTAGTCGTTAGTCGGTAGTCGGTAGCTGTTAGCTGTTAGCTGTTAGCGGAAAGAGAAAGTCCGCCGTGGAATTTTCCACAGCGGACTTTTGTGTTGTTATGGTTTATTTGAGCTTCATTGCAGCGGGCAGAACCTTGGTGAACAGGGAAACGATGAAATCCACCACCGCTTTGATGATGTTGTAAAGGAAGGAATTGCCGGTCTTCACTTCTTTTTCATCGCTCGGCGTGTCCGGGGTATCCGGAGTGGACGGTTCGTCGGTCGGGTCAGACGGTTCGTCGGTCGGCTCGGTCAGCTCTGCAGCGGTCTTGATTGCGTCAAGCGCAGCCTTCGCGTCGGAAAGTGCAGCTTCCACAGCGGCCTTGTCAGCAGCGGCGTCAATGGCTCTGCTGCCGGCAGCAACGGCAGCGGCAAGCTCCGCCTGTTGTGCTTCTTTGTAATCTGCAGGGTTCTTATACGCTGCAAGCTCAGCCTTTGCAGCAAGCTTTGCAGCTTCAAGCTCCTCAGCAGTCAGCTCTGCAGCGGTCTTGATCGCGTCAATGGCGGTCTTTGCAGCGGCAAGCGCGGTTTCCACCGCATCGGTGTCGGCGGCTGCGTCAATGTCGGTGTTACCGGCTTCAATGGCAGAAGCAAGCTCGGTCTTCTGCGCGTCACGATAAGCATCAGCGCTCTTGTAGCTTGCAAGTGCGCTCTTTGCGGCCGTCTTTGCAGCTTCAAGCTCCTCAGCAGTCAACTGGGCGTCGGTCTTGATTGCGTCAAGGGCAAGCTTGGCGTTGGCAAGGGCGGTATTCACTGCGTCGATGTCGGTCGCCGCTTCAATGTTCGTGTTGCCGGTTTCGATGGCAGCGGCCAGTTGTGCCTGCTCTGCGGTTCTGTAGTCCGCAGCGTTTTTGTAGGTAGCAAGCTCCGCTTTCGCGGCCGCCTTTGCAGCGGCAAGGGCTTTGGCGGCGATCAGATCGTTGATCTCTGCGGTCTTAGCTGTAACAGCAGCGTCCACTGCGGCCTTGTTTTCATCCATCGTTTTGCTCTGATCAAATTGCACCTCTGCAATCGCGTTTTGCGCTTGGTCCAGCGCTTCTTCAAGTTCAGAGTCACCGGCAACAGCTTCCTCCAGCGACATCTTGAAGTCCATCGCCTTGTCCATCCTGTAAGATTTAAACGCATTAAGCATAAGCTCGTTATATTCCGCAATGGCGTCGGTCAGCTTCTGCGCGTTTGTGACATTTGCTTTTTGCGCGTCGGTCAAAGCGTCATAAGCGGATTTTGCAGCGTCGATCTTCGCCTTGCACGCGTCGGTATATTCCACCGTGCCGATGGCGTCGATCAGGGACTCAACGTTCATCACAGCAGGATGCCGAAGGGACACGTAGTACACCTTATAGCCGTTCAGGAAATCATTCAAGCTGTAGTCATCAAAGCTGGTTCGATCTCCGCCTGCACCGTTATTCTTAACATAGTACAGGACGTACTCATCTTCCTCTTGATACAACACTGCACAAGCTGCACCGGCATTTTGCGCGCTCAGATACTGCGCCAAAGCAACCGCGTCGGCACGAGAAATTTCGATTCCCCAATATTGCATATTGCTTGAAAAGCCCAAATCGCCCAAAACTGCACCATGATTCGTGATCTCAACAAGGCGCTCTGCATAGCCCTCAAGGCGCGCATACTGCGCTACTGCGTCGGTCAGCTTCTGCGCGTTTGTGACACTCGCTTTCTGCGCGTCGGACAAAGCGTCATAAGCGGCTTCTGCAGCGTCAATTTTCGCTTTGCAGTCGTCCGTCAGCGCCACGGTGCCGATGGCGTCGATCAGAGACTCGACGTTTTTCACAGCGGGATCCTTTGCCTGCTCAAGCGTGAAGGTTACGCTGGACACCTCATACATACTTTCATAAAGGTCCACCTCACTTGCATTACCGTACCAATGCCATGTGGTTGTTCCCCCATTATCGGTATCCATATGATTTATGGAAATATCGGTGAATACCATGCCCGAGGGTGCAGTGAACTTGATATCGCCCGACCAATCATGATAGCCATGCGAATAAAGCGTTCCACCGGACACGCTAATACCGTTTTCATCGGTGTAATCGCCGGTCGGCAGCCCTGAGCCGCTCCAGGTAACAGTGGTTGCCGCGCTCGCCGTAAACGCCATGCCGCCGAACACGGACAGCACCATGAGCAACGAGAGCAGGATGCTGATTGGTTTTCTGATAAAAGAATTTTTCATGTGTTGTTCCTCCTTTTAAAATGTGTTTTGTTTTTTTGTAAAAGTTTGTTTGGTGAATATTCGGCTTGCCTGCTGACCGCATATTTCACAAAGGGAATATCAGGCAAGGAAAAACGCCATAGCTCACCCGTGGGCGCACTATGACATTTTGATTACGGATGAAACGGAAAAAAGGGCGCAGTTAGGCTGCTTGCTTGCTTGCTTGCTT
>JAFTCX010000002.1 GCA_017454485.1 Clostridia bacterium | reverse complement strand
CTCCGATCTGAACGACAAAATGCAGAAGCTTCTGCGCGCTTACGGCAACCGCTGCGGCCGCGGACGGATGAACGCCCGCGCCGAATTGATGCCCGATTACTACCCGCAGGGGAACGCGATCATGACCGCGGAATTCTCGCCAGACGTCGGCGAAAGCGGCACGGCGAGGTACTTATGTATGGAACTGAATCCGACGGACGTGATCAACGAAGAGCTGACAAGATTTCAGGAATACGCCGCGAACGGCGTGCTGTCCTACGCGATGTTCCGCTACACCGAATGGCTCAAAAAAGAGTTCCTTTCCGACGAGGAAGACTTCCAAAAGCACCTGCTTGATCTGTATCGGAAAGCGAGCGTTCAGCTGCGCACACTGGCCGAAGAAGAACGCGGTGTTACGTTGCGTGACCGCCTGCTGAACGACATCGCCACGCTCTCCATCGGCTTCGAGTTCTTCACGGATTTCCTGTGGAGCGAAGGCGTCGTTACGCCGGAGAACCGCATCAATTTGCAGCTCGATTTCCGGGATATTCTGCTCGATCTTGCCGCAAAGCAGCAGCAGAAAACCGTTGCCGATCAGCCGACGCACATCTTCCTGCGAAAGCTCTTTTCGCTCATCGAAAGCGGGCGCGTGACGCTGCTGCCGAAGCAGGACGCGACCGGCAGCATCTATGACCGGACCGTGATCGGATACGTTGACGACGAGTACTATTATCTCTTTTCCGATCAGGCGCACCGCGAAGTCAAGCGCCTGTGCGCCGAACAGGGAGAAGCGTTTTCGATCTCTGAAAACGGTCTTTTGAAAGCGCTTGCGGACGAAATGCTTTCCCTCCACGACAGCGACGGCAGAACGAAAAAGACGGTGCGCATCGGCTCCAAAACCCAACGCTTGCTGTGCCTGAACAAGCTGGATGTACAGGCCATTGCCGGGGAGGTATGAAATATGATGCCGAAAGAAAAATATGCAGTGAAGCCGGGAAAAAGTGGTCGGCGCAAAGGGAATCAAGAGGGAAGCCCTCTTGCCCACGGACATCTTTGCGGCATGGCCGAAAGTGTCATAGTGGGTTACACACATTCGGCAGAATGTTGTGTAACCTGCTTCGCAGAAAAGCTGAAGGGAAGGAGGAAAAGCGATGGCAAGTGAAAAGAATATGAGCTGCGCCCGCGTGCAGACCTATTCGTCGGCAAAAATCGGTGCGTGTGAGCGGCATGTGGAACGCAAAAACAAAGACTACGGCAACGTCAATGTTGAGCCTTATCGCATTCCGATGAACGTCCATTTTAAAGATCCGGGCGAGAAATCGTATATGGATATTCTACGGGAAATGGAAGAAGCCGGCGAGGTTTCACGCAAGGGTTTACGCGCCGACGCGGTACTTTTTGACGAAGTGATTTTCGATGTCAACACGATGTACTTTGAAGAAAACGGCGGGTATGATTACGCGAAAAGATTCTATGCGGAAGCGTACCGATATGCCTGCGAGAAGTTCGGAAAACGCAATATCATTTCCGCTGTGATGCACGCAGACGAAATCAACATGGCGGCAAGCGACGATCTTGACAAGCCGGTGTATCACTATCATATGCACCTCGTTGCGATCCCCGTTGTTGAGAAAGAAGTGCGCTGGAGCAAACGCTGTAAAGACCCGGCGCTCGTCGGCACAGTCAAAGAAGTGATCCGTCAGATCAGCCATTCCAAAAAATGGGCGTCAACCGAACCGATGTATGACGATCGCGGCAATCAGATCTTTCGGGCAAACGGCAAGCCGAAATACAGAGCCTCTTACAGCATTTTGCAGGATGAATTCTATCAGCACATGACCGGACACGGCTTCACCGGCTTTGACCGCGGAATGAGAGGCAGCCCCGTCGAGCATCTCTCATCGCTGCAGTATCAGATCAAAAAAGACACGAAACGTCTGGCGGACATTGAGCAAAAAACAAAGGATGCTGAGCTCGTATACGAACCGGCAAAGGCGATCCACAAAACCTATCTTGAGATTGAAGAAGCCGGGAAAAAGAGTCCGATCACCGGCAAGTATTCCGTTTCAAAAGAGGACTATGAACAGCTCACGGCATTGGCCAAAGAGGGCATTTCCAGCCGCGGTGAGATCGACCGTCTGCAGGAGAGCGAACGCTATTATCGCGGTCTGTATTATGATGCGAAAAATGCTTTGGGCACTCTGCAGAAGAAGTATGAACAGCTCAAAGAAAAGTGCAAACCGTTTCTTGAAGCGCTGGAGCATTTTCCGACTGTGGTTCAGCAGTTTATCGATACGGTCAGAGATCTGCTTTTCAGAAAGGCCGCCGCTGAAAAAGCGGAACGGGAACGGGCACTGGCCGAAAAAAGAAATACCTGTTACAACAGAAATCCAAGAACAAGAGGAGGAGATTACGAACGATGAAACCGGAAATCCATTATGAAAGGAACGATGCAATGACAAAAGCAGGATTGCCGAGAATGCGAACGATTCCGCAAGCCATAAAAGAGATCAAAGCGCTGGACCCGAATACCTCGATCACGACGTCGACCCTTCGCCGCATGGTGAGGGAAGGCGCTGTGGAAACGGTGCAGGTCGCGAACAAACGGCTGCTCAATTTGGACTTGCTTTTTGACCGATTGGCGTGCTATAATGGCTCTGCTGTCACGCCTCGTTCTGTTCGAAACGAGGTGTAACCAATGGCTCAAATCATTAAACGTGTCAACAAGAAAGGAGAAGTCAGTTACGGCATCCGCGTCTCAAACGGTTATGACGGCCTCGGGAAGCAGATCATTCATCAAATGACTTGGCACCCCGACCCATCAATGTCCGCCCGACAAGCCGAAAGAGAAGCGCTCAAACAAAGCATTCAGTTCGAAGAAAAAGTGAAATCCGGGCAGCTTTCGGATTCCAAAATCTGCTTTCGCGAACTCGCCGAGGAGTATCTGCACCTGGTGGAACAGACCAATACGATGCGCATTTCCAGTCTGCAGCGTCTGCTCTCCTGCAGAGAACGTACCTACCGCGTGCTCGGTCATCTTCCGGTCGCGTCGATCCGTTACAGAGACGTGCAGTCATTCATCACTTCTCTGAGTGAGAACGGCATGAACCGGCGTACCGGCGGCGGACTCGGCACAAAGTCGCAGATACATCATCTGACGCTCGTGTCAAACGTCATGCGCTATGCGATCCGCTGCGGCATCCGGGAGACCAATCCGTGTCAGGGCGTTGTTGTGAAGCAGCTTCCGACAAAGCCGCACAACATTTATTCACTGGCCGAAGAGAAGGCGCTGCTGGCAGCGCTCGCAAAAGACGCGCCGATGAAGTACTATGTATTTTTCGTCCTCGTGATCTATACCGGGATGCGGATCGGCGAAGTAGCCGGGCTGGAATGGTCCGACATTGACCTGTCCACCGGGATATTGCGGATCCAGCGAACCAGCGAGTATTGCAACAAGGCCACCGGCACCTTCACCAACGACCCGAAGACCAAGTCCAGCAAACGGGTTTTGAAACTGCCGGAGGAGGTCGTAGCTCTCCTCAAGCAGTTCAAGTTTCAGCAAAACACGGACAAGGTCAATCTCGGCGACCAGTGGTTTGAATGTGACCGCCTGTTTACCAAAACATTCGGCGAGCCGATCAATCCGAACCAGCCGCGCAACTTTTTGCGGAAGTTCTGCAAAGCGCACGATCTGCCCTACAAAGCCGTCCACAATATGCGGCACAGCTTTGCGACGGAACTGATCGTCGGCAAGCAGGTAGACCCGAAAACGATCAGCTCCGTGCTCGGACATTCCGACACGGCGACCACGCTGAAGATCTACACGCACGAATTGCAGGCGGCCAATGTGATGGCGATCGACTACGTTGCGGAGCTCTTCGGACACATGCCGCTGACACCTGCGAAAACGGTGAGCAATGACCAATAAAAAGGCCCATAAGAATAATAATAAGAATAAAAAAAGAAAAAAGCCCTGATCACATGGGCTGAGACCGCATGAACAGGGCATTCTTTATGGCGGAGAGCAAGGGATTCGAACCCTCGAAACCGCGTTGACGGTTTACACGATTTCCAGTCGTGCTCCTTCGACCAGCTCGGACAACTCTCCGTGTTGCCTAAGTATTATACATAAACGCGACAGAAAAATCAAGTGCTTTTTGAAGTTTTTTTTGTTTTCTTTCATTTTCTTCTGCGGCGTGGTTGCCGCCGGCTGAAAAACCGCCCCGTCATCCCGCTCTGCGCAAAAAAACAGTTGCCGCAAATGCGACAACCGTTTCACGTTCAGTGTTCGTTTGCCTGATCAGAAGATCAGCGCAAGTTTCGCCATGAATACGTCGAATTTGATTGCAAGAACCAAAAGGTTGACAAATGCGGCAATCGCGGTAATCATGTTTGTGACTCCCTTCTTCATTGTTTTCTATCGTGTTTTCGGATTGGCTTTCTTAAGTAGAGTATAACAGACGAACTCCACAAAAGTATGAATAAATTATGAATTTATGGCGCTTTCTGCAAAGTTCAGACACGCGCGACCATTTCGCCGTAAAGCTCTTTTTCTTCCTTGATGAAGGCTTCCACCTGCTCCACCGTCGGCATCGCGGCCGAGCAGCTATGGGCAGAGATGAGCATGGAGGCGCTCGCCGTGCCGAATTCCAGCGCGTCGATCACATCGTAGCCGTCCAGCAGGCAGCGGATGAACGCGGACGCATAACCGTCGCCGCCGCCGAAGCCCTTGAGCTTCTTGACCGGGAAGGGCTTGATCGTGTAGCTCTTGCCGTCGTTGGTGTAGGCGGTGGAGCCGTCCTTGCCGTGCTTGATGATGACGATCTTGTTGCCGTAGCTGTGCCAAAGCTTTGCGCTCTCCTCGTCACTGGCGCAAACGCCGGTGATCGCTTCGGTGAGATCGTATTCCTCGCGGGAGCCGAGCATGATATCGCTGTTGCGGGCAACCATCGAATAATAGATGGAGATCTCGTCCGGGTTCTTCCAGGTGTAGGCGCGATAGTCGATGTCAAAAATCACAACCACGCCGTTTTTCTTGGCGAGCATCATCGCTTTGAGCGCCGCTTCGCGGGAGGGCGACTGCGCAAGCGCTGTGCCGGAGATGACGATGGCTTTCGCGCTCTTGATGTAATCCTCGCTGACTTCGCCGGGCTCGAGCATCAGATCCGCCACGCCGTCACGATACATCAGAATGCTGCTTTCGCTCGGGCTTTTGATCTCCGTGAAGGTCAAACCGAGCTTTTCGCCGTTTTTCGCACGGAAGATGTTGGAGGTGTCAATGCCCTCATTGTTGAAATAGTTCACCACATAGTCGCCGTGCTGGTCATCGGACACCTTGCCGATGAAGCCGACCTTTTTGCCCAGACGGGCAAGGCCGACAGCGATGTTCGCCGGGGAGCCGCCGACATATTTGTTGAAGTTGCAGCTTTCGGAAAGCGGACGGTTCATATCCGTGGGGTTAAAGTCGATGGCGACGCGGCCGATGGGGATCACGTCCAGGGGTTTACTTTGGTCAAATGTAATGTACTTCATACGGGCAACACCTTTCTAATAAACAATTTTACAATATTCAGCAAGCTCGCAAAGAAGAGCTTGATTTTTTGAAGGAGCGTCTTTTCCGACGCGTTGAAGGAATCGGGCTTGAACATGCCGTCTTCATAGGTAAAGCTCTGGTTCTGATAGCCGGTAACGTCGTCTTCGCTGAGCGTGATCACGCGCATCCCGTAGGGGCCGCTCTTGGCAAACTCGCAGCCGTAGGTCAGGTTGAGTTCAATGCCGTCATAGGTGCCGGAATAGCCTTCCGTGTGCATGTGACCGAAGAACGCGGCGATGATATCGCCTTGCTGCTTCCACGCCGCAAACTCATTGCTGGGGCCTTCACTCTGATAAACCTTTGTGAAATAGCCGTGAGCGTTGTCGGTCAGCTTATAGCTTTTAAATCCGTAGGGGCTCGCACCCGGATCGTTCCACTTGCATTCTTCAAAGAAGTTGCCGACCTCATCCACGGGGATGTGCTGGAAAGCGAATGCCGGTGTGACCGTTCCGTCCACTGCTTTTTGTGCGTTGCTGTCGGAAACATACCAGTCAATGGACGCCGGGTCGATCTCGTGCTCGCCGCTGTCGAGGCAGTAGACGTTGAGCTTGACGTCTTTGCCGTCGGCGCCGTAGATCGGCAGACGGTAGTCGATGCCCTCGCTCATATCGCTCATGTCGTTCGTCAGACAGTGGCTGTAGGTGGCGTAAAGCGCTTTCCAGTCCTCGTTGCTGAGGTTGACCTTATAGTCGTTGTTGCCCTGCACCATCGCGAAGGGCACGCCGCTTTCCTCAAAAATCGAAAGCACATACTGCGCGGCAAGCATTGCGTTGCTGTGGGTTTTTTCCTTGTCCTTGCCCTTCAGACCGAAGGCAAACACGCCCTCCACGATGCCGAAATTGTCCTTGAAATCAGCAAGACGAAAATCTTCTACAAGGTCGCCGGTGAAGACAATCAGATCGGGCTGCGCCTGCTCGATCGCCTTGGTCAAAAAGGGCTTGAGCTCGTGCGCCGGATACTGGTCATCCTGCGTGTCCGTCAGATGCAAAATGGTGAATTTGCCGTCCTCGCCGAATTTCAGCGCCGGTGCGGCAATTTCCGGCACAGCAGTTTCCTGCACGGCAAAGCCGGCAACGGAAAACACCGAAAGCATTAGCAGCGCACTCAAGAGCAGGCTGAGAACTTTGGTTGTTTTTTTCATCAAATATGACCTCCTGTTTCAAAAATATCAATGTGCTTTTTCGCGTTCAGATAAGCGCCTTCGATCTCCGCGCAGTGCAGGTCGTAATAGCCCTTGATCTCCCCTGCCGCGTATTTTTCGCGCACGGTCTGCTCCACACGGTCAAACGTGGCGGTGGCGATATTGATCTTTTTGATGCCGCTGCGAAAGCACTGCTTGAACTCCTCGGGCAAGATGCCTGTGCCGCCGTGCAGCACCAGCGGGCATGCGACGTTTTCGCGCACCTTTTCCAAAATGTCAAAGCGCAGATGCGGCGTTTCCTTATAGTTGCCGTGGGCGTTGCCGATGGCGACGGCAAGCGCGTCCACGCCGGTTTCTTCGGCAAAGCGCTTTGCCTGCACGGGATCGGTGCAGCGCATGGCGATATCCTCGCTGCCGTCCTCGCTGCCGCCGACACAGCCGATCTCCGCTTCCACAGCGGCGCCATAGGGCTTTGCCATAGCGACGACCTCTTTGGTCAGGCGGATGTTTTCTTCCAGCGGCAGGTGCGAACCGTCGAACATGACGGACGTAAAGCCGAGCTCAAGCGCGTGTTTGATGCAGCCGAGGGTGGTGCCGTGGTCGAGATGAACCGCCACGGGGACCTTCGCTTCCTTTGCGGCGGCAAGCATCAGCGGGCCGATCAGCGCAAGCGGCGAATGGTTCAGCCGCACCTCGGCGATCTGCAGAATGATGGGCGCTTTCGCCTCTTCGGCGGCACGGATCACACCGCGCACCATTTCCATGTTGGCGATACTGAACGAGCCGACGGCGTAGTTGCCCTTTTGGGCATCCGCCAGCAGAGTTTTCATGTTGACAAGGGACATAATGGGTCTCTCCTTTGCAAAACAGGGTTTATTCGATGGATTTGAGCGATTCGACCATATCGATCTTGCGCAGGTTGCGCATGAGGATCAGGTTAACAAGCATGGTAAAGCCGAGCGAAAGCAGGGCTGCATAAACGAAAGACATCACGCCCGGATTGCGGCCGAAGCGGATGATATCCACTTCGCCGACAAGCAGCACCAGCCGGTGCAGACCGATGCCGAGAATCAGTCCGATGATGGTGCCGATCACACTCAGGAGCATGTTTTCGCGGAAGATATACGTTGCGACCTCGCCGGGTGTGAAGCCGAGCACCTTGATCGTGGCGATCTCCTTCATGCGTTCGTGGATGTTGATGCTGGACAGGTTGTACATGACGACCAGCGACAGCGTTGCGGCGGACGCCACAAGCACAAGCACGATAAAGCCCAGGGCGTTGAACAGGTTTTCAAAGCTGGACTGGATATCCTCCTGATACGCAAGTGCGGTGATCGTGTAATCGTTGATAAGTTTTTGCGAAAGCGCCTGCTTCTGTGCGCCGTCCAGCGGATAGGCCAGATTGGCGGTGACATAGTTGAACTGCGGGTTCGCGCCGAAGACCGCCGCATAGACCTCCTTGGTCATATAGACATAATGGAAGGTATAGTTTTCCGCAATGGCGGCCACAGGCACGTTGACGGCGTTGGTCTCATCCAGCCGCACGATGATGGAATCGCCGATGTCGAGCTTGAGCGTCCTTGCCAGCTTATTGCTGATCACACAGCCGTTTTGCGGCAGATGGATCAGTTCGCCCGTCTTGTGGTCGCGCAGATAGATATAGTTCGGCAGCGCGTTTCCGTCGTCCGGCACAAGCAGATACGTCTCCATCAGCTTCGGATCGTCCGGATCCATCTTGTCGCAGGTGGTGTCGAATATCTTCATATACGTCAGGTTTGCCGACGCGATTTCGGGCTGGGAACGCACAAAGTTCAGCGCAGCGGATTCACCGAGCGCCAGATCGTAGCTGCCGTTGGTCACGATCTGCATATCATAGCGGAAGATGCTGTCCTCGTTTGTGAACTGTTCCTCCAGACTCGTGTTGATGGATTTATCCAGACCGAAGGCGGCAACCAGCAGCGCAGAGCAGCCCATAACGCCGATGACAGCCATGATAAAGCGTTTTTTGTTGCGGAACACGTTGCGGAACGTAACCTTCCAGGTGAAGGACAGCGACGACCACAGCGTCGGGAACCGTTCGAGGAAAACGCGTTTGCCGCCCTTGGGCGCCTTGGGACGCATCAGCGTTGACGCAACCGCGGACAGGCTGCGATAGCTTGCGGTGTATGCCGCAAAAAGGGTTGTGCCGACCGAGATCAAAATGCCCGGAATGGCGTAGCCGAAACGGTATTTGATGATCAACGCCGGCATCTCAAACATGATGCCGTAGGCAAAGTTGATGGCCGATGGGAAGAGGACAAAGCCCAAAAGGCTGCCCGCAACGCCGCCGATCAGACTGGCGGAAAGCGCATAAATCAGATATTTGCGCACGATCTCGTTGTTGCGGAAGCCGAGCGCCTTGAGCGTGCCGAGCTGTGTGCGTTCATCTTCGACCATACGGGTCATGGTATTCAGGCTGACCATGGTGGAAACGATGAAGAAGAACCACGGGAAGATGATGGCGATGGCCGCCGTGCGGTCTGCCGTGCCCTTATAGTCCTCATAGCCGCGCAGCGCCTCGTCACGGTCGTTGACATACCATTTCGCGGTGTCAAGATCCAGCAGGAACGCCTTGGCGTGGTCAAGCTGGTTTTTCGCGTCCTCCAGCTTCTTATACGCCTCTTCGCGCTGCTTTTCAAACTCCGCCTGTGCGGTGCCTGCGTTGGCCTTTGCAAGCGAAAGGTTGGTTTCGTAGTTCGTGATCTGATTTTTATAATCGGAAAGCTGAGAGAGCACCTCCAATTCGCCGAAACGGATATCGTCGTTTGCGTCCGTCAGCTCTTTTTCCGCTGCGTCAAGCTGCGCCTTCGCGCTTTCCAGCGAGGTGTTCACCCCGTCAAGCTGACCGACAAGCCGCTTTGCGTTGTCAAGCTCCACCTTTTTTTGCGCAAGCACGGTCTTGGTTTCGGAAAGCTGCTGCTTGGTGCCGGCAAGCTGAATTTCCAAGCTTTGAATCTGCGGCTCCAGGTATGCGGCCATCTCTTCGGCGGTGCCGACGGCGGTCAGCGAGTTGATGCCGGCCATGATCTGATCCACCTCGGCGCCGACCAGTCCGCTTTGCTCAAAGCGGTCGATGATGTTGCTCACATCGCCGCCCTGCCGCTGATCGAGCGCAGTGATGGCACCGCGGGTCGTGGCGATGAGCTGTTCCAGATAATCGATCGTGGTCAAAAGAGAGTTGACCTGCAGGTTTGCAACATTATACTCCGTCTGCGCGTTCTTGAGGTCGGTCTCCGCGTTGGCATACTGATCAATCTGCGCCTTGGCCGCAAGATATTCGCTGCGCTTTTGCTCCCACGCCGCATACTGCGTGGAATGCTCCAGCTTGGAGGCGTCAATCTTTTCGCTGGCCTCCTTCGCTTTTTCATTATATTTACGTTTATATTCCGCGAGCTTTGCGTCGCCGTTTTCCGCCATATCGAGGATGGTCTTCACCTTTTCCTCTGCGGCGGCGATGGTGGAATCGGTCTTTTCCTTGGCGCGAGCATAATCCACTTCGCCCTTTTCCACCATCTGCGTGTACTGCTCCTTGAGCTTTGCAACGCGCGAGGCAAGACACTGTTGGGAAATGGATTCGATATAGTCGGCGTAGGGCTTGACGAACGCCTTGTATTCGTCGCTGTAGGGATCCAGGTTTTCCGTACCGGCGAGCTTGATGGAAAGGCCGCTGTAGTAATCGACCGTGAAGTTTTCCTGCGGCACAAAAATGAAGGTGCCGAGCTTGCCGGTGCCGATGGACGTGGTGCCGCGGTCATAGGAGATGTAAAGCGGCGTGCGGATGATGCCGACAATGGTGTATTCCGTGTTTTGCAGGGAACCGGCGATGTCGGTGCCCGCGCCGTCGATGTTGACGGTCGCGCCGATCTCAAACTCATCCGGCGCGGAAAGGTTGTCCGCTTCCACAACGCACTGGTTGAGCTGCGTCGGCCAGGTGCCCTCCACAAGCTGCGGGCGGTTGAGATAGGTGGGGTCGTCCAGTCCGGCGGAATTGTTGATCGCGCGCTGAATGTCCAGCCCGTAGGCGCGCACGGTCAGCTCGGAGCCGTCCAGCTCGCTGATTTTTTCGCCGTTCACGCGCAGCACGCCGTCGATGAATTTGACGCCCTCCACGGTCTCCACGCCCTGAATGCTGGAAATAACATTCACGTCGTTGTCTGTCAGACCTGCGGTGGAGAGGATCTGAAGATCCATGATGTTGCTGTCCTTGTAATACTGTTTGGCGGTGTCAAGCATGTCGGGCGCAGCGGCGTTCACGCCGGCAAAGAAGCTCACGCCCAGCGCCACGATGGCGATGAGCGAAATGAAGCGCGAACGCGTGCGTTCAATGGTGCGCCAGGTATCCTTTAAAAGTACGTTGTTCATGTCAGAAAAACTCCCGAAAAAAAGGTAGAGAGTATAATTCGGAATTCGGAATGCGGAATTCGGAATTAAGGAGCGCCGCCTGCGGCGATGCGCTGAAAAAGTGAAAAAGCACGTTTCCCTTTCAAATTGTCGCCCGTCAAGCAGGTGCCCTTTTCCTTCGCGGAGGAAGCGAAAAAGCATTGGCCAGGAAAAACCGCGGCCTCAATTCCGAATTGGGCATTCCGAATTCCGAATTGATTTTGCCGCCTGCGGCGATGCGCTGAAAAAGTGAAAATGCAAGGTTCCCTTTCAAATTGTCGCCCGTCAAGCAGATTCCCTTTCCCTTCGCGGAGGAAGCGAAAAAGCATTGGCCGGGAAAAAACGCGACCTCAAT
>JAFTCX010000001.1 GCA_017454485.1 Clostridia bacterium | reverse complement strand
CTTTCTCGATTTCCAATTTCTGTTCTTCATTCATACGATAACTTTGATATTTCATTTTCATCACCCGTAATAGTATAACACAGAAATATAGAAAAGTCCAGCCTTTATTGGTGAATAGTATGATTTCCCATTGCAATTCAGCATCCTGCAAGAGAAAGAGAAAGAATGGACCCGCCGGAGGCACCGTTCGGCAGAAGCCAAAAATAACGAACCGTAGTAACCGCCGCGAAAAAGGGATTGCGTAGATAAAAAACAGGCGTCTTTAAAGTGCTTTGCTGCTGCCGCAACAAAAACGGAATCGCAACGAAAAAAAGCTCCACCGGTGCTTTTTTTCGTTGCGACAACCGGCCGCCCCTACGGATGTGATGCGCTGCGCACCGCGCGGCGTCCATTCATTGCAAATTGCGAATTGCGAATTGCGAATTCATCTCATTCCACATTCCAAATTCCACATTCCAAATTGTGAGTAATGCGCCCCGCGCATTACTCAAACACAAACTCCTTCAGCAGCCGCACGTTTTCTTCCGTGTCCATCTTGAGCACATCTGCGCCGCCGATGCGTGCGTTCGTCCATGTGCCCTCTGCCGGGATCTGGTGCTGCGGGTTTTCGCCGCCGATGAAGTTGAACACCGCGCTTGCGGCAACCATCGGCACGTCGTTACGGTTCATGCTCGTCGTGATGTAGGGCATGACGGTGTCGACGATCTTCATCAGCTTGAACGGGCCCTTGCGCAGCGCCTGGTTGATGATCGCGTGAATGACTTTGCGCTGGCGTTCGGTGCGGTGGAAATCATCGTCGAGGTAGCGGATGCGGCAGTACCACAGCGAAGCTTTGCCGGAAAAGTGGTTTTTGCCCTCTTTGGCATAGATGATCTTGACCTTGTCGCGCAGATACCGCGCCTCGTTTTCGGTCACGCCGTCCACATCGAGGCCGCCCATGCTGTCAATCAGCTTGACAAAACCCTCAAAATCGATCAGCACATAGTCGTCGATCTTGATTTTGAAGTTGCTCTCCACCGTGTCAACGAGCAGGTTTGCGCCGCCATAGGAAAACGCGGCGTTGAGCTTGGTGCTGTAGCCCTTGGAGGGGATATAGACGAAGCTGTCGCGCAAAAGGGAGGTCAGCTTGACCTTGTGGTGCGCGGAGTCGATGGAGCAGATCAGCATGGTGTCCGAGCGCTGTCCCTGCACGTCGCCGCGCGCGTCAGAGCCGATGAAAAGGATGTTTTTGACCCCGGGGGCGTGCATGAGCTCGCTTTGCGAAATATAGGGGTTGTCCCGCTCAAATTCCTTGTCAAAGCTGAGCTTGCCGACGGCAACATAGCCGTAGCCCACAGCGCCGACGAGGACGAGCAGCACGAGCGCGAGCAGCGCGGCGATGATTTTGCCTTTCACATGGCGCGGCTTTTTCCTGCGGCGTTCGGGCTGTCTGCGCGGCGGGGGCGCGCTGCGCGCGGCCTGTGCCGGACGCTGGGTCGGACGCTGGTTCGGGCCCTGCGTCGGACGCTGTGGCGCACGCGCCGGAACAGCGGCGGCTTCTTTTTGCGCCTGTGCCGCGGTCACTTCGCTTTGGCGCACCGTGGGCGCCGGGGGCGTATATTCCGGCATCTGCGGCGACCCGGCAGGGGTGTAGCGCCGCTGCTGGGAAACCACCGGCTTTTGGCGCGACGCAGAGAGTGGGGCGTCGTCGTCCAGACGGAATTCACCCACGGGCTTTCCGCGCGGCGTGCGGTCGTTCGGCGCGGCAGAGGCGTCGTCCGGCAGATGCACCGTGAATCTTTTGCTCGTTGCAGGCTCTGTCTCGCCGGAAAACAGGTCGGCGCTGAACTTGTCCGGCGCAGGCGTGTTTTTCTTTTTTTGATTGGGATTGTCTGAAAAAAAGATGTCGTCCATCGTTATAGACCCTTTCTGTTTTTTCAATGTAGAGTGGAGAGTGAAGAGTGAAGAGTGGAGATAATTCGCAATTTGCAATTCGCAATGAATGGACGCCGCCTGCGGCGATGCGTCGGATGCGCTAAAGCGCATAATTCGGAATTCGGAATGCGGAATTCGGAATTGATGGACGCGCCTGCGGCGATGCGTCGGTCAAACCTCACCCGTCAGCCTTCGGCTGCCACCCTCCCCAAAGGGGAGGGCAAGACAAGTGGTCTTTTTTTATACAACGTATATTCTAAAATGCATATTTTTTAGTGTCTACCTATCTATAAAAGCGAACCTAACTTGCCTTCCCCGTCCTACGGGGCGCGGATGTCCAGTGGACATCTCTGCGCAGCAGAAGCGCCGACCGAGGCGGCAGCCGAGACCGAAGGGGGACCGCACGCCGCAAGGCGTGTGGTGGATGAGGTGCGAAATAGCCTTCCGCATTTTACGGTGTATCTTCATTCTACGCAAAATGTGCCTCGCGTGCAAGCCTTTTTCGGATTCTTCACAAATCCGTAAGCTTTTCCGTTGCTCGTCAGCCAACAGCTTCCAGCTATCAGCTATCAGCTTCCGGCTTCCGGCTTCCGACTAACGACTAACGACTATCAACTAACAGCTAACAGCTACCGACTAACGACTAACGACTAACGACTAACAACTATTCATAAAGCGCAAAGATCTCCCCCGCGCGCTCGCGCAGCTTTTCGCGCAGCGACTGCGGCTGCAGCACCTCGATGCGCGAGGAAAACTGCATCAGCCACGACACCAGCCCGTCGCTGACAACGCCCTCGGTCTGCACGGTGAAATCGTCCGCGTGGCGCGCCTTGGTGATGGAAACGTCGGTGCCGAAGCGGTCGAGAATTTCTTCCAGCAGCGAGCTGTGGCAGCGCAGCTCCAGCGGCTCCACCTCGCCGGAAAACATATGAAACACCTTTGCCGCGTAATCCGCCGCGTCAAAGCCGTTCGGATAGGGCGAAACCTCGCTTGCCGGCCGCGCCGAACGCGCAATGATCTGCACGCCCTTCATGCGGTCGATGCGCGTGTGCATGAGGTTGTCGTATTTTTCGTGGTTGCTCACAAGGTAGTATTGATCGTCGGACCAGATCAGCGCATAGGGGCTGACCGTGAATTCCTTTTCCTTGAGCTTGATTCCGCATTTCTGGTTGTCGAGCTGGCGCTTGACATAGCGAAAGCGGATTTTTTTGCCCAGCGCAATGGCGCGGTCGATCGTGTCGATGTTATAGTAAATTTCCTCGTTGGCATATTTGCTTTTGTGCGGCGTGCCAATCACGGTGCGAAGCTGCTTTGCCTGCGGCGCGGAGGACAGCGTGCCGATTTTGTCGAGCAAATCCTCGGTCTTTTTCGGCGTGATAAAGCTCGCGGCCTGCACCGCGTCCATCAGCAGCCGCAGCTCCGGCAGCTCAAAGGTGCGCCCTGTCAGGCAATAGCCGTTGGCGGGCGCCTTAACGCGCAAAATGTCAAACCCGGCGTCGCGCATGGTCTGCACGTCGCTGTAAATGGATTTTCGCTCGCATTCAATGCCCTTTTCGCGCAGCATCTCCATCAGCGTTTCCGTGCTGACGGGGTTGTTTTCGTCGCTGTGCTGCTGCAAATACTGCAAAATGTAAAGGAGCTTGAGCTTGCCCTTTCCCTTGTCTGCCATAGTGGATTCCTCTTAAAACATTTTTGTTGTGATGTAGTTGTAGATGTCGGCGCGGCAGTGCTGCATCGGCAGATAGAAGTGCTCCATGCGCTCCTTGAACGGCGCGGCGGGCACAAAATCCGCTTTGCAAATGCGTTCCAGCGCGTCGATGGCTTTTTGCGGCTCGGTCGTCAGCTCGCCGAACGCGTCCTCAAATTCCAGGTCGAGCTTTCGGTAAAGGTTCATGCCCGAGCGGAACTGCGCGTAGTCCGGCACAAAATAGAGCACCGGGCGGGCAAGAAACGCAAAATCGAACACGAATGAGGAAAAGTCCGTGATGAACGCCTTGTAGTCGGAAACGTCCACATCGCCGGAAACCAGCTTCACACGCTCGCTTTTCAGCGGGAACAGCTCCGTGGCGTATTGCGTGATGATCGGGTGCATCTTGACGTCCAGCGTCAAATCGTGCTTTTCCAGCAGCGCGTGCAGGCGTTCGTCGTTGAGAAAGGCGGCAAAATTCTGATAATAGTCGCTCTTGCGGAACGCCGGCATGGAGATGCTGTAGGTCGTGGGCGTCACATTGCGCGCAAGATAGCTGCGCCACGAGGGGGCAAAGAGCAGCTTGTTCTGCGCCTTTTTGGTTTTGTCAATGAATTCATAGCGCGGCATTCCGCAGGGGATGAGATCGTCCTTTTTGAAGCAGTAGTTCTGCGTGAGGTTTTCCATTTCAAAATAGGACGACACCACCACCTTGTCGCAAAGCGCGTTTTCGGCGGAATATTTGTTGACGTAGTGCGCGTGGAGAATGCCGTGCTGCATATAGATGATGCGGAAATGCTCAATGTCGTAGTAGTTGCTCTCCTCCTGCTCGTCAAAAAACGGAGAAATCGCTTCGCGGCCGAAGAACGAGGAAAGAATCAGCTCGCTTGCAAGATACAGCATCCGGTGCTTCGGCGAGCCGAATTCCACAAGGAAGGGCTTTTGCGCGTCGGAAAAAAGCGATGCAATTTCTTCATACGGGCGCGTGTAGATGTAATAGCGCTCCACGCCGTCGTCTTTTTCAAAGTCGTGCATAAACTGGGCGTAGGCGTTGTCCTTTTTGACGGAATTCAAATCGCTGTAAAGCCAGACGCGGTGGTCATGGCGGTAATCGAGCGCTTCGTTTTTCAGCTCCGCAATGGCGCGTTCGGGGTTGAACAGGGCGATGTTGTCCTTTTCAAAGCGGTAAATCTCCTCCTTGTCGGCAAGGCGGAAGCGGATGGTGTTGTTGTAGTAGGATAGGATGACGTTGCCGCGCGCATAGGCGAACTGGCGCGTTTTGCGGCGGAACACGGCGGCTGGGGTGAAGTTGATCTTCACGTCGAAGGAATAGGAGTCCAGCGAACACTTGAACGCGATCTCGTGCGTTTCCTTCGGGTCAATGAGCACATCAAAGCCGTAAAACCGGTTTGTCATGATGTTGGTTTTGTAGTAGCCGAACTTGGACGGATAGAGCCGCAGCTGCTGCTTTTCCGTTTCGTTGCGAATGAGGAAGAACTTCGGCTCCTCCTTCATATAGTTGAACACCCCGATGCCGGAAAACGCGCGCAATCGCAGCCGTCCGCCGTCCACCTGTTCAATCTTCGTGATCTTCAGCGTGGCCTGATTCGCGTGGCCGATCGTTTTGCCGTCGGCCAGCACGTCGATGCCGTCGCGGCTGATATAGGGCAGGGGGAACACGTTCGGCTTGAGGTTCAGCCAGTAATGCACATGGGGCTTTAAAATCGAGGGATTGTCCGCAATGATCTCGGTGTCCACACGCGCCAGCAGCGCTTTGATGCGATCCATCGCGTGCGCAAACGCCGCCGCGTCATAGTGGAAGGGATAGAGAATTTTTTCCATCAGCTTCCAGCGCAGATCGTGGAAGAACACGGCCTGATAATAGCGCGGCACCTTTTCCGGGAACTGGGCAAAGAGCGATTCAAAATACGCCATCGTGCTCTCAAACAAAAAATATGCGTGCGAGCGCGAGGCCATGGAGGACGCGTCGTTGCTGCGGTTATACATATAGCAAGCGTGCGAGCAGTAGCCGAGCTTGAGCTTGTCCTTGAGCACGCGGTTGATGTATTCCTGATCCTCCTGATAGTGCATCTGCTCGTTGAACAAAAAGTTCTTTTCGCCCAAATTTTTGACGCAGACGTTCATCGTGGTCTGCACGATATAGGGGTTCTGCTCAAGGTCATACACGCCCGTGTGGGTGAGGAAGTTTTTGTAGCGCGCGTGGGTTTTGAGCAGCTCGTTGCCGATATATGGCTGGATGAAATAGGTCACAAGATCGACCGTGTCATACACGGAATCGAAAAAGGAAACAATGTTTTCCACGCTCGGCGGCGTGAGCGTATCGTCGGAATCGAGATACATGATATACTTGCCCTTGGCGCGGCGGATGCCGTCGTTGCGTGCGGCGGAAACGCCGGCGTTCTGTTTGCGAACGACCTCGATGAAGGGGTATTTTTCGCTGTAGGCGCGCAAAATGTCGGGCGTGCGGTCGGTGGATTCGTCGTCGATGACGATGACCTGCATGGCGGTTTTATCCATCGTCTGATGCAGCAGGGAATCGAGACAAGCCGCCATATATTCTTCGGCGTTATACGCCGGAATGATGATAGAAATCTGAAAGTCAGCCATGTTCCTCTCCTCAGAGCACCAGATATTTTTTCAGCAGCCGCCGTTTGCGGTGGCGCGAAAGCAGGGCGGAATCGGCGTAATAGTTGCTCAGCTGCGACACCACAAAGTCCATGATGAGCTGCTGCTTGAGCGCGAGCTGCCCGCTTTTTTGAAAGCGTTTGGAAAGGGTCTTGATGCGCTTTTTGTGCAGGCGAAACTCGTCAAAGGTCGGCGTCTGCTTCGACGCGAGCGTGTCTTTGTAAACGAGCACGCTTTGCTCGACCTCGCTCCTTTCGGAAAACGCGATCGCTTCCAGCAAAAACAGCTCCTGCATGGCGGCGCTGTAAGCGGAAAGGGAAAGGCCGTTTTTTTGCAAAACTTCGGTTCTCAGCGCGGCGTTCCAAAGCAGCAGTCCCTTTTTCATGTGCAGCAGAACGTCGGCCTCTTTTTCCGCGGAAAAGCGCGGCGCAAAGCGGTTTTTGGTGTTCTTGCGCGAAATATTGCAAAGCAGCACATCCGCCCCGCGCGAAAGGATCACATCCACGCAGTTCGGCGCGAGCACTTCTTCATAATTCACATACATCACAAAGGCCGTTTCCGGCTTTGCAAGAAAGGCGTTCGATTTTGCAACAAAATCGGGCGTGTCGGCAACGGGAATGATGGTGATGCCGGGGTAATCGCGCCGCAGCCGCTTTTGCAGATCGGCAACGCTCAAAAACGCGACGATGTGAAAATTCGGGTTCGTCTGGCGCGCAATGCTGTTCAGGCACCGCACAATTTTGTGGCGGTTGCCCGTGGCTTTGACCAGAAAGGTGACAGAATCCTGCAAATGTAACACGCTCCTGCACAGAAAATTACATTCTATTATCGCATGAAACCCCCGCTTTGTCAAGGCTAACTTCAACTTTTCGGCGGCGAAACGGGCGATACACGGGCAACAAACGGGCTTGCACATTCGAAAAGGGTGTGGTATAATCAATTCGGAATTCGGAATTCGGAATTAAGGGACGCCGCGCAAAGCGCGATGCGTCAAGGCGCTGACGCGCAAATTTGGAATGTGGAATTTGGAATGTGAAATTTCAAATTCGCAATTGAGATTCGCTCTTCATGCCCTTGATGTTTCGGCTTTTCTCTGCGCAAAAAAATGTTTTTCAGAGTGCGCTTTTCGGAACACCTTGCGCACGGCGTTCGCCGTGCGCAGACAGGCGGCGGGACCGCGCGGCGGACGCCGCGCGAAAAACGAAGCGGCGCTTCGTTTTTAAACCGTGCGACGCACGGTTTGTCCCGCCGCCCCGTGCGCGCAGCAACGCTGCGCGCAAAAGAGCAGAAAGCGCGTAAAGAAAAAACCGGGCGTCTTGAACGTGCTTTGTTGCTGCCGCAACAAAATCGGAATCGCAACGAAAAAAGCTCCACCATAGCTTGTTTTCTGCGACACTGGCCGCCCAACGGATCCAAACACGATTGCCGGACGCAAGCTTTAACCGCACATTTCGCTGCGGTGCACGCGTTCTTTCCATGCGCACAAAAAAAGCGCGACCGCAATTCCGCATTCCGAATTCCGAATTCCGAATTATGCGCAAAGCGCATTGATCTACGAGGTCTGCCATGCTTCTCTTCTTTCTCGCTTTCCTCGCCGTGCTGTTGTTCGGCGCAAAAACAAAACCGCGTCTCGCCTTTGACGAAGAGAGCTTTTCCCGTGCGCGCACATCTGCGCTGAACGGCTTTTTTGTGCTGCTCGTGTTCCTGAGCCACGCCGTGACCTATGTTTCGCCCGCCGGTGCGCTCGACAGCGCGTATCTGTTCGTCAAGGGGCAGCTCGACCAGCTTGTAGTTGCACCGTTTTTGTTCTTTTCGGGCTACGGCATTCTTTGCGCCGTCCGCGACAGGGGGCGCGATTATGTGCTGCAATTTCCGCGTCGGCGCATTGCAAAGGTGCTCATGCAATCGCAAGCGGCGGTGCTGCTGTTTTTGCTTGCGGATCTCTGCGTCGGCAAGCATTATCCGCTGCGGCGCGTGCTGCTGTCGCTGACGTTTTGGGAAAGCATCGGCAACAGCAACTGGTATTTGTTCGTCGTGCTCGCGCTGTATGTGTGCGTGTTCGCCGCGTTTTTGATCGCACGGCAGCGTCTGCTGCTCGGCACAGCGCTCACAGCGGCGCTTGCGGTGTGTCTTGCGGTGCTGCTGCGCTTTGCCGGAAAAGACCCGTGGTGGTATAACACGCTGCTGCTGTTTCCGCTGGGCATGTGCTTTGCGCTGCTGCGCCCCCGGCTCGACTGTTTGGTTTTTCAAAGTACGCCGCGGACGGCGGCTGCGTTTGTCGGAGCGTTGGGGTGCTTTTCGGCGCTGCATTTTTTGCGCGGAAAGGGCTTTGTGTTTTATGAGCTTTGGGCAGCGGCGTTCCTTGCGTGCCTTGTGCTTGTGATGACGCGTGTGGCGTTCGGCAACTGGCTGCTTGTCTTTTTCGGTCGCCACGTGTTTTCTATCTTCATGTTGCAGCGCATCCCGATGCTCGTCTTTTCGCGCTTCGGATTGCAGCAGCACCGCTATGTGTTTGTTTTGCTTTGCTTTTTCGTCACACTTTTGCTCGCCGCAGCGTTCGATCGTGTGCTCTCACTCTTGCCGCTGTTTCGTCCGCGTCGGGATGCTTCGGCTGATAGTCCTTGAGCATGGAAAGACCGCATTGCAGATAGACGTTCATATCATAGGATGCGTCGGCGGAAAAAACCGAAAGATCGTTTTGTTTTTTCCCTGCGTTCGCTTGCGCGCGTGTGCGCGCATAAGTGTTACCGTCTTTCTTTCTCTCTTTCTCTTCTTTCTTTATTGTGTTCGCCCGCTGCGCGTCCGCTGTGCTTTCGCTGTTCAAAATGCGAGCATTTTTGTGTGCACTTTCTTCCTCCGAGGACTCGAAAAGCATTGAAATATAACGGTTTTTTGACGATTTTTGTTGTGCAATCTTGTGTGCAGCTTCAAACGCCGACAAGATGCGGTCAACCTTGTATTCGTTGACATCCGTTGCCTCGGAAATCTCCTTGCGCGTTGTCAAAAGCTCACCCGGCTGCATCGTTTTCACTTCACTGCCCACCTTGATCTCCTTCGGCTGAAAAGCGGCGTTTGCGCACAGGTAACACCAGACCGTCAAATGATCCTTATCGTGGAAGCAAACGTCGTCAGAGAGGATATTCCGGCTCATTTTGAACCATCCCTGCTGCATCCTTCCTCCTCCTTTCAATCTTCGCTCTGCGGCTCAAGAATCGTGATGAGCCGGCTGCTCGAGCACGTTCTTTGCGAAACGCGCTTGGCTTCGATGAAAACCTTGAGCACGCGCTCAACTTTGGACGGGTCCACCTTGGTCGCTGCGGCGATGGAGCGGCGCGATGTGATGAGCTGTCCCGGCCGCAGGGTGATGACTTTGCCGTTGTAGCGCGTCTGGCGCGTTGTGTAGGACGCGTTTGCGCACAAAAAACACCACACGGCAAGGTGGTTGCTGTCACTTGTGACAATGTCATCGGTAAAGATTTCGCGGTTCATTTTGAACCATCCGTTTTTAAGCATAAAAAAACACCTCCCATAAATAGGCCGGAAACGCGGTTTTGTCGCGCAAAACACGCGACAAACAGCGATTTCTTAATAATTTTTAATCGGTCTTACCGGAAAAGGGAGGATGATTTTTCGGTGAACGAAATTTGGGAGGCTTTTTCTAATTCGGAATTCGGAATTCGGAATTCGGAATTGCGGTCGCGGGTTTAGCAGCTATCATATGAGCGCTTTCTCCGCGACGAAAAGTGCGGTTTGTTTGACAACCCGTAAATAATATATTCTTTCAATCTTAGTTTTCTTTAATATTTCTTTCGAAGCTTAGCCTACACAGTATAGACGCATCGCGCACCGCGCGGCGTCCATCAATTCGGAATTCCGAATTTTAATTCCACATTCCACATTCCTTTCAGGAGGTCATATAAAATGAAGCTTTCCGGCATCCAAAAACTCACGCTGCTCGATTTCCCGGGCAAGGTCGCCTGCACGCTCTTCACGCCCGGGTGCAACTTCCGCTGCCCGTTTTGCCACAACGCGTCGCTGGTGTTTTCCTGCGTGCAGAACATCACCGAGCAGGAGGTGCTGTCCTTCCTCGACAAGCGCAGGGGCATCCTTGACGGCGTTTGCATCACCGGCGGGGAACCGCTGCTGCAAAAGGACATTGCCGTGCTGCTGCGCGAAATCAAAGCGCGCGGCTTTCTGCTAAAGCTCGATTCCAACGGGGCGTTTCCCGAACGGCTTGCGCCGCTGCTGGAGGCGGGGCTCGTCGATTACGTTGCGATGGACATCAAGGCCTCGCGCCGCAATTATCACACCGCCATCGGGCTTGCCACGGTCGATCTCGATTCCATTGAGCGATCGGTGCAGCTTTTGAAAGAGAGCGGCGTCGACCATGAGTTTCGCACAACGACCGTCAAAGGCATCCACACCGCCAAGGATTTTGCGGATATCGCGCAGTGGCTGGCAGGGGAGGAGAAGTATTTTATTCAGCAGTACACGCCCTCGGACGACATGATCGGCGAAGCGTTTGAACAGTTCACGAAAGAGGAGCTGGAAGCGTTTGCGGACATTGTGAGGGCGACAGTGAAAACCGTGGAGCTGAGAGGGATTTAACATTTAATTCGCAATTCGCAATGAGAAATTCGCAATGAAGGTCGCGCTTTTTTGTGTGCATGGAAAGAACGCGAGCGCCGCAGCGATATGTGCGGCTAAATCATACGTTCGGCGATTGTATTTGCATCCGCAGGCGCGGCCAATGTCGCAGAAAAAAGCTCCGGTGGAGCTTTTTTTCGTTGCGATTCCGTTTTATTGCGGCAGCAACAAAGCTCTTTCAAGGCGTACGATTTTTTCTTTACGCGCTTTTCTGCTCTTTTGCGCGCAGCGTTGCTGCGCGCACGGGGCGGCGGGACAAACCGTGCAACGCACGGTTTAAAAACGAAGCGGCGCTTCGTTTTTCGCGCGGCGTTCGCCGCGCGGTCCCGCCGCCTGTTTGCGCACGGCGAACGCCGTGCGCAAGGTGTTCCGGAAAGCGCACTCTGAAAAGCATTCTTTTCCGCAGAGAAAAGCCGAAACATAGAGGGCATGTAACACGAACCCTTCCCACATCGTACGGTTTCCACGTCAACACCTCGAATAAAGGCGCAAGCACTGTTCTTTTTTAAGAATACTGATTGTATGAATACGCACTTTTCTCATACTGCCGTCACCGTTCGTCAGCGGTAGGCGAAATGACAACGGCTTGCGAGCTTGCCGAGCAAACGGCTGTCCTCTTTCGCCGTACACAAGCGTTTTCTCTTTCTTCGTCTATTCTTTCTCTTTCGCAAGAGAAAGAGAAAGAGAAAGAATGGACCCGCCGGAGGCACCGTGCGGAAAAAGCGAAAGACAACGAACCATACACACCGCCGCGAAAAAGCGTATTTCCCATTTAAATAACGCTGAAAAACTGTTGATCACAAGGAAAACATAATTATAGCAAGCGAATGAAAAAATCGGGCGGCCACTGGCCGCCCCTACGGATTCAAATATAATCTCTGAACGTACAATTCAGTCGCACGCACCGTCGCGGCGCACACGTTCATTCCAAGCAAACATCCCCCGCGACTGCAATTCCACATTCCACATTCCACATTCCAAATTCCAAATTTTCAGAATAGCGCATTGCAAATGACCGCTTTTCCGTTTTTTCTTCGCAGCTCAAAAACCGTCAGGTTCGCCCGCTCGCACGCGGCTCTTGCCTCGTTGAACGCAAACAAAAGCGCGTCGGTGCAGTGCGCGTCCGCGGTGATGATCACCCTTGCGCCGCGGCGTTGGAGGTGTTCGAGCAAAAACGGCATCGGATACGGGTGCGCTTTGCCCAGCCGGTACATCGCGCCGGTGTTCACTTCAAAGAGGATCTCCGGGCTTTCGTCGAGAATGCGGTCGGCCGCCGCCGTTGCAAGCTGCTGATAGGCCGGGTCGTCTGTGGAAAACAGCGTCTGATCCTCGTTGAACTTTTCAATGAGGTCAAAGTGCGCGACGATCGTCGGCTTGATTTCGCAAACATACGCGGCAAAGTCGTCATAATAGTGCTTTGCCAAAGCGAGAAAATCGCCGCCGAATTCCTTTTCGGCGCAGTCCGCAAGCATTTCGCGCGTGTAGTCCACGTCGTAGACATGGCCGTTTTTGACGATCTGATGCACCGCGCCGATGACATAATCAAAGTCGGCGGGATTGACATTTGCAAAGTTGCGGTCGAGCTCTATGCCGTGCAAAATTTCGAGCTTGCCGGCATATTGCTTTTGCAGGCGGCGAATTTCCGCCGTGTAATCCGGCAGGCGGTCGGGCGTGATCGTCCAGTCCGCGCCGGTGCTCATCGGCGAATGCACGGAAAAGCCGAGACAGGTGCAGCCGCTTTCAAAGGCGGCCTGCGCCATCTCTTCTGGGGTGTTTTTACCGTCGCAAAAAACGGTGTGGGTATGACAGTTGGAATAACTCATGACTGATTCACGGGCTTTTGATATTTTTTCATCTGCTTTTTATGCTGCTTCTTCTCTTTTGCGCTCATCTCAAAATCGAACGTGCGCTTTTCCACCCGCTCATACAGCGGCGTTGCAAGCAGCACCTCGGCGCTGTCGATCGTTTCCGCAGCGGCGAGCACAAGCAGACCGTTGTCCTGCGGGAACGTCACCTCGTCCACATCCTCGGTGGAAAGCGAATACAGGAAGAAGTACAGCTCCTGACCGCGGTTGTCCTTGTTGTCGGCGTGGGTATGGGTGAATTCCAGCGCCAGACGGTCGGTTTTGATGAACGCGGTCTCGGCCAGATGATAGAGGTCCCAGCCGCCGACACGTTCACCTATCGCCTGCACCCTGACCTTCTCCTTGCGTGCGCCGACCTTGAATTCATAGGTCTTGTCGCCGTAAAGGCTGGCCGCGAGGAAGTAAAGCCGGTTGCCCTCGGTGCGGATGCGCTGACCGGCGCAGACCATAGCGTTGAGCTTGTCGAACGCCGGCGCAAGGTCAAAATGGATGCCGGCGCAGTCCACGGTTTTCGGGAACAGCTCGCCCGGAACAGACACGCCGACGGTCGGAATGGAAGCGTCGCCACGGTTGTGGTTAAAGGTGACGATGCCGTGGTTATACGCAAGCTCCAGCGTGCGCTGTTCGGCGCAGACGCCGCGCCGCGCGGGCAGCAGAGAGAGCGCGAAGGATTTCACCTCATAGGGCGCAAGGTCAAACACCAGTGCGCCGTCCTCCACAATGGCGGGCGCAAGCACGTCCTCCTGCCCGTTGACCTGAGACGCATATTCAATGCCCTCGCCGAGCGTGAGCGAAACGTCGTGGATGTGGCGGCCGGTGGCTTCGTTGACACGCACAATGACCTCGTCGCTGTCTTCGGCCAGCTTAATGGCGCGAATGAGCACGCCGTCGGTGTTGATTTTGCCGAAGGAATAGCTGTTGCCCAGCACGCCCGGATGCGCTTCGGTGATGAACGCCGTCAGCGGCTGATGGAAGGCCGCCGCGTTTAGCTGCGTTTCCTTGTTCCATTCGCCGGCGTGGGAAAAGATGGCGTAGCCGTAGCGGTTCAGACCGAAGTCCATCATGCCCTGCACGCTGTCGTGGCGGTAGTAATGCTTCGGGGTGTGAATCACGGTTAAGCGCAAGGTGCTCTCGTCCTTTTGCATCCAGCCGTATTTGCTGTCGCTGAACACGGACACGCCGAAGTTTTTCTTGAGATCGGACAAATCGACCCATTTTTGCGCCGGCACGGCATAGAGCTTTTTGCGCATAATGCCGCGCTTGATGACGCCCAGCCCGAGGTCGTAGGTTGCGTTTTTGCTGTGGGCGGTGAAGGAAAAGCCGTTGTGCAGAATGCGCGAAAACTCACGCCATTCCACCTCGTTTTTCACATCGACCCACTGACCGCCTGCCCAAAGGGAGACGAAGCGGACAAACTTGGATTTTCCGGCGGTCTGCGTAATTTTCAGCGTGGCGCGCACGGGGCCTTTTTCAATCAGCTCCACCTCGCCGTTTTCCGCAAACTCCCACGGATATTTTTTCACCTCGTCAAACGTCAGCTCCCACGCCGGATACGCCTTGTTGCCCTCGTATTTGTTCAGCTCAAAGCGGATCGGCTTTTCCAGCAGCTCCTTGCCGATGGTTTTGTCAATGATGGACGAGATGTCGCCCTTGGCGTTGACGGTGACGATGTATTTGAAGTTTTCGATCACATTGCCGGACGTGCGCACGCCGACGTTCAGCTTGCACGGCTCATAGCTGTAAAGCACATCGAACGCTTTGAAGCCCAGCGCGGGCACAGCGGCGCAAAAGCAAAGCCGGATGCTGTTTTCATCGTTTGAAAGAATCTGCGAGGGCACTTCCCTGCCGCCCTTTTCAAACACGCGCACAAATTTATAGCCGGCGGCGGGCACGGTGATCTCCACCGGCGCCATGCGGCTTTGCTCTAAGGTGTTGGACACCACAACGGCGATGCCCTTGGTCCAGGACGTGTCCATGTTGCGCACAATTTCGCTCGCCGCGCCTTCAAAAGCAGAGCTCAGGCGGTTGGCGGCAAGGATGTAATCGTTCCACGAGCGCTTATACACGCGCTCGACTGACGTGCCGGTGAGGTCGTCGTGGAAGGTGTGGGCAATGGTTTTTTTCCAGCCGAAGTCAATGGCTTCCTTCGGATAAGCCGCGCCGCAAAGCTTGTTTGCAATCACGCTGACGCGCTCGGTCATTCCGGCCAGCTCCTCGTTTTTGCGGTTGCAGCGTTTGCCGAAGGCGCGCGAGGTGTAGGAGCCTGCGCCGTGGTTCGTCATGGTCAGCTCATTGTTCCAAAGCGGCAGACGGTTTTGTTCGCTTTCGTCCAGCGCGGCAAGATCGTCAAAGAACTGCGTGGTGGACGCGGAAAGCACCTTGATGTCCTGCGTGTCGTTTTGCGCCATTTCGCTTTCCAGCGTTTTGACCGATTCCTCCTTCGGTGCGCCGCCCACGTCGCCGACGCCGTGATAGGCGAACGTCCAGGGCAGACCGTAGTCCTTTTCGTTCTTTTTGAGCTTTTTGAGCAAATTCTTGTCCGTGCGAATCTGCTTGAACACCGTGCAGTAGCTCTTCGGGTCGAGCGAGGCGAAGATCTGCTTTCCGTCGGGGCCCTGCCAGCGGCCGATGTCGAACGGGATGCCGTAGGTGCTGCCCCAGGTGAGCTTTTGCGTGGAAAAGCCGCGCAGACCGGCGTGCGCCGCGATCGAGGGCAGCGCATAGCCGAAGCCGAAGCAGTCCGGCAGAAAGATATCGTTGCTGCGGCAGCCGAACTTGTTTTGGAAATAGCGGTTGCCGTAAAGGATGTTGCGCAGCAGCGATTCGGGCGACGGCACGTTCACGTCGCCGTTTTCATAGCTGCTGCCGCAGGGCGCCCAGCGTCCCTGCGCGACGAACTGCTTGAGGATTTCGAACTCGTCGGGATAGTATTCCTCGAACAGCTCATAGCGGTAAGCACCCTCAAAGTTGAACTTATAATCGGGGTACTTCGCAAACAGCGCAAAGTTGTCGCGCAGCGTGTTCGGCAAACAGACCGAGAGCACATGCTCAAAGTCCCAGTTCCAAACCGTATCGAGATGCGCGGTGCCGATGGTATAAATGCGTTTTTCCTGTTCCATAGATCAAGCCTCGGTTTCAGTCAAAATAGTTTTGCGCGGATGCAGAACCGCGCCGATGATCAGCAGTCCGGACAATACCAGCATCCACACGCCGACGGTGTTCGAGGGCATGACCGGGACAAAATCATATTTGAACGCTTTGATAAATTTTGAAAGATTCTCACCAAACACAAAGCTTTGCGCAAAAAGCGCAAACAGATGGCCGACGCGCTGCTGCCAAAAGCGGGTGCGGAAAAGCACCTTGCGCGTTGCGATGAAATAGAGCACAAGCGAAACAAATGCAACGCCGACCGCAGTTCCGGCAAGGATAAACTCCTGCTGCTTGCTCAGCTCCATGTTGAGCGGGATGTGGGTCGGGAAGACGTAATACAGCACCGCGGCGGCAAGATTGAGCACCGCGACGAGGATGGGAGAAAGTCGAATGGATTTCATGGGAACCTCCTGAAAGCAATTCGCAAAGCGAATTGCGAATAATTCGGAAAGCGAATCGCGAATAATTCGGAAAGCGAATCGCGAATAATTCGGAAAGCGAATTGCGAATAATTCGGAATTCGGAATTCGGAATTCGGAATTGATGGACGCCGCGCAAAGCGCGATGCGTCTATACTGTGTAGGCTAAGCTTCGAAAAAAGTATTAAAGGAAACTAAGATTGAAAGAATATATTATTTACGGGTTGTCAAACAAACTGCACTTTTCGTCGCGGAGAAAGTGCTCATATGATAGCTGCTAAACCCGCGACCGCAATTCCGAATTCCGAATTATCTGCATTGCGCTGCGCGCAATGCACTTCTTCTCGCGTCAAGCGAGAAGAAGCTTATGGAACACCTTTTTTCCTTTTTTGAGTACTGCGTAGCCCTTTGCGAAATCAGCTTGCGTCAACGCACGCATGGGATCGGCAATTTTTTCGTCGTTCAGCGAAACGCCGCCCTGCTGAACCAAACGACGCGCTTCGCCCTTGGATTTTACAAGACCGCAAAGCGCCATCGCGTCCACAATCGTCAAGCCCGCGTCAAGCGCACCGGCCTCCAGCGAGGTTGCGGGCATGTTTTCCGCGTCCGCACCGCCGGAAAAGAGCGCTTTTGCGGTCTCCTGCGCCTTTGCGGCCTCCTCCTCGCCGTGCACGAGCTTGGTCAGCTCAAACGCGAGGATCTCCTTGGCCTTGTTCAGCTCACTCCCCTGCCACGATTCCATTTTGTCGATCTCGTCCAGCGGCAGGAAGGTCAGCATCCGAATGCATTTGAGCACATCTGCGTCGTCCACATTGCGCCAATACTGATAGAATTCATACGGGCTGGTCTTTTCGGGATCGAGCCACACGGCGCCCTTTTGCGTTTTGCCCATCTTCTTGCCCTCGGAATTGAGCAGCAGCGTGATGGTCATTGCAAACGCGTCCTTGCCCAGCTTTTTGCGGATCAGCTCCGTGCCGCCGAGCATATTGCTCCACTGGTCGTCGCCGCCGAACTGCATATTGCAGCCGTATTTCTGATACAGCGAATAGAAGTCGTAGCTTTGCATGATCATGTAGTTGAATTCCAGGAACGAAAGCCCCTTTTCCATGCGCTGCTTATAGCATTCCGCGCGCAGCATATTGTTCACCGAAAAGCACGCGCCCACTTCGCGCAGCAGCTCCACATAGTTCAGATCGAGCAGCCAGTCCGCGTTGTTCACCATCAGCGCCTTGCCGTCGGAAAAATCGATAAAGCGGCTCATCTGCTTTTTAAAGCAGTCGCAGTTGTGCTGAATGGTTTCCTTCGTCATCATCTGGCGCATATCCGTGCGGCCTGAGGGGTCGCCGATCATGGCCGTTCCGCCGCCGATGAGGGCGATGGGCTTGTTGCCCGCCATTTGCAGCCGCTTCATCAGGCAAAGCGCCATAAAGTGACCCACGTGCAGCGAATCCGCCGTCGGGTCAAAGCCGATATAAAACACCGCTTTGCCGTTGTTGACCAGCGCGCGGATCTCTTCTTCGTCTGTGACCTGCGCGATCAGGCCTCTTGCTACGAGTTCTTCATAAATTTGCATCAGTTTGCGTCCTTTCGCTTTTTTATGGTGATTCAATTTATCATACTATTTTTGAGGGAAAATGTCAATAAAAAATAATGTGGAATGAGATTAATTCGCAATTTGCAATTCGCAATTCGCAATTGAGGGACGCCGCGCAAAGCGCGATGCGTCGATCAAGCCTCACCCACCACATGCCTTACGGCGTGCGCAAATCGCTCTGCGATTCCGTCTGCGGGGCTTGATATTCGGGCGAAGATGTGCTATAATAGAGCTGCAAGCAAACCGCATTTCAATTCCATATTCCGCAAACGAAATCACTTTGTAAAAGGAGGCGTTACTATGTCACCGTCACTGAACCGTCTTGATGCAATCGCGCTTTGTCTCACAGAAGAGCAAGTTGATCTTCTCGTGCAGATTGCAGAAAACTTTCTGCCGGATGATGCTGAAATTCCGAACGAGGAAACGCTGGAAGCGCTGAAAGAAGCAGAGGAAATCGCCTCGCATCCCGACCGTTATCCATCATTCAACAGCTTTGAAGATCTGATGCGCGAGGTGCTTGACGATGCTTAAGGTCTTACGCACCGGAAAATTTGACCGCGACTTAAAGCGACTGCAAAAACGTGGATATGATCTGTCAAAAATGAATGCGGTTGTCACTTTGCTGGCGGACGAACAACCATTGCCGGAGAAGAACCGCGATCATGATTTGAAGCAAAACTATAGAGGATTCCGTGAGTGCCATATTGAACCGGATTGGCTTTTGATTTATCAAGTCAATAAAGGAAATCTGATTTTGATTTTGACACGTACCGGCACGCATTCCGATCTTTTTCGTTGAGGAAATCGTTATGTATATTCGTGACGGCATTGTATATGCAGACGATCCAACGCCGGTTTTGGAAGTCATGCGTGCACGCAAAAAAGAAAATTACTGTCTGATTGTGGCCTTCAACGACGGTTCGGTACGGGAGGTGGACTGTACACCACTGTTGAACGGCGCAGTCTTTTCGCCACTGAAAGACCAGGCAAAATTTGATGCCTTTTTTGTTGACCTCGGCACAATTCTGTGGGAAAACGGCACGATTGATATTGCTCCTGAATGGCTGTACCGCAACGGAAAACCGGTTTCATCTTTTCTGCCGGACGTTGGCTGAAAGCAAACCGCATTTCATTTCCATATTCCGCAAACAAAATCACACCGTATGAACCGCACCTGCGAAAACTGCAGGTGTTCTTTTTATTTCCAAAACGGGAAACAGGGAACAGAGGTTAAGCGGTTAAGCGGTTAAGTACATTTTGCTCTCCACTCAATCCCTCATTCCCTCATTCCCTCATTCACTCATTCACTCAATCCCTCAATCACTCAATCCCTCATTCGCCTTGCGTTCGCAAGGCGAACCGCATCAATTCCCGCGCGGATTCCAGTGTGGCCGGCGTGATGACCGAGCCGCCGATCATGCGCGCGATCTCCTGCTCGCGTTTTTCGCCGTCCAGCGGAATGACCGACGTGTAGGTCTGCGTCTCGTCCGCGCTTTTTTCAATCAGCAAATGGCGGTCGGCCGCCGCCGCGATCTGCGCGAGATGGGTCACGCAAAGCACCTGGCTGCTGCTCGCCACCTGCCGCAGCTTTTGGGCAATCTTATTCGCCGCGCGGCCACTGACGCCGGCATCGATCTCGTCAAAAATCATCGTTTGCCGCTTGTCCGCGTCGGACAGCACGCAGCGGATGGCGAGCATCACACGCGACAGCTCGCCGCCGGACGCAATTTTGGAAAGCGCACGCGGCTCCTGTCCGCGGTTGGCGGAGATGAGAAACTCCACATCGTCCAGGCCGTTCGGCGCGGCGTCCTGCTCCAGAAAGCGCACTTCAAACTGCGCGTCGGGCATATCGAGGTCCATCAGCTCCCGGCGCACCTGCGCTTCAAAGCGCTCCGCCGCGACCTTGCGGCAATCGGAAAGGAAGCAGCCGCTTTGCAGCACGGCGTTTTCCAGCTGCTGCACCTGTTCTTCAAGCTGTGCGCGGCGCTCATCGGCAAAGGCGATCGCGTCATACTGCGCTTGCAGCATTTGCAGCGTTTCGAGCATCTCCTCTTCCGTTGCGCCGTATTTTTTGGAAAGCCGATACAGCACGTCCAGCCGCGCTTCAATTTCGTCGATGTCGCAGTCGCCCTCCTCAAACGAGCGCAGCGCGTCGGAGATTGCGGAAAGCCCGTCCTCGAGCGTATAGCGGAACGCTTCGGCGCTCTCCAGCAGCGAGGCGAAGGAGGAATCGAACTTTGTCAGCGAAGAAAGCGCGTGATCGAGCGCATAAAGCCCGCCGAGCAGTCCCCCGCCCTCATCGCCGCCCTCCATGACGGCGCGTGCGCCCTGCAGCGACGCGATCACGTTTTCGCGGTTTTGAATGCGCTTTTTTTCGGCGTTCAGCTTTTCGCGTTCGCCGGGTGTGATGTTGGCGTTTTCCAGCTCGTCGATCTGATAGCGCAAAAAGTCCAGCCGGCTTTGCTTGTCCGTTTCGTTCTGCTGCAGCGCAGAAAGCTCCTTTTGCGCCGCCTTCAGCGCGCGGAAAGCCTCTTTGTATGCCGCCAGTTGCGCGCCGTCTTCGGCAAGCAGGTCGATGAAGGACAGATGGTTTTCCTTTTGCAGCAGCGCCTGACTGTCGTGCTGGCCGCAGATGGTCAGCAGCTCTCTGCCGAGCCGGCGCAGCATCGACACGGTGACGCTTTGGCCGTTGACACGGCAGGATGTGCGCCCGTCGGCGCCGATGGTGCGCGAGATGAGCAGGCTCCCGTCGTCCTCGGCGTCAAGCTCCAGTTCGGAAAGCACCTCGTTCACGCGCTCTTCGACCTGTTCAAAAAACGCCGTCACCTTTGCGGCGCTTTCGCCCGTGCGCACAACGTCCTTGCTTGTGCGCTCGCCGAGCACGGCGTTGAGCGCGTCAATGATGATGGATTTGCCCGCGCCGGTTTCGCCCGAAAGGATGTTCAGCCCGTCGCCGAAGGTGATGTGCGCCTTTTGGATCACCGCAACATTTTCAATTTGCAAATCTGTGAGCATAAATATCCCTCAAATCAGGATTCAATATAGGTGCGCAGCAGCGCGGCAATGGTTTGCGCGGCCGTTTCATCGCGGCAAAGCACAAAAAACGTGTCGTCTCCGGCCAGTGTGCCGACAATGCGCTCTTCAATGAGCGCGTCCACAGCGGCGCACGCGGCGTTCGCCATGCCGGAAAAGCATTTGACAACGACCATGTTGCCGGCAAAATCCACACTGCGGCCGGAGTTTTTGAGAATGGCGTGGAACTTGTCCGACGCCTCGTGCGTTTCGCTTTTGGCCGGCGCATAGCGGTATTTTCCCTGCGAGAGCGGCACCTTGACGAGCTTGAGCGCCTTGATATCGCGCGAAACGGTGGCCTGGGTCACGGAATAGCCCAGCGCGTTCAGCGCGCGCATCAGCTCCTCCTGTGTGCTGACGTTTTCGGATTCAATCAGCGAAAGGATGGCTTCCTGCCGGTTTTTTTTCATGGTTCTTTCTCCTTTATCAAAGCCGGCGCTCTGTCATTTTGCGCGACAGCACGTCGGTAAAGCTTTCGGTTTTGATGCGGATGATCTTACACGTGCGCGTGGCTCTGCGAATGACAAAGCGGCTTTGCGGTGTGATGTTGAGCGTCTGCTCCCCGTCGCAGGAAAGCAGCGGCAAGCACAGCTCTGGATTGCGGATTTGCAGCGTAAAGACCGATTCCGGCCGAAAAATCAGCGCGCGCGTAAACAGCGAATGCGGACAGATCGGCGTGAGAATCACGCTTTCAATCGTCGGCTCCAGCACGGGACCGCCCGCCGAAAGCGAATAGGCTGTGGAGCCGGTGGGCGTTGCAAAAATCAGCCCGTCGGCAAAGTAATCGTTTACATGGCCGGTGCCGCAGTTGACGGAAATATCGCAAAGGCGCATACTGGTGCCGCGGGCAAAGACGGCGTCGTTCAGACAGTAGTGCTTTTCCTGCAGCGTCTGTCCTTCATAATGCTCCACGCACAGCATCATGCGCTTGTCGATTTGATAGTTCCCCTCGGTCAGCGCACGCAGCAGATGCAGCTCGGTTTTTTCAAGGCCGGCAAGAAAGCCGAGCGAACCGGCGTTGATGCCGAGAATTTCCCTGTCAAAGCGTGCGGCGTCGTGCGCGGCGTGGATAAACGTGCCGTCGCCGCCGATGGCGATCATCAGATCGCACTGCTGCAGCATGCTTTCTTTTTCAAGAAACTGCGCGGGCTGATCGGAAAAATGGGCGCAAAGCGCGGTTTCCATCATCACATCTGCGCCCAGGGCGTCCAGCTCACGGCAAACGCCGCGCGTCACTTCGCCCGCGTGTTCGCGTGTGAGGTTTACTTCAACTGCGATTTTCATCGGCTTCTCCTTTGTCCAGCGCGGCATGAGACGCGGCCACCACTTCGGCTGCGCCGACCGTCAAAAACGATTGCGGCGCATCGCTTCTTCGGATATGGATGAGATATTCAATGTTGCCCTGCGGCCCTTTGATGGGGGAATAATCGAGATGCAGCAGCGAAAAGCCGCTTTCGAGCAAAAACGCGCAAAGCTCACGCACCACTGTTTCATGCACCGCCCTGTCGCGCACAACGCCTTTTTTGCCGACGTGCTCGCGCCCGGCTTCAAACTGCGGTTTAATCAGGCACACCGCTTCGCCGCCTTCGCCTAACAGCTCGCGCATCACCGGCACGATCAGCCGCAGCGAGATGAACGCCACATCCACCGAGGCGAAGTCGATCTCCTCGGGCACCTGCGCGCGCGTGACATAGCGGAAATTGGTGCGTTCCAGATTCACCACACGCTTGTCGGAGCGCAGGCTCCACGCAAGCTGGCCGTAGCCGACGTCGATGGCATAGACCTTTTTTGCGCCGTTTTGCAGCATACAGTCCGTAAAGCCGCCCGTGGACGCGCCGATGTCCATGCAAACGCAGTCGGAAAGGTTCAGCGAAAACGCGCGCATCGCTTTTTCCAGCTTAGTTCCGCCGCGGCTGACATAGGGCATTTTTTCGCCCCGCACCTCAAGGGTGTCGCCGTCCTTGACCGTGTCGCCGCTTTTTTGCGCCTTTTGGCCGTTCAAATAGACCTGTCCGGCCATGATGAGCGCCTTGGCCTTTTCGCGGCTTTCGGCAAAGCCGCGTTCAAACAGCGCCACATCGAGTCGTTGTTTTTCTGCCATATTACATCTCTTTCCTGATTTTTTCAGCCATGCAAAGCGCACTGAGACCGAACTGCTCCATCTGCTGCTGCACCGTTCCCTGCGGCACAAAGCAGTCGTTGACGGCGGTCAGATGAAATGCGCCGGAAAAGCCCTGTTCCAGAAGCGCGGCAGCCGTTTTTTCGCCCGCGCCGCCGGCACGAAGCCCCTCTTCAAAGAAGAACACGTGCTTTTTGCTTTGCAGCAGGGCAATCGCTTCTTCGGGCAAAGGCTTGATTTGATTGAGCACAAGCACAAGCACGGGTTTTCCCTCGGCGTGAAGAAGCTCAGCCGCTTCAACCGCTTCGGCGGACAGACGTCCGTAGGTCACGATTGCGGTATCGGCGCTCTCGCTGCCGTAAAGCGCATGGGTCAGCCCCTGCAAAACCAGCTTGTTCGTTGCCTCGCTTTGTTCTGCACCGCGCGGATAGCGCACCGCCACGGGGCAGGTTTCGTTTTGCACCGCGTGAGACAGATCGCGCGAGAGCAGCGCAAAATCATAGGGCGAATAGATTTTGAAATTCGGGATGGACGACAAAAACGAAACGTCCATCAGCCCCTGATGCGTTTCGCCGTCCGCGCCCACAAAGCCGGCGCGATCCACAGCAAACACAACGTGGGCGTTTTGCAGCGCAACATCGTGCACAAGCTGGTCATAGCAGCGCTGCAAAAAGGTGGAATAGACCGCGAACACGGGCACAAGGCCGTTTTTTGCTAGTCCTGCGGAAAAGGTGACGGCGTGCTCTTCGGCGATGCCGACATCAAAAAAGCGGTCGGGAAACGCATTTGCAAACGCGCAAAGGCGCGTCGGCAGCCCCATAGCCGCCGTTACGGCGCAGATGCGCGCGTCGCTTTCGGCAAGTTCGCACAGCAGACGGCCGAAGCAATCGGAAAAGCTTTCGGCGCCCTTGCCGCCTGCGCCGGTGGAAACGTCGAACTTTGCAACGCCGTGAAACGTCGAGGGGTCGCTTTCCGAAGGCGCGTAGCCCTTGCCCTTTTCCGTAATCACGTGCAGCAGCACCGGACCGTTCACGCTTTTTGCCGCCTGCAGCGCGTCGCATAAAATGTCGATGCGGTGGCCGTCGATCGGGCCCATGTAGCGGTAGCCGAGGTCTTCAAAAAAATTGCTTTGCGCGTAGATTTTGTTTTTAATCTGGGTCTTTAAATCATACAGCCCGTGGACGATTTTTGTTCCGAACGGAATTTTGGAAAGCGTGCGCTCCGTGGACGCCTTGAAGGTGTAATACTGCGGCGTGGAGCGGATGACGGCAAGGTATTTTGCGAACGAGCCGACGTTTTCCGAAATCGACATTTTATTGTCGTTGAGAATGATGATGTGCTTTGTGCCGCTGCGTCCGCCGTTGTTGAGCGCCTCATAGACCATGCCGCCGGTGAACGAGCCGTCGCCGATGACCGAAATGACATAGTGTTCGTCGTGTTCCAGCTTTTTTGCCGTTGCAAGTCCGAGCCCCGCGGAAACAGAGGTGCTGCTGTGGCCGGAATAGAAAATGTCGTGCTCGCTTTCGTTCGGGCGGCAAAAGCCGGAAAGCCCGCCGGCGCGGCGCAATGTTTCGAACCGCGCAAATCGTCCGGTGAGCAGCTTGTGGGTATAGCACTGGTGGCCGACGTCAAAAACGATCTGGTCGCGCGGGGAATCAAACACCCGATGCAGCGCGATCGTCAGCTCCACCGCGCCGAGGTTCGACGCGAGGTGGCCGCCGTTGTTGGAAACCGTCTCCAGCAGCTTTTCGCGGATTTCCGCCGCAAGGGCAGGCAGCGCGTCTTCAGGCAGCGCCTTGACGTCTGCGGGAGACTGGATACGTCCTAAAATCGGATAGGTCTTCATGTAAATTTAATACGTCCTTTGACAGAGTTTTTCAGAAAGCTCGCGCAAAAACGCGGCCTCTTCGCCGAAGACAGACAGTGCGCCGACGGCCTGTTCGGTGAGCGCCTTTGCGCTTTCCTTCGCTGCGGAAAGTCCGAGCAGCGAAACATAGGTGCTTTTGTTGCTTTCGGCGTCGGAGCCGACGGGCTTTCCGAGCGTTGCGGTGTCGCCCTCCACGTCCAGAATATCGTCTACGACCTGGAACGCTTGTCCGAGCGATTCGGCAAACAGCAGCAGCGCGTTTGTTTGTTCCTGCGATGCACCGGCGATCACGGCGCCGAGCGCACACGCGGCTTTGATCAGCGCGCCGGTTTTTTTGGCGTCCATCTCGCGCAGGGCTTGCAGCGAAATCTGTTTCCCCTCGGATGCAAGGTCGATCTCCTGCCCGCCGATCATGCCGGATGTTCCGGCAAGCGACGAGAGCAGGGCGACGGCGCGGATGGCGGTTTCGGGGTGTTTCTTTGCAAGCACGCTTTCGGCGCAGACGCAAAACGCGTGCGTGAGCAGCGCGTCGCCGGCCAGCAGCGCCGTTGCTTCGCCGAATTTTTTATGGCAGGACGGCTGCCCGCGGCGCAGATCGTCGTTGTCCATGCAGGGCAGATCGTCGTGGATGAGCGAATAGGTATGGATCATTTCGAGCGCACAGGCGAACGGGAGGGCAAGAGCGATATCGCCGCCGCAAAGCCGGCACGCTTCGAGCACCAGCACGGGGCGGATGCGTTTTCCGCCGACAGCGCAGCTGTAGCGCATCGCCTCGCACACGTCGCTGCCCTCCTCGTTCGGCAGCAGCGCAAACAGCGCAGATTCGATCTGCGCGATGTAGGTTTGCAGCGTATCACTGAACATCGGTTTCGTCCTCTTCCGGCAGCGCGGAAAGCTCGGTGATGCGCTGACGTGCGTTGTTCAGCGCCGTGTTGCAAAACGAGATCAGGTGCACGCCCTCCTCATAGAGCTTCATCGACATTTCGAGGTCATAGGTGTTTTGCTCCAAAAGCTGCGTAATTTCCGCCACGCGGCGCATGGCGGTATCGAGCGTATATTGTTCCATGGTGAAATACATCCTTTCATTGTGCGGCGGAATCGACCGTGCACTGCACGTCGCCGTCAAAAAAGCTGAGGGTCAGTTTGTCGCCGGGAGAAAGCGCTTTTGCACTGCGCACCGGCTGATGCAAGCGGTCACGCGCAAGGGCAAAGCCGCGTTTCATGGTTTTCAACGGGCTGGAAAGCTCAAGCTGCTGCGCGAGGGCGGAAAGCGCGGCGTTTTCGCGTTCGATCTTACGCAAAGCGGCGTTGTCAAGGCGCGTTTTGAGCTGCAAAAGGTTCGTCTGCGCGGCGGAAAGAAAGCTTTCCGGGCTGTATTTTGCAAGCGTTGCGGCAGAGGCGATCACGCGAAGCTGCAGCTTTTCCAATAAGCCCTCCATCGCGTTTGTGAGCGCATCGAGCTGCCCGTCCAGCGCAAAGAGCACCTCGCGCATATCGGGCACAGCCAGCTCCGCCGCAGCGGAGGGCGTCGGCGCCGCAACGTCGGCAACATAATCGATGATCGTCGTGTCCGTCTCGTGCCCGACGGCCGAGATGACCGGAATGGCGGATTCATACACCGCGTGGGCGACCAGCTCTTCGTTGAACGCCCAAAGGTCTTCGATGGAGCCGCCGCCGCGTCCGACGATCAGCACATCCGCCGCCTTTTTGCGGTTGAATTCCTCAATTGCGGCCGAAATCTGCGGCGCGGCAAGCTCGCCTTGCACCTGCACGGGGGCAAAGACGATCTCTGCGGCGGGGAACCGGCGCGCGAGCACGGTTTGAATATCGTGCACCGCCGCGCCCGTGGGCGAGGTTACAACGCCGATGCGCCGAGGAAAGCGCGGCAGACTCTTTTTGTGCGCTTCATCGAACAGACCCATCGCGGCCAGCTTTTTTTTGCGCTGCTCAAACGCGGCGGCCAAAGCGCCGGCGCCGTCGGGCTGCATATCTTCGCAGTAAAGCTGATAGACGCCGTCGCGCTCAAACAGCGAAACATTGCCGCGGATGATGACGCGCATTCCGTCTTCGGGCAAAAACCGCAGACGCTGCGCCGCCGAGCGGAACATCACCGCTTTCAGCGCGGCGCGTTCATCCTTGAGCGTGAAATAAAAATGCCCCGTGCGGTAATGGTTGGTGAAATTGGAAATTTCACCGGCGACATAGATGTTTTGCAGATTGTCGTCGCCGTCGATGAGCGATTTTACATATGTATTGATTTGAGAAACAGTTAAAACGGTTGTCATTTTTTCTCCTGAAGTGATTTGTAATATCCGATCAGCGCGACCCCGGCGGCGTTATCCGCCGAAAAAGCGGGCGGCGCAAAGATCGCGCCATGTCGTTCTGTCATGAAGGCGCGAATGAGCGAATTTGAGCTCACGCCGCCGGAAAACACCAGCGGCAGCGCGCCGTACTGTTCTTTGAGCGCGCGAACCATCGCGTCCAGCGCCGCGCACACGGATTCGAGCACGAATTTTGCAATATCTTCGCTCGCTTCGCCGCGCAAAAGCATGGCTTTGCTTTGGTTTTCGATGCCGGAAAGGCTGCAGTTTGCCCCTTTCATCGACACCTTCGGGGAAAACGTGCGGCTGCTTTTTTGCGAAAGCGCGTCGAGCGCTTTGCCCGCCGGAAAGGAAAGCCCCAGCATCACGCCCGCGCGGTCGATGGCCTGTCCGGCTTTCAGATCGAGCGAGGAAGCGACGAGATTGCAGCGGAAAAGGTCGTGTTCGTCCGGCTCCACAAGAAGCGCTTCGGTCGTTCCGCCGGAGACGTGAAAGGCGAGAAAGCGCTGCCGCAGCAGATCGAGCCGTCCGCTGCCGTAAAGCGCGGCGGCAATGTGGCCGTGCTGATGCGAGGTGTCAAAAAACGGCAGCGCGTGCGTTTTGGCGGTGATGCGCGCACTTCCGGCGCCCACAAGAAAGCACGGCATATACGAGCCCTCCTGTCTGCGCGGCGAAACGGAAGCGCAAACGCCGCAAAGCGCAATGTTCTTTTCTTCCAACAGCCGTTCGGTCAATTCCGGCAGCGCGGCGGTATGGTGAAACACCGCGTCGCTCTGGCGAAGCCCCCGTTCGCCTTCCTTGACGGGCAGCAGCCGCTTTTGTTGCAGCATTTCGTCCGTTTCGGGCAAATACAGCGCGACGGAGGTCGTATAGTTGCTGGTGTCAAAGCCGAGGAAGCCCGTCATGCTTCTTTTGCGCGCGAAAGCGAACCGAGCACGCCGTTGACGAATTTTGCGTCGTCCGCCACGGAATATTTTTTGGTGAGCTCCACCGCTTCGTTGATCGCCACGCCGTCGGGCACATCGCTGAACAAAATTTCATACGCCGCAAGGCGCAGCACCGCTTTTGCAACGCGGGAAATGCGTTCGCCCGACCAGCCGACGAGATATTGTTCCACCGTTTTGTCAATGTCGCCCAGCCGCGCAAAGACGCTGCTGACGGTGGTTTTTACAAAGGTGTTCACCTCAAAGAATTCCGACTGCGCCGCCGATTCCAGCAGCGCTTCCAGCGAATCCTCGGGCTGAAAACTTTTTTCAAAAATGATGATGAATGCAACCTCTCGCGCTTCGTGTCTTGTCATAAACGTCACCCTCACCGAATAAACATACAGATTCGATGATAGTATACCACAATCTTTGCATAATAACAACCGTTATTCAGGAATTTACTTCGAGAATTGTCAAATTTTCCGCCGGAACGCCGCCGCTTTGCGCCATGATCTCCGTGATTTGCAGCGTGCTTTGCGCGTTCAGCTTTCCGCGTTCCACAATCACCTGCGCCGTATCGTTCTCCAGCAGCACGATCGCCTGTCCGCCGGTTTTGGCGCGGATGAGCGTTTCGCAGTTCGTTTGCGCCTTGCTTCGCTGCTGCAGCTCGTCGAGCATCTGCGTAACAGCGCTTTGCGCTTCGGCGTCAAGCTGTTCGTTTGAAAGCACCGCTTCGATTTTTTCCTCCAGCGCTTCGTTTTCCTGCGTCTGTTTGAGCTGCAGCTCCGCAAACGCGGCGGCGTTTGCATCGGAAACAGTCGTTTCGTCCGCGTTTTCCGTCTGCGCAACATTTGTCCCGGCCACCAGCACCGTGTCGCCGAGCATACGCGTTTCGCTTTGTGCGTCTGCCGCGCCGTCGGAAAGAGGCGTCGACTTTGTGTAATACCAGTTGACGGTGACCGCCGCGGCCAGCGCAAGAATCAGCGACATAGCGAGTATTTGGCGTTTTTTGCCTGTTTTTTTCATGATGGTTCCTCCTTTGCCATTTCGGCAACACTGATATGATTGGTTGAAATTGCAAACAGCGCCGCGACTGCCGCGATGATCTGCGCGCGCACAAAGCTGTTTGTCGCGCCCTCACACACGACTGCCACGCCCTGCACCTTCGGTTCGAGCACGCGCTCTGCAAGCCCGGTTTGTCCGGTTTCGTTTTTGAGGATCACGGGGTCGCTTTTTTCCTTTGTGCGCGTGCCGCCGTCGGAATCGGCGGACGTTTCCCGTTCGCTTTCGGCGGCAAAGACCGTTTGCGCACCCTCGCTGTAGGTGATCATCACGCGCGTTTTCCCCGCGCCGCGGATGGATGAAACAAGCGCGCAAAGACGCGCTTCATCGCTTTGCTCCTGCGGCGGAGAAAGCGCATGCGCCTGCGGCTCTTTCGGGCCCTTTTCCGTTCCCCAAAAAAGGACGAGCACCAGCGCCGCAGCGGCCAGACACAGCAAAAGCAGGGCGCGTTTGTCGGTTTTCAGTTTTGCAAGCAACGTTTTCGCTGCCGTTTTCAGCTCTTCCACATTCATGGTGCTTCCTCCGTGCGAATATCAAGGACGGTTTCGGTTTTGAACAGCGCACGCAAAACGCGCTGCGCCTGCAAAGATGCTTCGACAGGAACGCCGGTGACGGTCAATGTTGAAAGGACGATCTCCTCCCCTTGCGCTTCACAGTGTGCCGTCACACGCGCAAAGGGAAGACCCGCGTTTTCCAGCGCGTTTTTTGCGGCGGTTTCGGCGCCGGTTTTCACCGCCAGAAGCAGCGCGGTCTCGTTTTGCTGCTGCATCTGCACCGCAGCCGATTCCTCCGGCGTAAACAGCGATTCAAGCTCGAGCGCGGAAAAATCGAAGTGTCTGAGCGGCTGCAGCACGCAGGCGAACAGCACCACGGCGCAAAGCACATAAAACGCGCGTTTTGTTTTTCCGGGCGGCAGCAGCACTTCGAGCACCGCCGTCACGATCAAAAGCACCGAGAGCGATTGCAGCGCCGGCTTCATTCACCCACCGCCTTTCATTTGCAGCAGCAGCCCGATGGCGATCAGCAGCAAAAACAGCTCCAGCACGCCGAGCAGCAGCAAGAATTTCAGCGCGAGGGAAAAGGACTGAAAGAGCGAGCCGACCCGTCCGAGTCCCAGCGCGTCGGAAAGGGCGCCGAGGGTTTTGAACGCGAAAAGCGCAGTCAGACTTTGCGAGAGCGCCGGCAGATGCAGCACCAGCAGCGCCAGCACGCCCACCACGGCAACCGACCCTTTGATTAAATGTATACTTGCCAGAACGGACGAATATGCATCGCTGATGGCCGCGCCGACGACCGGAATCGCACTGGAAAGCAGAAAGCGCACGCTTTTTCCGGCGGCGGAATCCGCAGCGGCACTCAACACGCTTTTTGCGCCGAGCACACCTGTGAAAACGGCGCAAAGCAGCCCCAGCACCCACGACGCCGCCTTGTTCACGCCCGACAGCAGCTTTCCCATCTGCACATGCTCGCTCACACAGCACGCGCCGCAAAGCCCGACGAACGCGCCGATTCCTTGCACGCAAAGGAGCTCCGACACGCCCGACAGCCCTTCGCAAAGCCCGAACACCAGCGACTGCACGCCCAGCGCTGCCGCCGGTGCGCCCGAAAAGGCGACCAGTCCGGCATAGATCGGCAAAAACGCTTTCATGAACGTCGCCGAGGTGCAAAGCAGCGTGCTGCCGCTCGACAGCAGCGGCTGCAGCACCGAAACGCATTGCAAAAATAAAAGCAGCAACATCAAAAGCTCCGGCGCTGCGGCGCTTTGTGTTCCGACAAGAACGCGCACGAACGCAAAAAGCAGCACGAGCACCAGCAGCACAGAAAACGGCCGCAGCGTTTCACGCAGACTGTCGCGCAGCGTGTTTCCGAAATGCGACACGAGCGCTCGCCACGAGATTTCAACCCCTTCACCGGACAGAAGCGACGGCGAAAGCTCGTCCAGCAGCGCGCGCATTTCGCTGTTCAGCGTGTCGTCCAGCGCGTCGCGCACCTGCTCGGTGATGGACGCAAGATCCGCTTCGCCTTCGGCTGTGCACGGCACGGCACAGGCACACAGCAGCAGCATGGACAGCACGAAAAAAAGCACTCGTTTCATGACGCGATCAGCTCCAGCACCGTTTCGATCACCGTTTCGCACACCGGCAGCGCAAGCACAACGGTGAACATCCGCCCCGCAAACGAAAGCGCATCCGCCGCCGCAGCGCTTCCGCTTTCGCGGCAAAGGGCGGCGCAGAGCTCCGACACCAGACACACCGCCGCGCCTTTGAACAGCGTTTGCGGCAGCGCAGAGGGCAGCGACACGCGCTCGAGCACGGAAAAAAACGAAGTGAGCCGCCCGCCGAGTGTGGACAGCACCACGCCCGCCAGCACCGCCACGGCGGCAATTTGCAGCGGCAGGGTCAGCGGGGATTGCTGCGCACGCAAAAACAGCGAAAACAGCGACGCCGCCAGCGCAAGGGCGCAAAGCTTCAAAACAATCGTCATAGCTCAAACAGCGCGCGCACATTTTCCAGCAGCTCGCGCAATTGCGGCAAAATCATCAGCAGCACAACGATCACGCCCATGAGCGTGGTCAGCGTGGCGTACTCCCCTTTTTCCGCGCGCTGAAGCAGTTGGTTGAGCACGGCAACGATGATGCCGACCGCCGCGATTTTCAAAATCAGATCAATTTCCATAGTCTATCCCTACATCAGAATCAAAAAAGCCGAAACGCCGAAAAACGCCCCTGCCGCGCGATAAAGCGCACCGTTGCGCCGCCGTTTTTGCAAAGCCGCCGCACACAGCGCATCCAGCGCCGCAATCTCGCGCGAGAGCACCTCAAGCTGGCCGGGCTTGTCCGTTTTTCCAAGCACCGCGCCCAGCCGCAGCAGCAGTGCGCTCCCCTCTTTTCCGAGCGACGAAGCCGCTGCCGCTGCCGCTGCGTTCCACGCATCGGGCAGCGCTTCGCCGTTTTGCAAAAGGAGCGTCAGCGCAGAAAGAAACGGCACACGCGCAAACCGCGCTTCCTGCGACAGCGAGAGCAAAAGCGCGGGCAGCGGCACACTGCCGAAGGAGAGCGACAGGTGCACTTCCAGCAGCATTTGCCGCAGCGCACAAAGCGCCGTCTCGCGTTTGCGCAAACGATCTGCCGCCGAAAAGCCGAGCGCCAAGGCGCAAAAAAGCACCGCCGGCGAAAAAAGCTCACGCATCGAACAGCGTCCTTCCCGCAAGCACCGCCGAAACCGTGCCCACCGGCGCGCTCGCAAGCAGCACGGCGCGGTCGAACGCCCTTGTTTCAAGCAGCCGCTGCACCTGTGTGCGCCGCAGCAGCTCCGCTTTTGAAGAAGCGTGCACGCCCACAAGAAAGCGCACGCCGCAGTTGACGCCGTAGCAGATGGCATCCACCTCGCGCTTTGTTGCAATCTCGTCGCAGACGATGAGCTGCGGCGACATGGTTTTCACGGCGTTATCAATGGCGATCTCCATCGGGTAGCCGCGGTAAAAATCGCAGTTCAGCGCCGTGTGCGCAACAAACAGCTCCTGCCGCGCGTCGATCACGCAAAGCTTTTGCGCCCCCTCGTGCTCCAGCGACGAGAGCGACACGATCAGATCGCGCAGCATGGTTGTTTTTCCGCTTGCCGGCGGCCCGGCCAGAATCACGCTTTGCGCCGCGCCGTCCCGAAACAGCCCCAAAAGAGCGCGCGCACAGCCGGGCACATCGCGCGCCACACGCACATTCAGCCCCGTGATATCGCGCACAGCCGTCATGCTGCCCGCCGCGTCGCAAACGGCAGAGCCGACCAGTCCCACGCGGTTGCCGTGAAAGGTCAAAAAGCCGCGCAAAAGGTCGTTTTCGTGCGCATAAACCGAATACTCGCAGCAGCAGTGAAACGCCGCGTCCAGTTGTTCGCCCGTGCAGATGACCGCCGCGCTGCCCGCCGTTTTGCCGAGCGTGCCGTCCGATTGCAGCACGCCGCAGCCGAACGCGCCGAACAGCACCACGGGCTGCTGTTTTCGAAGGCGAATTTCAAAGCACTGCGCACGCACGCCCTCCGGCAGCAGCAACAGCTTTTCCCGCAGCGCCGCCGGCAGACACTCGACCGCGCTTTCAAAGCCCCGATGTTCCATCGGTATCCCTCCTTTTGGTTCATGTGTATGCGGTGCATGTCCGACGTAGAACGGGCAGGCGGGAAGCGATTGAAAAAAGGGCATAAAAATACCGCCCGTGGGGGCGGTTGGGGTGCTTGACCGGTGGGTGGCGTTTTACTCGGCACAGTCGACTGTATGTAAAAAGCCGCCTTGAATCACATCAAAGCGGCTTAGGTTCAGTTCGGTTATTCGGCAGGCGTACACTTCTCCTGCATCTCTCGGGTCTCCCCTGTCAATACCAGCGGCGTGTGGACTGTACGAAATCTTCCACCTCGAATAACCTTTCTTATCCTATGATTATTGTACCACGTTTATTCGGATTTGTAAAGAACTTTTTTGTTATGAATCAGTCTTTTCCATTCAGAATCATCTATTTTCATAAAAGTGAGAATAGAATTTTTATAGTCTGGATTGTCATAATGTGTAATCAACCGAAGTATCAATTTGAATCTTTCACCATGGTCTAAGATTTCCTTTAAAACGAGCGCGGTATTTGGTCTTTTTGATTCAATAATATAGTCAGGCCTTTCGACAATCTCTTTCAGATACACTGAGAACCGCTCATAATCATTTGGGTGATGATCTTTGATGTGCTGAATCCTTTCGTTCGTAATTACAACCTCATCTGTGAAAATGTCTTTTGTAACGCAAGAATACAAATCCCTGTCAATTCTACCAATCAAAAGCACGTCACTGCTCACCGCTTTACTATTCTCTAGCGTTATTATACCACTTTCCCCGCTTTTGTCAACATATTTCCCCTTCCACTCCTGATACGTCATATCGCTCGGCACAGTGCCGCCTTTGCCCGTTTCCGGGTCGCGCATCCGCACATATGCGCGTCAAAGGGCATAAAAATACCGCCCGTGGGGGCGGTTGGTTTGCTTGACCGGTGGGTGGCGTTTTACTTGACCCATAGTTGACCGGAAAATAAAAACCGCCGGATGGGCGGTTTCATATGCAATTATGCTAAATATTTTTTGGTGTATTCTGTTTGCTCAAAATCAAGGCCTGTTTTACCCTTGGAAATCAACAAAACAAGAGGCATAGGCGTGTCATTCAGCAAGCCTTTTTGTCCTTTTTTCGCATCATGATACTGCAATGCAACAAAATCCTTGCCCCAACACTGAGACATTTTTTTTGCTTTTTCAAAATCAAGTGCATTGCTGTCGCAGTAACGCTTAATTTCACTGCTCCAATCGTCAAACAGCTTGCACATAAAATCACTCCTTTCCAAATGTAGAAAACTGCCCTTTCGAATTGTAAATTACGCTTGTATTCTGTTTAAACTGTTTCAGAACAAGTTTATCACCGTCGGATGGAAATATACAGTTAAAACTATCACCGGGATGTGTATGCCCGCTCCAACGATAACCTTCTTTAGCCAAAGATTCTGCTGCCTTCGCATCAATATTGACGTTATCAACTCCGCCTCTAATTATGAGCCGATTTTGACCTTTCGTAAACATGGCAAACTCATCGCCGGTATACGCTGTTAAGGCGGACAAGTCTGACATATTTACAGATGATTTTTCGATACTGATTCGACTGTCATATTCTGGCAAATGAGACAGTAACTCCCTCTGTCGATTATTCAGTTCAATGCCAAATGTCAGAATCGCATTCGGATTTCCTTTTCCCGTTTGCCGCTGCTCTATCGGTTGTTCTATTGGCTTTTCAATGGAGTTGATTGTCACCCGTTTCACATCCCTCGCCTTTATTATACCACTTTCCCCACTTTTGTCAACATATTTCCCCTTCCACTCCTGATACGTCATATCGCTCGGCACATACCCGCCCTTGCCCGTTTCCGGGTCGCGCATCCAGCGCGTGCCGATCCCTTTCAAGTCCTCGTCATACGGCCCGTCTCACGGCAGAAGCGGATGCTCTTCAAGATAGCGGTCAAGAATCTCCGCAGCCGTCCTGACGAATTTGACGCAGGGGCGCACCTTGTAGTATTGTTCCGTCCGTATTTCCGGCGTGGGCGTGCTTGTGACTGCCAGCCCTTTCAGAAGGTCGCGGCAGACGATCGTTTCATGCCGTTTGCGGAATTCCTGCGCAAGAGATTGAATGCGCTTGTAATGCTCCGTTTTTACAGCGTGATCGCTTTCGATTCCCTCGCCGTAAAGCAGCCCTGCCACCATGAACATGGCGCAGCAGGTGCCGCAGACCTCGCGCAGACGTCCCATGCCGCCGCCGAAGGAGGAGGAGAGTCTTGCAGCAAGCGCCTCGTCCAACCCTGTTACGTCGGAAAATGCAACAAAAACCGCCTGCGCACAGTTGTACCCCTGCGTGAAAAGCGTGACGACCTTTTCAGCGTGATCGTACTTCATCTCATTCTACCGTTTCCTTTCCGTGCGCTCTCCGCACAAGACCGCGTTCATCCTGTCAATTATATCGCGGCGGGAGATTTATGTCAACCGCACCCTTCCAAGATGTGAATTATTTTTATTTTTCCTTGCATCCCGCGCAAAAATATAGTATGATAAGATGATTAAGTTTCGGAAGGAAGATTTTGATGAAAAAGCAAAACAAGCGTCTGTTTTACAACAACCGCTTTGTGTTCGCCGCGTGCGGCATCGCCGCCGGGATCATGCTGATCGTCTACGCGTGCACAAGCGTGTTCCCCTTCGGCGACAACACGGTGCTGCGCATGGACCTCTATCACCAGTACGGCCCGCTGTTCGCCGAGCTGTATGACCGCATCTTTGCCGGCAAGGGGCTCGCCTATAGCTGGACCAGCGGGCTCGGAAGCTGCTTCCTCGGCAACTATTTCAACTATCTTTCCAGCCCCATCGGCGCGATCGTCGTCTTTTTCGGCCACAAGCACGTCCCCGAAGCCATCGGCGCCATGGTGCTCATCAAAGCCGCCCTTTGCGCCGGCACGTTCACCTATTATCTCAAGCGTTCGCTGCGCAGCCACAGCATCCTTTCCGCGTCGTTCGGCGTGCTGTATGCGTTTTGCGCGTATATGCTCGCTTATTACTGGAACGTCATGTGGCTCGACGCCATGGTGCTGCTGCCGCTGATTTTGCTCGGCATCGAGCGCATCATCCGCTTTGGCAAACCCGGGCTTTACTTCGTTTCGCTGGCGCTGAGTATGTTTTCAAACTACTACATGACCTACATGCTGTGCCTGTTCGCCGTGCTCTATTTCCTCTATGATTATTTTGCCCATTTCCGCTTGAAATCGCTTCTTCCCGGCGCCGTGGCGCTCGGAAAGGGAACGCTGTCCTCGTCGCGCTTCTGGCGTTCGGGCTGGATGTTTGCCCTCACCTCGCTTGCCGCAGGCTGCCTGATGGCGGCGGCGCTCATCCCGACCTATCTTGTGCTGCAAAACTGCTCCGCGACCGGCAGCACCTTCCCGACGGAGCTCAAAAGCTATTTTACGATCTTTGATTTCTTTGCGAACCACTACAGCGGACTGACCACGACCATCCGTTCCAGCGGCGACGATGTGCTGCCGAACGTCTACTGCGGCGCGCTGACGATTTTGCTGGCGCCGCTGTACTTCTTCACAAAATCCATCAAGAAAAAGGAAAAGGTCGCCTCGCTGCTGCTGCTTTCCTTCTTCTTCCTTTCCTTTTCCACCAACGATCTGAACTTCATCTGGCACGGCTTCCATTTCCCGAACGATCTGCCCTACCGCTTCTCGTTCATGTATTCCTTCCTGCTGCTCGTCATGGCCTATAAAACGCTGCTGCGCCTTCGGGAGTTTTCCTCGCGTCAAATCGCCGTTGTCGGCGCGGCGCTGATTGCGTTTCTCATCATCGTGCAAGACATCAAATCGAAAAACGTCACCGATCTGACCGTCTTTGCGTCCATCGTGTATCTGGTGCTGTATGTGCTGCTGCTGACAATGTTCAAAAGCCACCGCGCCCTTTCCGCGTCCGTTGCCGTTTTGCTGTGCGTGTTCATCTGCAGCGAAGCCATTGTCTGCGACACGCAGAGCTTCCCGAACACGGTGACGCGCGCCTCGTATGAGGACGATTACGACGAGTTCCGCACGCTCAAGGAAAAGCTGGACACCATTGAGGGGAACGACGACTACCGCATGGAGCTGACGTATCTGCGCACGCGCATGGACAACTGCTGGTTCGGCTATAACGGCGTTTCCACGTTTTCGTCCATGACGTATGAAAACCTCGCAAAGCTCGAATCGCAGCTCGGCATGATGAGCAACCGCATCAACTCTTTCACCTACAACCCGCAGACGCCGGTCTACAACATGATCCACGCGCTGAAATATGTGGTCAACAACACCACGCCGAACGTCATTTCCAACGCGCATTACAAGCAGGTCGCCAACGAGGGCAAATACACCGCCTATAGAATCAAGGAAACGCTGCCGCTGGGCTTTTTGACCCACAGCGCGCTGGAATACTGGGACACCACAAGCAGCAACCCCTTTGATGTGCAGCAGGATTTCTTCACCCTTTCCACCAACGTCAACGACGAGCTGTTTTCGCCCTTGAGCGTGGCCTATGTCAACTATAACAACACCGACCCGTTCACCGAGGACCTTTCCGGCACATCGTTTTATTTTCAAAAGACCGACCGCAAAGCGGATTCCGACGCCAGCGCAACCTTCACGCTGCTTGCGCCGAAAAACAAGAACATCTATATCTTTTATCAGGTGGACGGCGCGTCCGCCAAGGATGTCACGATCAACTCCGAAGAGGGCGCCTATTCCCGCAACGCGTCGCAAAACAGCATTCTTGACCTGGGCGCGTTCGATGAGGGCGAAAGCATCAATATCACGATTCCCTTTGAGCGCGAAAACGGTTATTGCCATTTTTACGCCTGCACGCTCAACGAAAGCGTTTTTCAAAAGGGCTATGCGGTGCTGAGCAATCGCACGCTGCAAGTGACCGAACAGACGGACACCACCGTTGCGGGCACATTTTCCGCTGCCGAACGCTCCATTTTGTTCACGTCCATCCCCTATGACGACGGCTGGAGCGTTGAAATAGACGGCGAACCAGTTGCGCCGAGCGACATTGTAAAGATCGGCGACGCGCTGCTGGGCGTGCGCGTGGAAAAGGGCAACCATTCCATCCGACTGCATTATACCGTTCCGGGCATGAAGATGGGGCTTGCCATCTCGCTTGCAACCGCCGTACTGCTCGCGCTGGTTCTGCTGCTTTTCCGCCGCAGACGTCCGACACTGTTCAACGCCGAGCGTGTGCGCTGGTCGGAGCAGCTCTTCCTGCCCGAAAAGAAAACCCCCGCCGCAGCGCCTGCGCCGCTTTCGGCGCAGGGTATGCCGAAGCGCGAGGTGTTCCGCCCCGAAAAGACGCTCAAGCGCGAAGTGATTACGCCGCCGCAGCCGCCGGCCGCCAAAGCGCCGCAGCAAACAGCGGAAATGCCGTTTGATTTGCCGCAGGCCGTGGTCGGCACGTTTTCCGAACAGAAAACACCGACGGACGAAAATTAACAAAAAAAGAAGCGCTCCTTCACGCAAAGGAAGCGCTTCTTTTCTTCTGCCCGGCTCAATCCTCGGCGCGGTAAAAATCGCGCAGCAGCGGATAGAGCTGTTTGAATTTTTGATACTTTTTCTCATACAGCGCGGCGGCGTCAGCGTTTGGCGTAACGGTGCGCTGCACCTGCGGCTTCACGCTGATTCCGGCCGCGAGCAATGCGCCGCCGAGCGCGGGGCCTTCGTTTTCGATCACGCGCAGCTCGATACCGAGCACGTCGGCAAGCACCTGCATCCACGCCTTGCTCTTTGTGCCGCCGCCGCAGACGGTTGCGGTTTTGATCGCGTCGGGACACAGGGCGATGCAGTCCTTGATTGCAAACGACACGCCCTCATACACCGCCAGTACCAGATCCTCGCGCTTTGTGGTATGCTCCAGCCCCAAAAACGCGCCGCGCACGTCGCCGTCGTTGTGCGGACAGCGCTCGCCGGAAAGATAAGGCAAAAAGAACAGCGTTTCGTTCGGCGCACCGGGCTCGATGCTGTAATCGCTTTGCAAAATGCGCTCGTTGAGCCACATATTGCAGCTTGCCGCCGAAAGAATGCAGCCCATCAGATGCCATTTTCCGTTTGCGTGGCAAAACGAATGCAGCGCCGGGTTTTCGGTTTTTACATAAGCTTCGGTCGGCAAAAACACCGTGCCGCTCGTGCCCAGCGAAATGTTGCACTGTCCGGCGTTGACTGTGCCGGTGCCGATGGCTGCGGCGGCGTTGTCGCCCGCGCCGGCCACCACGTCGGCGTGCATCCCGAGCAGCGTCGTCTGCCCGATCACCTGCGCGCTTTCAAACACAGCCGGAAGCTGCGCTTCCCCGATGGAGAGCAGCTCGAGCATCTCCTTTGACCAGCAGCGGTGCTCCACATCGAAATACAGCGTTCCCGACGCGTCGGAAACGTCCGTTGCAAACACGCCGGTCAGCTTATAGTTGATGTAATCCTTCGGCAGACAGATTTTCGCACAGGCGGCGAAAATGTCCGGCTCGTTCGCCTTCACCCAAAGCAGCTTCGGCGCGGTGAAGCCCGCAAAGGCAATGTTGCCCGTGCGCGATTGCAGGGTGTCTTTGCCGATTTCGTTGTTGAGAAAATCGGTCTGCTTTCCTGTGCGCGTATCGTTCCAAAGAATCGCCGGCCGCAGCACGCGGTCGTCTTTGTCGAGCATGACAAGCCCGTGCATCTGACCGCCGACGCCGATGGCGGAAACTTCGGCTTTGTCAATGTCCGCCGTCAGCTCCGCCAGTGAGTCGCACACCGCGTTCCACCAGTCCTCTGGGTTCTGTTCGCTATAGTGCGGCTGCGGTTGAAACAGCGGATAGGCTTTTGAAACCGTCTGTTTGATCGCGCCGACCTCGTCCGTTAAAATCAGCTTTACCGCCGAGGTGCCGAGATCAATGCCGATATAATATTTCATGGCTGTGTCCCCTTTCAAAGAATCGTCAGCTCCCGCGCCGTGCCGTCATAGCCGCCGCCGGTGACATATTGCGGCATTCCGGGCGAAAGCAGGCTTTCAAAGCTGAAATGCACGTGGCCGCTGAGCACCGCCTTGATGAGCTCTTGCTCTTTAATGAACGACACCATTTCCGTCGTGATGCCGCGCGGACGGATCTCGATGGCACGCCATTCGTCGTCCGGCAGCAAGTCCTCGTCCTCGCAGCCGCAAAGATAGCAGCTTGAGCCCTTGCCGGTGCGCGAGACGTGGTAATCGTAAAGCGCCTGCTCAAACAGCGGCACATGCACGCACAGCACGATGGGCAGCCCCTTTGCAAGCTCCTTTTTCAGCCGTGTGAGCTGCCACGGCTCAAACTGGTGATAGCTGTTGTCGATGGCGACAAAATTGACGCCGCCGAGCACCCGGGAATTGAAAAACAGCGGCGCGCCCAGCCCGGGCTGCATTTCACGAAAGCTGTTCATCTTATAGGCGCGGTCCTCATACGCTTCGCCGACAAATTGCGAAAACTCGTGGTTCCCCGCCGCAAAAAACACCTTTTCCTCCGCCAGCACCTTGCGGGCAAAATCAAAATTCGCCTGCGAGGTGAAGTCGATCAGATCGCCCGTGTGCACCAAAAGATCGCAGTGCGCCTTGCCGTAGGCGAGGTGTTCGCTGAAAAAAAGCTCCTTTTCCGGCGCGCCGAGCCGTTTGGCCAGCGCGTGCTTGCGCTCGCTGTCACGTTCGTCCGCAAGCGCGATGTGAGAATCCGTGACGTGCAGAATTTTCAGCGGCTTTTCAAGGCCGATTTCAAGGGTAGAATGAATCAGTTGCATTGCTTTTCCTCCTGTGGTTCCAGTCTTCCGTCTGTCGCCTTCAGCGCCAGCGTTTCAAAAATATCTTCGCTCGATGTGCCGAGCAGCAGCGTGTGTTCCCCGTTATGCAGCCCGAACACCATCGCTTCGTCATAATAGGAAAAATCTTCGCGCGTCAGATGCATCGTGATGCGTTCGCTTTCTCCGGCACGCAAAAACACGCGCCGGTAGGCTTTGAGCTCCTTCACCGGGCGCACGACCGCGCACGCACACGACGAAAGATAAAGCTGCACCACCTCGGCGCCGTCGCGCTTTCCGGTGTTTTCCAAAGTGACCGAAACATCCGCGCCAAAGTCGGAAAGAGCAAGCGAAGCGTCTTTCAAGGAAAATGTCGTATAGCTCAACCCGAAGCCGAACGGAAACAGCGGCAGTCCGTCGTCGTCGCAGTAGGCATAGCCGCGTCCGGTGGGCTTATGGGCATAAAACAGCGGGAGCTGACCGACGGATTTCGGCACCGTGATCGGCAGTTTGCCGCTCGGGTTCGTTTTGCCGAACAAAATCTCCGAAAGCGCCCGTGCGCCCTGTTCGCCGGGGTACCAGGCTTCCACAACGGCTCTTGTCTGCGAAATCCACGCCGTCATATCGATCGGCGCGCCGTTCATGAGAATCACCGCCGTGTTCGCGTTCGCCTTGCAAAGGCGCACAATCGCCTGCTGCTGATCCTCGTGCACGCTTTGCGCGGCCTTGTCAACAATCAGTCCGCCGTCGTCGAAAGCGCGGTGAACGGTAAACGAGGGCAGGCGCAAATCGCTGCGGTCGCTCCCCTCACCCTCCAGAATCGTGGTGAAATAAAGGCAAACGTCGCACTGCGGCGCTTTTTGTTCCATGTCTTTGCTTTCAAAAAAGGCAACCTCGACGCTGTCGCCGCAGTATTCCTTCAGCGCCTGCAGCGGCGTCGGCGCGTCGCTTCCCTGCCACGGCGCCTGATAGGGGCCGGAATAGTTCGTGCCGATCGGAATCAGCCTTGCGCTTTCCCCGAACAGACCGATGCGCCGCACGTTCTTCTTCTCCAGCGGCAGCAGACCGTCGTTTTTGAGCAGCACAATCGCTTCTCTTGCCGCTTTCAGCGCAAGGGCTTTGTGTTCGGCGTTTCGCACAATTTCGTTTGCCTTTTGCGCGTCGGCAAAGGGCGCGTCAAAAAGGCCGAGGCGAAACTTTGCCGAAAGCACGCGCAAAACGTTTTTGTCAAGCTCGCTTTCCGTCAAAAAGCCCAGCGCAAGCGCCTGCTTCACCGTTTCAAAGCGGTTGAACGGCAAAATCACGTCCAGCCCGGCTTTCAGCGCCATGGCTGCGGCTTTGGCTTCGGAGGAAGCGATTTTGTGGGCGGAATGCAGCCCCTCCACACCGCAGTAATCTGACACAACAAAGCCCGAAAAGCCCCATTCGCCGCGCAAAATGTCGGTCAACAGCCGCCGGTTTGCGCTGCAGGGCACGCCCTCCCAGCCGTTATAGGCCGCCATCACCGACTGTGCGCCGGCGTCAAAGCACGCCTTGAACGGCGGCAGAATCGTTTCGCGCATGGTGCGCTCGCTCGTTTCGGAATAGTTGGAATCCCGTCCGCCGTAGCTGTAGTTATCGGCAAAATGCTTGGGTGTTGCAATCACGCCGTTTTTTTCAAAGCCGCGCACCATCGCGCTGCCGCAATCGCAGTTCACCTTCACATCTTCGCCGAAGGTTTCCACTGTGCGCCCCCAGCGGCAGTCGCGCACAACATTGACCACCGGCGCAAAGACCTGCCGCACGCCGACACACGCGACCTCTTTGCCGATCGCGTCCGCAACCTCCTGCACCAGCGCAGGGTCGAACATGGAAGCGAGAGAGATCGGCTGGGGAAAATTCGTCCCCATCCCCCATTGCGCAGAATGCAGCGCTTCGCCGTTTTCAAGCGGCGGAATGCCGTGCGGCTGCGCGTCGATACTCAATTTTACGTCGCGGTTGATTTTTTCCGCAACCTCTTTCGGCGAGGCCGGCGTTTGCCGCTGATAGTGCATAAAATGACCGGGGTTGCGATAGGAGCCGCAAAGCGGGTCGCGCCGCGTTTCATAATCGGTTTCCACATCGAAGAGCATATCCGCCGTGACCTGACGAATTTTTTCGTCGAGCGTCATTTGCTGCAAAAGCGCCGCAGCGCGTTGTTCCGGTGTCTGTTTCATTCCTTTAACCTGCCGTCAATACGTTTTCGCCGGGGTGCAGCGTATAGGTTTTGCCGAACAGCTCCGCCGTTGCGGTGCAGGCAGCCGGCACAGTGAACGTAAAGCGCCAGCCGTCGGCGGTTTTTTCATAATGGGACGCCACCGTGCCGTAATCGGTTTCCAGCGACGCGCGTACCCAGGGGATGCGCTCGTCCGGCGCGGGCGCAAAGCGAATGGCGGCATAGCCCGGCGCGGCCTCCACCGGCGCAAGACCGGCAAGGCGGCGGAACATCCACGAAAAGACGCTGCCGTAGGCGTAATGGTTGAAGGAGTTCATGCCCGCCGAAGCGAAATGCCCGTCGGGATACATCCCGTTCCAGCGCTCCCAGATCGTGGTTGCGCCCATCGTCACGGCATAGAGCCACGAGGGATATTCCGTGCGCAGCAGCAGATCGAGCGCAAGCGTGTCTTCGCCGATCATGCTCAGCGCGTCAAGCAGATGGGTGGCGCCGATGAAGCCGGTCGTCAGCCGTCCCATGCGGCGAACATTGTCCGCAAGCTGCTTTCCGGTTTCCTGCGGATCGTCGGTCAAACCGAAGATCAGCGCGAGCACCATCGCCGTTTGCAGGTCCTGCTTCATGCGGCCGTTTTCCATATATTCGCTTTGGAAAAATGCGCGCACCTTTTCCAGCACATATTCATACCACGCGCAGTCATAGCCGAGAATCTGACTCGCCTTGATGAGCGTTTGCAGCCCGAAGCAGAGATAGGCCGTGGCGATCAGTCCGCGGTCGGTTTCGCCAACGCCGTGCTCGCGGCTCAGATCCTCCAGGCTCAGCCAGTCGCCGTAGCCCTCGGTTGTCCACGGACGCGCAAATTCATGCGCAGCATCCGCGTCCTTGTCGCGGCAGCGTGCGATCATGCCGTCGACATATTTTTTCATCGTCGGAAACTGGCGGCGCAGGCGGTCCTTATCGCCGTAGGCCACATACAGCTCCCACGGCAAAACGGTTGCAACGTCGTCCCACGCGGGCGAACCGGCGCTGTTGCCGATGAAGCGGTGCACATTGGGCACCACATGGGGAATCATGCCGTCGTCGTGCTGATCGGCGGCAATGTCTTTATACCATTTATCGAAGAACGCACGCACGTCATAGTTGATTGCGGCGGTGCGCGAAAACATTTCCGCGTCGCCGGTCCAGCCCATGCGCTCGTCGCGCTGCGGGCAGTCGGTCGGCACATCGAGGAAGTTGCCCTTCTGTCCCCAAAGGACGTTGCTCGCAAACTGGTTGAGCAGCTCGTTTGCGCACGAGAAATAGCCCGTGCGCTTCATTTCGGAATGCACAACAATCGCGGTAAAGTCCGCTGGGTTCACTGTTTCAAGCCCCGTCACCTGAATGTAGCGGAAGCCGTAAAACGTATACTGCGGCTTGACCGTGAACGCCTTTCCGCCGGAGATCACGCGGAACTGCTGCTTTGCCGAGCGCAGGTTTTCGGTATAGACGTTGCCGTCGCGGTCAAGCATTTCAAAATGCTGCAAACAAATTTCGGCTTTGCGCGGCGCTTTTGCGGAAAATTCCACATAGCCCGTGACCTCCTGACCGAAATCCACCACCAGCTCGCCCTTCGGCGTTTGGATGAGCTTTTGTCCGGCAATGCGCTCCTGCTCGCGGATGGGCGCACCCTCGGCGGGAATGAGCATATGCTTCGGGTAAACGATCACCTTTGCGGGAAGAAGGGCGCTTTTGCGCGCGGAAAGGTCGAGCGTTTCGCCGTCGTAAATGTCGTTGAACACCACGCTGCTGCGCGAGGTCTGCCACTGCTCGTCGGTGACAATGAGCGTTTGCGTGCCGTCGGCAAAGCTGATGCGCAGCGCGGCAATCAGCGCGGCCTCGTCGCCCTTGAGCGTTTTTGTGATGACCTCCGGAATGTTATGGAAAAACCAGCCGCGGCCGACGCCGATGCGCAGCGTGTTCTCCCCTGCTTTGAGCAGGTTCGTCACATCGTAGGTCAGATATTGCAGCCGCTTCTGATAGACCGTCCAGCCCGGCGCGAGAACGTCTTCGCCGATGCGCCGACCGTTGAGAAACGGAAGAAAGGTGCCGTGCGCCGTGACAAACAGCTCGGCCTTGACTGCGGCGCCGTCAAGCACGAACGAACGCAGAAAATCTGTTGCGGCAAGCTTGTTGCTGCGCTTTGCCTTGATCCAGTTTGCGGAAAAAATCGGGTTCATAAGGTCTCTCCTTTTCCTTTAAAGGTTCAAAAAATCCTTGCGGTAGTTCACTTTGAAAAACTCCGCCAGCCGCACCATCTCTTCGTCCCTGATGGTGTTCACACGCGGCAGATGCGCCGTGAGCATGTAAATCTGCGCGGCCTTTTCCACCGTTTCGATCAAGCCGAAGGTTTCGTCCAGCGTTTTGCCCGCGCCGTAAATGCCGTGCATTCCCCAGACGACGAGCCGGAACTCCTCCATCTTTTTCGCCGTGGCTTCGCCGATTTCGTTCGTTCCGCAAAGCATCCACGGCAGCACGCCGACGCCGTCCGGAAACACAACGATGCATTCGGTGCACATCTCCCAAAGCGTGTGGGTGAATTTCTTTTCGTCGAGTTCATGCACATAGTTCATGGCGAGCGTGTGCGTCGGGTGGGAATGCATGACCACGCGGTTTTCGGGGTCGACCTTGAGCCGCGCCATGTGGCTCATCAAATGCGCCGGCAGCTCGCTGGTGAATTTGCCGCCGTCGCTGTAGCCCCAAAGCAGCTCGGCCGTTGTGCCGTCGGCGGCGATGCGGATGATGCCGAGATTGTTTTCGGGGTCGTTCTTTACGTTTTTGAAGTATTTGCCCGTGCCGGTCACGATGAAGTATTTGCCGATCAGCGCCGTCGCGTCAAAGCCCGTCGGGATCGTGCGCAGGACATTGTCAAGATCGAGGTAGTCCTTCAAATCGTTTTCAGAAAGCAGATAGCTGATATTGCCGCCGTTGCGCTCGTCCCAGCCAAGGCGGTACATATTCGCCGTTGTGTCGCACATTTCGCGCATAAACGGCGCAGTCAAAATATCTTTCATACGCGGTTCACCAGCACTTTCTGTTCATAGTCCTTCACTTCGGAAAGGTAATCAGCCGCAACGCCCTGACGCGCGAGATATTCGTTCCAGACGTCGCCGAAGGGCGCGGTTTTCAGCTCCTCCTGCAGCACCATCAGCGCGGTCATGTCGCTTTCATCCTGCAGCGCCTTGAGCTGCTTGTTCGGCTGAAGCAGCGCAAACAGCAGCGCCTTTTGCACATTGCGCACGCCCGTCACCCACGCGGAAATGCGGTTGATGGAAGCGTCGAAATAGTCCGTTGCAATGAACACGCGAGACAGCGCGTCGTTGCGCACGATCTCCTTGGCAATCTCCTTTGTTTCGTCATCAAAGAGCACCACATGGTCGGAATCCCAGCGCACGGGGCGTGTGACGTGCAGGGCGATTTTTTCGTTGAACAGCAGCAGCGAGGAGATTTTATCGCTGACCACCTCGGTCGGATGGTAGTGACCGTTATCCATCAGCGGCGTGATGTTGTTCTTTGCGGAATAGGAAAGGCAGAACTCCGCCGAGCCGACGGTATAGCTTTCCAGACCGATGCCGAACACCTTGCTTTCCAGCGTCACATAGACCTTGCTCTTGTCATACGGCACGGACAGAATTTCGTCCAGGCTCTTTTTGAAGCGTGCGCGCGGACCGAGACGGTCGGCCGGAATGTCCTTGTAGCCGTCGGGGATCCAGATGTTCATCACGCAGGGAATGCCGGTCTGTTCGGCAAAATATTCGCTGATGCGGATGCAGGCTTTGCCGTGCGCAACCCAGTAGGCGCGCACCGTTTCGTCGGGCGACGAAAGCGTGAGATTGTCCTTCACCATCGGGTGTGCAAAGAACGTGGGGTTAAAGTCGATGCCGACGCCGCGCTGCTTTGCAAAATCGACCCACGCTTTGAAATGCTGCGGCTCGATCTTGTCTCTGCCGACCGGCTCGCCGTCAAAAATGGCGTAGCTCGCGTGCAGATTCAGCTTTTTCTTGCCCGGAATGAGGGAAAACGCCTTGTCGATATCCGCCATCAGCTCCGCCGGCGTTCTCGCCTTGCCGGGGTAGTTGCCCGTGGTCTGAATGCCGCCGGACAGCGCTTCCTTGTTGTCAAAGCCGATCACGTCGTCGCCCTGCCAGCAGTGCACGGACACGCAAACGTCACGCAGCGCGTTCAGCGCTTCTTCGGTATCCACGCCGCACTGCGCGTAGATTTGTTTTGCTTCATCATATCTGCTCATACGATTGTCTCCTTTAAATCAAAAGATTGTTTTACAAGCAGCCTCGCTTCGCTGAGACTGATTTTTTTGCGATACATGATCTGCGACAGAAGATTGCCCAGCGCGGTTGCTTCCGAAAGACCGGTCACAACCGTTTTTCCCGTCACAGACGCGGTCAGCGCGTTCAGATAGCGATCCTTGCTGCCGCCGCCGACGATGAGAATTTGCGAAACCGCCTTGCCGCTGAGCGCTTCGATCTCGCGCACCGCCGTGTCATAGGACTGCGCAAGGGAATGATACACCGCCGAAAGCAGATCGCCGAGCACAAGCTCTTCGCCCAGCAGCGCCGAGATCGCGTCAAGCATATGTTCGGGCGCGGTCAGCGACGGGTCGTTGCAGTCGAACGTCTTTCGGTAATCGCTTTCCATCGCAAGGTGCATCATCTCGTCATAGGTGTATTTCTTGCCGAGGTCTTTGCGGATGTTTTGAAACAGCCACATGCCCATGATGTTTTTGAGAAAACGAAAACGGTATTCCACGCCGCCCTCATTGGTAAAGTTTGCCTTTTGCGCCTGTGCGCTCAAAACGGGATGCGCGTTTTCCGTGCCGATCAGCGACCAGGTGCCGGAGGAGATGTAGACGCTTTGTTCGTCGATCGGGCAGGCGGCAACGGCGGACGCCGTGTCGTGCGACGGCGCGAGCAGCACCGTGGCGTTGAAGCCGACTTCGCGCTGCACGTCTTCGCTGAAAGCGCCGACCTCGGTTCCGGGCAGCGACAGGGGCAAAAAGAGCGTTTTCGGAATTTCGAGCGCGGAAAGAATGTCGGTGTCCCACGTTTTGCTTTCTGCGCCGAGCATGCCGGTTGTGGACGCGTTGGTATATTCGTTTTTCATCACGCCGGTCAGCTTGTAGGAGAGGTAGTCCGGCATCATCAGAAAATGCGCCGCCTTTTGCAGCTTTCCGCTTTGTTTGTCGCAAAAAAGCTGATAGAGCGTGTTGAAATTCTGGTGCTGGATGCCCGTGTGCGCATAGAGCAGAGCGGGCGAAAGCAGCGCGTGCACCTGCGATTGCACAGCCGCTGTGCGAGCGTCGCGGTAGGCCACGGCGGGCAGCAGCTCGTTTTCGTTTTCGTCCAGCAGCACGTAATCGACGCCCCAGGTGTCGATGGCGACCGTTTGCGGAACGCGGCCGAGCGTTTTGCATTTTGCAATGCCGGCCTTCACTTCGCGCAGCAGGTGTGCAAGGTCCCACACGAGAACGCCGTTTTCGTTTTGGATGCCGTTGTCAAAGCGGTAAATCTCCTGCAGCTCGATCTTTCCGTCGTTCACGCTGCCGAGGATGTGCCGTCCGGAAGACGCGCCGATGTCCACGGCAAGGAAATAGGTCATGGTAAAGTCTCCTTTCAAAACGCGTCTGGCGTCAGCGCGTTGGTGGTGATGGCGGTAACGCCCAAATCATAGAACTCCTTTGCTTTGCTCCGGTCGTCCACCGTCCACACGATCGTTTTCAGTCCCGCTTCGGCAGCGGCGCGGGCAATGTCGGGTTTTGTCTTTTTGCGAAAATCCAGACCGTCGATCCCGTTTTGCAGGCAAAAGTCGATATCGTCCTGCGTTGCTGCCTCTGTCAAAAGCCAGGCGGGGTTTTTCGGCATCAGCGTTTTGATGCGCGCAAGGTCTTCACGGCTGAAGCTGATCAGCACAAAACTGTCTTTTTCTTCACGCGACAGCAGATATGCCGCAAGAGAGTCCATCGCTTCCACAGGTGAAGACTTGATCTCGATCACCGGGCGGGTATCGTAGTTTTTGAGAAGGTCAAGATATTCCTCCAACGTGGGGACCTTTTCATCGGGAAAGCTGCGGACCTTATGGCCGCTGTCGATGTGCAGCGAACGGATCTGCGCAAAGGACAGCTCGTTCACTTTGCCTTTCCCGTCGGTCATGCGGTCAACGTCCCAGTCGTGCATGATGACCCACACGCCGTCTGCGGTCTGCTGAATGTCGCATTCCGCGCCCCAAAAGCCATTTTCCGCCGCAAGACGGAAGGACGCCAGTGTGTTTTCGGGCGCGGCGGCGGAAAAGCCGCGATGGCCGACCAGCTGCAATGCGCCGGCCGGGAGCGCTTCGTCTTTCATCGTGAGCGAGGGCACCACGATGCACAGCACAACTGCGGCAAAGATCGCTGCGATGGCGGCGCCGATCGCAACGGCTCGTTTGGTTTTGTTCTGCATTGTCCCACTCCGTTTACTGCGCTGTAAAGGTCACAACCAGCGGCTTGGAAAGCTTGTGATAGGCGCTTTCGGCCACAACAAGCAGCTTGTAGGTCTTTCCGCTTTCCAGCGTGTCGGCGCCGATTTTGAACGCGGCGGTGTCGTCGCCGTCAATGACAAAGTAATCGTTGACAAGGTTTTCATGGTAGCACGGCTTGTTTTTGTCGTCGAGAATCGTCACGTTGTATTCGTGCACGATGAAGCCCGGCGCGGCCTGCGCTTCGCTGAAGCAAAGCACCCATTCGCCGTTTTCGTTCCTTGCGGCGGCGGCTTTCGCGTCGTTGGGGAAGACGGGCGCCTTGTCGTGCAGCGCCATGTTGTTGTAGCCGTAGGTATAGGAGCGGCAGTCGTTGACGTTATCGATGTAGTATTCGCAGAAATAGGTGTCCGACAGCAGGTCATAGCCCTGAATGCGCACGCTGCCGTCGTTGTCGGCCTCAAGAACCGTCATCTGATTCGCCGGATCGTAGCCGTCGGGATGCTGACCCGGAAGGTAGTTGTTGTCCAGCTCAAAATATTCCATCGCGCCGCAGCCGACTGCGGTATAGGTGGACTGATTGATGGAACGCGGATCGTTCATCGGATAATGGGAATGGCCGGAAAAATCCACCAGCGCGGGATGGCCGGAAAAGATCGGGTTGAGCTGCGGGTCGCCCCAGACGGTGCTGCCGTAAACGGTGCCCCACGGGTGCGGATGCTGGAACACGAAGATCGCGCGGCCGTCGGTGCGGTTCTTTTCGGCGGTTTTGATGGAATCGGACAACCATTTCAGGCTGCGCGGCGTAAACGTCCATTCGGTCGTGCTGCGCTCGCCGGAAAAGGCGATGCAGGAAAAGCCGTTGATCGTTGTCACGGTGTCAAAATCGTGATCGAAATGCGCGCTGAAATAGTCGCGGTAGTTGTCGTTTTTGAATTCATGGTTGCCGTGGATGGTGATGATCGGCGTTTCTTCGCGCACATGCGCCTTGATTGTGTTCGCATAGTTGATATAGGCGCTCTCCTCGCCGACGGACGAAAAATCACCCAGGCAGAAGAAGCCGTCCACACCGGCATACGGCGCGGCAGTGTCGAACATTGCATACGCCGTGTCAATGGCGTTCGCCACACGGTCGTGGTGGTTGTGCGTGTCGGTAAAGATCACCAGCCGCACCGTGGGAAGAAAATCGTCCGGCGTTGTCGGAAGGTCCTTTCCGACCGGCGCAAGCAGATGCTGCGTTCCCTGCAGCGGCAAAACCGCCAGCAGCACGGCGAACACGCCGAACACGGCGCCGATGACCCATTGTTTGATTTCAGCAAAACTCATAATGTTCTCCTTTCTCAGCCTTTCCAGAATTGTGTTACAATCCACATCACCGGGGAGATGATGCCGTCGAGTATATCTTTATAGAACGAGCGGCATTCTCCCGGCGTTTTTACAAAAAGATTTGCGGGCACGCGCGCGGACATGGTCTTCGGACGTTCTTCGCCCAGGGCAAACAGCGTGATTGCCGCAAGATCGCGGTCGCGTGTCACTGTGTCGTAGGTTCCGCCGGGAATGATCGTTTTGCCGGCGGCGGCAATGGTGGTGAGCGATTCATTTTTTGAAAATCTGCCGTGGCCGCCCTGCACGGTGTGGCCGTGGTCGGCGGTGACGATAAACAGCCCGTCTTCCAGCAAACCGTTGCGTTCGCACGCGTCATAAATTTTGCCGATGTATTCGTCCGCCGTGTGCAGCGCGGAAAAATATTCTTCGGATTTGCTGCCATGCGCGTGGCCGGTGACGTCCACACCATCAAACAGCGTGAACATCAGGCGCGGCGCGTTGCCCTTGTCAAGATAATCGCACACGTTCGCGCAAAGCTTGCGGTCGTCCGGAATCGTACACTGCATCACGCCGATGTCGTTTTCCACAATGCCGATGTTGGTGTTTGCCCAGTTTGAAAACGACGCGAGGGCGCTTTCCTTATCGGTCTGACGCACTACGCCGAACACGGTCGGATATTTCGTGTCGCCGGTGCGCACATTGACAGCGGAATCGTCGTTGTGGATGTGATGCTTGAAATAGGACACGCCGCTGAGCATCGACGTCCAGTTCGGCGCGGAATCGGTCAGCACCTCGGTGCGCACGCTATATTTGACCGCGCCGTTTTTGAAAATGCGCTGAAAATTCGGCATATCGCCGTCGCGGAAAAACTGCCCCGCCCCGTCGATGCCGACGATGATCACGCGGTCATAAGCGCCGAAGCTGGCGCTTTCCATCGTCTTTTTCTGCGTCACCGGCGGCAGCACAGCCGCAAGGACAAGCAGCAACACAAGCAGGACAGCGGGAATGATACAACCTTTCTTTTTCATGGGAATGTGCCTCCGAGTTCAGGGAAAAAACTTAAAAATTACCAAAACAGATGAACGAAGAAGTCCTTGACGTCTTCGAACAGCTTGGTGAATACATCTTTTATATGCGCAAAGCCGACGTTGCCGTCCACAGTCACCGTGACCGTCAGCGGCGCGGACTGCTTGCCGTAGCACGTTTCGGCTGTCACAATCAGCGTGTAGGTGCCCTTGGGGAGATACGCGATGTCAAACACGATCTCATCCGTGCCGTCCGCGCGGTAATACTGCGGCAGCACCCAGTCTTTTTGGACTGTTCCGCCGAGCTTGTCCTTGACGCGCAAGCGATAAAGCGTCACAGGCTCGCCCGTTGCGGTCGCCGCCGCAGGAACGCGCACCTTGCACCCGCCGAAGCAGGGCTTTACATCCGGCGCGTCAGATGCGGCGAACGCGGGCGCGACAGACGCTTTTTTCTGCGCTGCTTTTGAAAAATCGCGGTTGGCTTTGTTCGCCGGGTTTTTCATGAAGTAATCGCAAAGCACCGCTTCTGCGTTCAAGTCCATGCCGCGCAGCCGCAGGTTGTTTTGCGCGTCGATTTCAATGATCCAATAGTTCGCAACGTCGTTGGCGTCCGCCGGATGATAGGCGCGATAAGCATCGATCGTAAACTCCGTATAAGCGACCGCGCCGGTATTGATCGCGGTATAATCGCCCTGCCAGACAGAGCGCGGATCGTTGACGGGATAATGCGAGTGGCCGCAGATCTCCACGACCTGCGGATACTTTGAAAGGATCGCGCCGAAATACGGCACGCCCCAGCCGTCATAGACCCCGGAGCCGTAAACGGTTTCCACCGTCGGCTCGTGGTGCATCACAAACACAGGCTTGTTCGGGTCGGCTTTCACAGCTTCGTCCAACTGCTTTTTCAGCCAGGTGAGCTGGCCGAGGTCGTAATGCTGCAGCGCACTTTCGGAAGCGGAAAGACCGATGAAATGAAATCCGCCGAGCACGACATGGAAATCCGCGTCAAAGCCGGAAAGCGCCTTGCACTTGTTTCGAATTTCGCCGCGGCTGAGCGCGTAGCCGTCATGGTTTTTTGCAACCACGGTCAAAAGCGCGGTTTCCGCCCGCAGCGCCGGTTTCATTGCTTCGGAAAACTTTTCAAATTCCGCGCTTGTGCCGTCGTCGGTCAAATCGCCGACCACCAGCACGGCGTCCAGCCGGTTATAAGCCTTGTCGCTTTCGGCCATCCGGTAAGCGGTGCGCAGCATTTTGCCGATGCGATTTGCCGTGATATCGCTGCTCTCGCGCACATGGGTGTCGCTGCTTGCAACAAAGCGAAACACCGGCACAAAGGCCTCGGCGGTCTCGCCCGATGCACCGGCAAACACCGCAGTGCCGCAAAGCAGCAGCACCGACAGACACAGCGCGAGCATTCTTTTCATCTTCATGGGATCTCTTCCTTTCAAAGCGTCAGTCCTTCGGCGCCGCAGTCCGGCTGTCCGCCGCCGAAATAAAGGGTGATTCCGCCGTCCGGTTCGGCGCGGCTGCCGTCGGCCAGCACAGCTTTCAGCCAATAGCGGTCGATGTTCAGCGTCACCGCTTTGCTTTCGCCGGGCTGCAAAAACACACTTTCAAACGCGCAAAGCTGGCAGTTCGGCGTAACGGTGCGGCTGTCGGTGAATCTTGCATAGCACTGCACAACCTCTCTGCCGGCGCGTTCGCCCGTGTTGGTCACCGTAACGCGCGCCGTAATGCGGTTTTCGTCCTTTGCCAAAAGCTCCGCTTTGCCGTAGCCAAACGCGGTATAGCTCAGGCCGAAGCCGAACGGATACAGCGGTGTTTCGTTCAAATAGCGGTAGGTGCGCCCGGTCATCGCGTAGTCTTCCATATCGGGCAGCGTGTTTTCTTCTTTATAAAATGTGATCGGCAGTCTGCCGCTCGGCGACACAGCGCCCGAAAGCACGTTTGCAATCGCAAGGCCGCCCAGCGCGCCGGGATACCAGCCGTGCAGGATCGCCTTTGCCTTTTTGCGCACCGAGTCGCCCAAATCGGCGCACGAGCCGCACAGCACAACGACAACCACATTGTCGCACGCCGCGCAAACCGCTTCGGCAAGCTGCATCTGACACGCGGGAAGGTGCATCGTTTTGCGGTCGCCGCCGCCGGTGAAATCATTCACAAAGCCGAGCTCCTCGCCCTCCACCGTGCGGTCGAGCCCGAGGCAGAGAAGCGTCACATCGGCGTCCTCGGCCGCGGCAACGCCCTCGCTGATCAAATCGGAGAACTCGTTCCAGCGCGACTGCACGCCGTCGCAGATCGGCGAACCGTCGGCAACGCGCACGGCGGCGTTTTTGAACACGCGGCGCACGCCGTCGGCAACGGTGATATATTCGTCCGCGTGGCCGTTGTAGTTGCCCTCCAGCGACCACTCGTTCATGGCGGTCGGTCCCACCACGGCAATTTTCATGGTTTTGTTCGCGTCGAACGGCAAAAACTGCGCTTTGTTTTCCAGCAGCACAAGGCTTTCCTCGGCCATTTTCAAGCTCAGCGCCTTATGCGCGCTCGCACAGACCGCCGCATACGGAATATCGGCAAACGGGCGCGGCGTTTCAAATTCGCCGAGCTTTGCGCGAATCGTAAACAGCCGTTCCGCTGCCGCGGTGATCGTCTCTTCCGTGACAAGGTCCTCTTCGAACGCCGCCTGCAGCGAACGGTACGCTTCGCCGCAGTTCAGCTCACACCCGGCGTTCAGCGCCATAGCTGCCGCTTCGGTTACGGAATCCACACAGTGATGGCCGTCAAAAATATCCTTGATCGCCCAGCAGTCGGAGACGAAATAGCCTTCGAACCCCCAGTCGCCGCGCAGCGTTTCCATCAGCGTTTTGCTCGCGCAGCAGGGCTCGCCGTTCGTGCGGTTATATGCGCCCATCACGCCCGCAACGCCTGCGCTTACGGTTTGTTCAAATGCGGGAAGATAGGTTTCTGCAAGATCCTTTTCGGAAACAACCGCGTCAAAGCCGTGGCGCTTTGCTTCGGGGCCGGAATGCGCCGCAAAATGCTTTGCACAGGCGGTCGCCTTCCAAAATTCACCGTCGCCCTGCAGGTTTTTGATGTATGCCCTGGCGATTTCAGACGTCAAAAACGGGTCTTCGCCGCAGGTCTCCTGTCCGCGTCCCCAGCGCGGGTCGCGGAAGATG
>JAFTCX010000016.1 GCA_017454485.1 Clostridia bacterium | reverse complement strand
TTCAAGTCCTTCTGCCCCTGCCAAAAAGAAAAAAGCGCCTTCGGGGTGCTTTTTTCTTTTTCACCGGTAAAATCACTGTACCCGAGGCACGCGCGTGCCGGGCATCACCGCCGAAGCGCCGCCGGTGGCGGATGCAGCGAGGCGGTGATGGCGCAGCGGTCGAAATTGCGCGCCGCTCCAAGGCGCAGGCAATTTCGGGCACCGCAAGAGGGCAAGCAAGTCCTTCTGCCCACACCAAGTAAAAAAATTCATCGCTTACAACCACGTCCGCAGCCGGTCCGTTCGCATATTCAGCATCAACGCAGCAGACAACCGATCAGCTGCACTGCCGCGCTACCACAGCCAGCCGTCCATCGGTCGTGTGGTAGGAGCAGGTGGAGAGCGTCAGCAAGGCGTCGCCAAACACGGCCGTAACGCCGGTGTCGTAAAGCGAAAGGGCTTTGACATTTTGGAGATATTCCTCAAACTGCACCGGGTCGGTCAGATCGGTGTAATCATAATACAAGAATCCGCTGCCCTTTTTGGCAAGAAAAACAGAGATGATCTCATAGGTTTTCTCGCCTTCCAGCGTCGTAAACGTAATGTTGCGGTGGCTTTTGAAATAGTTCTTGTCGCGGTAGTTTTGCAAATCGGCAAACATCGTGCCGTTATCCATTCGATGCCCGTAGATGATGGCGTTGCCGCAGCCCGGAAAATAAGCTGCATCCAAAAACGGGACGCCGCCGATGGAATACTTGCCCGAAAAGGTCAGCCGCAAATACTTTTGCGGATCCTCGGGCGTGAACATCACCGGATAATCCACCCGCGTGCCCTCAATTTTGATCCAGCCGAACGCGTCCGGGTTTTTCTTTTGCAGCGCAAGAATGCCTGCGTCCTGCTTGGCCTTGGCTTTCTTTTGCGCCGTTTTGCGGTTCGTCTGCACAATCTCGGCCAACGCGGAAACCTCCTGCTTTTCCTCGTTGGTCGTTTTGGTCACCCGGTAAAACTGCACCGTCGAAAACACAAACACGCCGAGAAACAGCACGATCAATGCTTTCAGAATCACGGATTTCATCTGCGAAGCTCCTTTCGTTACGATTCCGGCGTCAGTTTGCAAAACAAAACGGCACGCCCGTAGGTTGCGCTGCTGGTGCAGGTGGAAAGCGCCATCACCTTGTCGCTGCCCGTGACGCCGATATCACGGTACTGCATGCTGTTTGTGCGCAAATAATCAATCAAGCTCTGCATGTCGGCAGGATCGTCGTAGTCCGACGGGTCGCGGTAAACATAGGCGTCATAGGCGTCCAAAGCCGCAACGGCAAACACATCGACGCGAAAATTTCCGCCAAAGGTCATCAGCCGCCCGGTGCGGTGTTTTTCAAAAAAATCGGCCTTCTGAAATTCAATCACATCCGCGAACATGGCGCCGCCGTCCACATGATGCCCATACAGCAGGTTATAACCATCGGAAAAATCCGGCGCGTTGCGATAACCCAAAAAGATGGCGCCGGACAGGCTGAACCGCCCGTAGATGTCCTTGTTGACATATTCCATATCGTCGCTGCCCTGCACAACCGGATAATCAATATGACTGTTGTCAATGGTCAGCCAGCCGCGCACATCGTCATTGATGGCCTTCAAATCATACAGCGAAAGATTGTCAGGGTCGTCCTCCTTCGGCTTATACTTGAGCAGATCGTTGGAAATGAACGCCCCGTGCGCCGTGCTCCACATATCCCACAGCGAATAGCCGCCGAACAGCAGCATGGAAAGGACAAGCAAAAGGGCAACAAACGAAAGTATGCGGTCGCCGACCTTTGCAATTTTTGCTGCAGTATGCATACTGTTTCGCTCCTTAAAAAAAATGAGAAAACACAAAACGCGGCACAGACGCTCTGTGCCCCTTTTTCTGTTTTCTGCGAAAAAAACCTTCGGGCGGGCGCAACGGCTACCGGACCGCAATCGCCCGCCTGACAATCAATGCTTGTGTTGCTTGTTGAGTACCCTCTGATCAACTCGGATATGCAAATCTTGACGGTAAATTTTCCGTCATTTTGCACAGAAATCTCTTGCAAACCGGAAGGTTTGCTGCGTGATTTCTGTTACATCTGACGAAAAATTTCCTCGCCAATCTTCACACACCGAGTTGATCAGCGGGTACCTTATGCTTTTTCTTCACGTTTGCGTTCCCGGTCAATCACAATCAGCGCAAAGACCATAAACGCGGACGACACCATCCATGCAAGATAGTTCCACTGGTTGGTTTCGCCGTCTGTGTTGGGCGAATCGTCCTTTTTCCTGCTTTCCGTTGTTGTTTCGGATTTTCCGGGTTTTGTCGGTTTGTCCGGCTGTGTCGGCTCGCCGGGTTTGGTCGGCGCAGTCGGATTCGTCGGCTCGCCGGGTTTGGTCGGCGCAGTCGGATTCGTCGGCTCACCGGGTTTTGTCGGTGCAGTCGGATTGGTCGGCTCGCTCGGACTTGCCGGCGAAGTCGGATTCGTCGGCTCGCTCGGACTTGTCGGCGAAGTCGGATTCGTCGGCTCACCGGGACGCGTCGGCTGTGTCGGCTGCGTCGGCTCGGTCGGGTTGATCGGAACCACCGGCACCGTGGGCGTTGTCGGCGACGACGGTGTGGTTGGATCGCTTCCGCAGGAATTGCGGAAAATCACCGTTTCGGGCTTGCCGCCGGTTTGCGCGTCATAGACCACAAAAATGATCTGCGTTTCGCCGTTCACGTTCTGCACATGCACCTCAAGATCATAGACCGTTTTGTCATAAATCACGTCGGCGCGTGTGCCGCTTTGCTCATACAGTCGATAGCAGTAAACGCCCTCCGACAGTCCCGCAAAGGTAAACGTGACACGTCCGGCGGTTTTGGCTGCAGACAGCGTCACAGACTGCGACGCGGGTGTCGGCGCCGGAGCGCCATCTTTAGGCTGCGCCACAACCGTAAACGTCTCTTCCGGGAGTGCGCTTCCGGAAAAAGTGACATACACAGGCAGTCTGCCCGCTGCATCTGAAGCCGCAGCCACAGGCAGCAGCAGGCAGAACAGAAACGCAAGCAGCAGCAATCCGGCCGGGGCTCTATTCAATTTTTTACAAAGGTAAAACATCTGAACCCCTCCGGGCTGTTACAGTGGTTGGTTACGCGATTTCGTCAACAAGACGGTTGTTTCTCTTGCGCATGAACACGATTGCAAGCGCAATGGCAACGATGACAAGCAGCACATAGGGGCCGTAGGTCAGGAACAAACCGGTCGGCGTAATCGTGCCGGCGGTGTTCTTGTAGGAAACGTCGGAAGCAGTGTTGCTGATGGTGCCGCTGGTTTCACCGTTTTCGCTCGCAGCATCGTTGATCGCAATTTTATATTGACCTTTCTGCACTGAAGTGAGGTTTTCCTTCACCGTATAGGTTGTGCCGATCGGCAGCGAGTAGAATTCGATCGTGGAAGAATCACCGAGCTGAACAGTAACAGACGCTGTGCCTTCGCCGTTAAACGCGACATCATACACTGTGCCGTCCAGATCATACTTTGTGGTGGTGTTCTTCGGGCCGTTCGCAAGATTGATCACAAATTCAAACTTGTCTGCCTTGTTTGCGTTCGGGCCGGCGATGGTCTTTGTGACCTTCAGATGATTGATGTCATACTTATTGGTGATGGTATCCACCTTATTCTCGATATTCGCATATCTTGCTTCGGTTTTGTTGGCATTCAGAATGATCTCGGGAATCACAATTGCGCCTTGATCATCCTTTTGCAGCTTATACATGATCGCGTTGGTAATCTGGTAAGTGGTGTCGCCCGTAACTCTGACGTCAACCAGATAGCTGTTGCGGTCATAAGTCAGCGCACCTTCCACACCGGCTTCGGAATTGGTTTGAAAATCTTCTGTAAGAATGTAGCGATACACACCCGGATGCGGGAAGGTAATGCCGTTAAAGTCGATGGCCACGTTCTGAGTTGTGGTTGTGCCGGTTGCCGCTCTGAAAACAGCATCAGACACAGTCGGCGTGCCGATACCGGCGTTCACCTGCTGATGGGTTTCGTCGCCCGCAACCTCTTCGCCGGCAGTGATGGTGTACTTGAACGTGAGAGTAGGAATGACCGTGTACTGAGAGTGGTTGGGCAGCACGAGGTCTTTCTTGAAGGTCACGGTTGTGCCGGTGAAGCTGGGATTGGCCGCAAACGCGGGCACAGCCATCACAGCGACAAGCAGCACTGCGAGCATGATGGAAAGAACTTTTTTCATGATTTTTGACTCCTTTTCTTTTCGGATTGTTTTTGCCGGTTTTACAACTGGCTTCGCCGCAAAGCGGCAATGACTTGACCTTTGACCCGGGTCAAGGGAACGGCTCCGAAATAGCGGCTGTCCTTGCCGCCGTCGCGGAAATCGCAGAGGATGAACACTTCGCCGTTTGCCAGCGTTACGGGGTAGAGAACCTCGTCGCCGTAGCGCGGCGTCTGGTAATAAATGTCCGCCTCCATCACGGTGCTGCCGTTAATTTTCACCGTGCTTTGTTCGGTGATCTCCACAGTATCTCCGCCAACAGCGGCGATTCTGCCGACATACTGCGCACCGTCCGCAGTGTAAACCACCACATCCCCTGCGCGGTATTCCCGCGTCAGCCGGTAGTAAAGGAGAAGATCCCCTGTGTGGAAGGATGGTTTCATATCGTTACCGACCATCGGCTTGACGCCGAAAAAGACGGTAAAGAGCAAGAGAATGACCGCCAGGAACAGCAGCAGCTTTTTCAAAAAGCCGGTCACCGTGTTTGCCTCCTGCAGCTTCAGGCGGCGCAGACGAATGATCTGTTCCGGCGTGAGCGGTGCTTTCGGGGCAGGACTGCGCATTTTATTCGCCATCGTCGTCCTCCACCTGCTGCACCTGAAACATCTGCACGCCCTTTGCCGCAACAGGCGGCGGCATCGGTTCCGGCGGCGCAGTCGGGGCTGCGCGCGCCGCTGCGGGCGACATGGTTTCGCGTTGGTACTCTATGACGGCAAGCAGCTCTGCCTCCCGCTTTTCATAGACACGTTGGAATTCCTTTTGCAGCTGATCGAGCTTTGCCCAAACGTCGCTTTCGTCCACGCCGCCGATCAGCTTTTTTCGAAATTTTGTTTTTTTGAGCAGCCGCGCAACGGACTGCATCGGGTCAGATTCCATCGGCAGCACCTCCGTTGCGTTTTTTGCGCCAAAGCAGCAGGGAAAGCGCTGCGCCCGTCAAGAGCAGCATCCACGCCCATTCACCGTTTTCAAAAAGCCCGGTCGGCGGCGGCAGGAAGAAGCAATCGTTCAAATAATCCACAACGCTGTCCTGCATCAGGGTCTGTTCGCCGGTGCTGCGCCCGATCACGGGCGTGCCGCTGTTGATGCGAAAGCTCTCCTTGTAATGATCGGTGTCCGCTTCTGTCACGCTGTAGTCCGCGCCGAGCGGCAGATCAAGGAAAGTGATGGATTCATCGTGCTTCAACTGAAAATCATAGCGGCCGTTGACCCCCACGGTAATGGTCCGGGTCGTTCCGTCGGAACGCGCAACGGTCAGTTGCCTGCCGGCGACCGCTTGTGACAAAAAGGTGAACGTCCATTGCTTTGTATGATCCGGGTAGGTGCCGGTCACGGTTTTGCGCACGGTCAAATCGCGCAGGGCTTCGTTTTCCACCTCGGCGTCGAGACACGGCACTTCGGACAACGCCGCAGAAGTGGTATGGCTGTTATCGTAATAATAGGTTTTGCCGTTCTCTTCCCATGCGAGCGACGGATTTTGGCGCTGATTGATCGTTGCCGCGCCGTAGGTCACATGTTCGCCGTTCGGCAGCACCGTGGCAGCACTCAGCGGAATGGCCGCGCCGACATTGTACAACACAGTGCCGTCGGTCCAAACGAGCGCCGCACGCTGGGTTTCCGAGGCGTCCGCGTATGCAATCTCATACGACGAAGTGCCGTTTTCCATCACACCGCTGGTGTTGGTTTCGCTTTTGAGCCGCCATCTGCCGGCTGCCTGTCCTTCTGAAACAAGATAGGTGGTGCCGATGGGGATTCCGTTGAACAGGATGCTTTCGTCCGCCTGCAGCGAAAACGGAATCAGTTCGTCGGTTTCGGCAGTGGATCGTGTGCCGCCTTTGACACTGGTAATGGACGCCGGAAGTGCATACTGGCTTCCCTCTGTCAGCTCCAGCGTAAACGGAAACGCGGTGTCGTCTGCGCCGAGCGGGACACGCTTGGAGACACGCAAATCGAGCGTAATCGGTTTCCACGACACATGAATGCGGTGGTGATAGTTGTTGTCGGGGAATTCATAAATATAAGCATTGTTTGTGCTGTCATAAACCAGCTTTCCGATGCGTTCTCCGACGTCGTAGTAGGTTGTGCCGAGCCGCTCGCGCAGCCCTGTGTTCATTGTGACCGGAATTTCGCTGATCTCGCCCAGACGCAGCGCTTCGAGCTGTTCGGTGGAAATCGTGGTCTTGTTCACCGAGCCGTCTGTCTCGTCGCCGATCTGAATCTCTTCAATGGCAAAGCCGTCCATCGGCGTCATGGTATAGCGCATGGTTTTGCCCTCCGGCACAACGACCGTTCCGGGGCCGAGCACTTCGCTGCCGTCCGACAGCGTTCCGTCGGCATTGCCGTCCTTGGTGGTTTGAATCGTACCGCCCGCCGTGGTGGAGGACACAATGGCGTGGTTGATCACCTGCTTGCCGTTCAAAAGGTTCGTTCGCACCGGCGCGCTGCGGCTGCCGGAGGTCCAAAGCGTAATGTTCACGCCGCCGCCCGTATTGTCTGCCACAGAGACAAAGCCGGAATAATAGGTGCCCGGGTCCTGATCGGAACGTCCGAGACCGAAGAAGCGCACGCCGTCGCCATAGTTTTCCACACCGGTTTTATAACCGGCAAGGGAGGGATTGTAGCTGTAGGAAAGCAACTGCTCGTCCACACCTTCTGCGTCCGGCACATAAATATCGCCGACATAACCGCTGTTGACGCTGATAGACTCAGAATAATTGTGATGAATGCCGGAATCATACAGTTGTGCAAACGAAGCATTTCCGTCACGGCTGACATCGATATCCGTCATGGGATACATAAACGTACCCTCCACAATGTTGCCGAACTGATCCACAACCTTAATATTGATATCCACCTGCAGGCCGTTTCGCGTCACGGTGGAGCCGGAACCGTAGGAGTTGCCGGCGCGCAGCATATTGGGCGAGGCGATATAGGTCTGTGCCATATAGTTGCCGTAAAACGAGCTTTGCAGCACGATATGCATATTGGAATAGGTCAGCACAACATCGGCGCGGCTGCCGTCGGGCAAAATCGCCGCGTCGGGATAAGTAAAGCTGAACAGATCGCCCGGGAAAAAGTTGTCCTGACGGGGACGAATGGTTTTGCCGGAGATTCTGTTATCATATACAGCAAACATACCCTTGTCATTTCCGGCGCCCCTGCCCGTGTTTGAATACCACAATTCGCTTCCCGGAATCGTGACAAAGCCGGCATCACTGGAAATGCGCTGGAACCGGGCGTTGTTGACATTGTCAATGCGCTCATAGTCCAAACGGATCGACGACACCTGCGCAGCTTCGGCAAAATTCATGCCGTCCTCGCCTTGCACAACGCCGTCCACGTCATAAATGATGCCGTTTCCGGTGCGAACCTCTCCGGCGAAGGAAACAAAAATAACGCTGACAAGGATCGCAGCAATGAATACCGCGACCGCAAGCAGCGTTTTTATTGTTTTCAGTCCCTCTTTTTAAAATATCATGATCGCTTTTTAAGTACCCGCTGATTCATTCGATGCGTAAAGATTGGCGAGGAAATTTTTCGTCAGATGTAACAGAAATCGCGCAGCCAACCTGACGGTTTGCAAGCGATTTCTGTGCAAAATGACGGAAAATTTACCGTCAATGTTTGCGCATTCGAGTGAATCAGTGGGTACTTAATTACTTTGCGGGACGAAAGCTTGTGATCTTCACCTTGGCGCCGACGTCGATGATGTGGAACAGGGAGCCGTCTTCCAGCGGACAAACGGCAATGCCCTCCCCCTCGGCGTCGAGTCTGCCGGTGCAGCGGACAAACACCGGCTCCACATGCCCGGTCTTCAGATTGACGGCATGCATTGTTTTGTCCCGAAAGCCGGAATTGGTCACAATATACAGCGTATCGTTATAGATCTCTCCGCCCTGCACCTTGAAAAGCGTTTCGTCGATTTTCAGTGCGCCGAGATAGGAATCGTCGCGCAAATTCAGCATACGGATTTCGTCCACGTTGTTTGACTGCGAATAGTACAGGACGTCGTCCTTGATCACGCACCACGGAATGCGTCCGTTGCCGCGTCCCTCCTCGGGCAGCGTATGAAAATCCACTGCCTCCAGCGTGACGGGGTCATACACAATCACGCCGGGATGGCGGAAACCGAAGTCCTCAAGCGCAATATAAAGCTTGCCCTGATAGATACAGCCGTCGCCGAGGTGCGAATATCCCTTTTGCATCAGCTGTTTCGGCAAACACATTTCGCGCCGCTCGATGATTTCGCCGGTTTCAATATCGATTTTTGTAATCGCGTTGTAGTTCAAAAACTTGACGGCGCCGATGCCGTAAAAGGTCTTTCCGTCCGTCGCAAGGCCCTGACAGAAGCTCACGCCGTCAGCATAGCTGAACTCCAACGTGCGGGCGATCTCCATGTTTCCCGTTTTGATAGACGCTTCGCCCGAAACGGCGCCGCCGATGCAGGCGACCACCGCAAAAAACAAAGAGAAGCATCTGCGAATCCACGCTGCTGCTTTTTTCATAAATCACATGTCCTTTCGTGAATAATCAAAAACAAAGTTGTTGGTTTGCCAAATTGCAGCACACGTTTCCTTCGTCATAAAATCTCCCATGATCCAGCCGTAATACCAGCCCTTTTTCAATCTGTTTTGACGGTAAAGGAAATCGTTCACCTTCGCCGCAATTGTTTGCGGGCTTTGCAGCAAAACGACGCTTGCGTTGGTTTTCAGCAGGTTCGCAACAGGCAGATGTTGTTCGCCGTCTGCGCTCATTTCGATCGCTGTCTTTTTCAAAAAGCGATAGACAAACATCGTTTTCAGACATGACGGAACGCTCCAGTGGTTTTCATAACGGAAGGTCATGCCCATAAAATCGGTTTGCCCTGCCTTGTTTTTGGAATCGAGCATATCGCCGGTCTGAAGTTCTTCATAAAAAGGCGTCATGAGAATGATTTTTCCCCGCACCTGCGAAAGCGCGGGCATTTTTGTGTAAAGGCCGTTTCCGTTTTCGGTATACAGATACGGCTGCTGCGTTGCGGGATTGATCTCGGTTTTCAATCGCTCGATTTGTTTTTTGAAAAGCGTTAAAAATTCCTTTGTATCGCCGTTTTCTTTTTTGGCGGTTATAATGATCGTTTCACTCGGATGCTTCATTAAAAAGCGCTTGAGAAGTGAAAACACGCGCTTTCCGGTGAAGGGGACGGTGCAGCCCGCATCCTTATAGGCGTAAAACTCCGTGTCCAATTCCAAAAACGGCGCTCTTTCGCGGTGAAGCAACGCTCTGCTCGGGTTGAAAGCGTCCATCCCCTGCATGATCTTGTTGATCACAGCAATCCTTTCGTTGTTGCCGTGGCAAAGAAGAAGCTTCCCCTGCTTTGCAGAAAAGCGAAGATCCAGATATCGCACGCCGGCGTTCAACTGTTCAGACAGCGTGAGCGACTGCGTTTTTGCGTACTCCCCGGAATCATAGACGGGTCGCCCGAACAGCTTTACGGCGTTGTCCGTCGTATTCTTGCAATATGCCGTTACACAGTCGTGTGTGCCGGGAAGATTGATTTCATAAAGATATCTGTCGTCCGGGATGCCCGACATCCAGTTTTTACCGGTCAGCCTGCCTGCACGGACGGTGTCGGCAGCATCGCCGGCCGCAAAAACGCCGCCGAAGGAAAACACACTGAGCAATAATGCTGCGAGCAGCCCCATAGAGAGCATTCTTTTGAAAGACCGTTTCATAGTAACCTCCTGTTTTGCTATTTTTACATTCTTAAGAGTTTTTTTATTTTATCACATTTTGCGCGTTTTGTAAACAAAGGAAAGACAAAAAAACAAAGAGATTCTGTAGGTTTACAATTGATGTGAGACAAAAGAGTATAGAAAAAGTGATTGAGTTTTGTTAGAATAAGTTTACCACAACCACAACTAACAAGAAGGGACTCAATCACCATGACAAGTATAACACAACCGAAGATCAAAAGTC
>JAFTCX010000015.1 GCA_017454485.1 Clostridia bacterium | reverse complement strand
ACCAGAAAAATGCTCGCAACGGCAAACGCAATGTTGCCCCAGGGCAGGGTGAACGGGATCTCATATTCCCGGTTGACAAAGGAATAGATCAGATAGGTCACAGCGCCGGAAGCCGGCAGGCCGAGCAGCAGGCTGCACAAGCCGTAGATCAGAGACTCAAAGTCTATCATGCGGCGAATGCCTTTGTTTGAGAGCCCGACGGAACGCAGCATCGCCAGCTCGCGGCGGCGCAGGGTGATGTTGGTATAGATCGTGTTGAACACGTTTGCTGCGGCGATCAGGGAGATCAGCGTGATGAAGCCGTAGGAGAACACCTTGACCAGCGTCATCACGGCGCGAAGCTCCTCTTTGCCGGCTTGCTCGTTGATAATCTCCACGTTCCCGCCGCTGAAGTCGGCGATCTTCCGCATGGCTTCAAAGCTTTGTTCGGTGTTGTCGCTTTGGAAGTAGCCGTAGCAGAGCCAGTCGGTCTTTTCCCCGGCGGTCACTGCTTCGCGCATGCAGACGGGGTACAGGAGAATCGGATAGGTCGCGCCGGCGACAAAGTACGGCGATTCGTTGAGCCTTGCGCCGATACGGAGAGCCAGCTTTGTTGTGCAATCCGCCAGCGGCACCTGCGCGCGTCCTTCTTCTCCCGATTTATAGAACTCGGCGACCTGATTTTCAAAATCCACATGCTCGAGTCCGGCGTAATCGCCGAGGTCGATTTTCAGGAAGGAAAGCGTTGCCGGATAGGATTGTTCCCGAAACACATGCGCGCGCTTTTGTACGGTTTTTCCGCTTTCGTTTTGATAGCCGATTTGCAGCTCGTCGACCAGCAGAGCCGTCGGCTCGTCCTCCTTGAAATACGCATCCGTATTTAAGCGGTTCTCTTTACAAAGCGCGCGGAAGGAGGCGTCGTCAAGAAACACCATCTGCGTTGCCGTCAGCGCTTGCTTGGTATCGCTGTTCGGCATCTCGTCCAAAAACGCGGAGGTCTGTCCTTCATCGGCGATCAAATCAAACGTCATGGACGACGGACTGAACCGGAACAGAGCGCCTTTGACGCCGTCTGCGGCGGAGAGCTTGCGCATGATGTCCTCCTCCTGCTGTGTCGCGAGCTCTCCCGTGTGGAAGTAAGACGAAAGCTGATACGGGCGCTCGGTCACTTCAAAAGAGAGGGATTCCCGAAAATAGTAGGTCAGCGACGAAGCTGAAATGAACAGCAGCAGACTGAGCGCCAGCGAGAGGATCGTGATGCGGTACTTTTTGCGGCTGCGCCTGAAGTTTTTGTGCGCCAGCATAGCGGAAAAGCCGAAGGTGCTGCGCGGGGTGTGCAAAGATGTTTTTTGCTTTTGCCTGCGCCTGTCTTTGATGTCGCCCGACTGGCGAATCGCGTCAACGGCGGAAATCTTGAGCGCGCGGCGAACGGGGATATAGGCGGAGATGAGCGTGGTGAGCAGACTGACTGCCGCCGCGGCAGCCAGTGCGGGGACGTTGGGGATCAGGCGCATGGTCACGTCGGGCACACTTGCGCTTTGTGTCACGATGGTGGCGAACTCCGATTGCAGGCAGCGGAACGTGACCGCAATACCGGCGCAGCCGGAGAGCAGACCGAGCGGGATACCGGCCGCGCTTAGCAGCAGCCCCTCCGTCAACACCGTGCGCAGCATCTGCTTTTTCGTTGCGCCGATGGAGCGCAAAAGACCGAACTGTTTGGTGCGTTCGCTGACGGCGATGGAAAACGAGTTGTAGATCAGAGCGATAGAGCCAACCATGATGATTGCCATCAGCACCGCGCCGAGTCCGTAAACAACCGCCAGATATGTGCTGCCGGTGTTGTAACCCATGAACATCATCAGATCGGCGTTGAGATAGGCTTGTCCAAACGAGGTCATACCGGTGTTGCCGCTGCCGGCGGCAACGAACGCACGCGGATTCTGGACTGTGAAAAAGACGGTGACGGCCGCACGGCTGTTCGGAACAGTTCTGACATAGGCCGTATAACCCGGCGCATCGTTGCGCTCGATGGTATACTTCGGGCGTTCGCAAATACCGACGACAGTGTAGGTTTTTTCCACCGTATTGACGATGGCTTCGCCACCGTCCTGTTCAGAGAGAAAGCCGCTGCTTTGATCCAATACACGGCCTTCACTCTCGCGCTGCCCGACTTTGAGAACCAGCGTGTCACCGAGGTTATGGGACACGCGGCCATTGGTTTCCAAGTGCTTCGGCAAAACGATCTCACCGTCTTTTTGCGGCATTCGCCCTTCGATCAGCCGCACGGCGACCAAGTTTTCAAACCCTTCGTCGATACCGGCGAGATACAGATAGGGCTTGTATTCGTTTTTGGAATCGATTTCGGCGTAGCCGATGCCCTGCATGGTGTGCAGCGCCGTGAATTCACCGCTTCGCTTCATTTGCGTGAGGGTTTCGGCGTTCACATCAACTTGAAAGCCGTGGTATTTGCCGTCGGTCGCCTCTGTCACACGGATCAGATATTGCATCCCGCTGTAGATCGATTCCGTGACGGCAGTAAACATGGCGACGGACAGGATAATGCCGATGATCGTTACCAGCGTACGGGTGCGGTTCTTGTTCAGCGTTTGCAGGGTATAGCGTGTAAAAATGCTCATGGCCGCCACCTCACCGCCGCAGCAGATGGTCGTCCGCAATCTTGCCATCGCTGATCGTGAGAATGCGGTCTGCCTGCAGCGCAATGCTTTCGTCGTGGGTAATCACGATCAGCGTCTGCCCGTATTTTTTGTTGGACAGCTTCAGCAGCTCCACGATCTCCTGCGAGTTTTTGGAATCGAGGTTTCCGGTCGGCTCGTCGGCCAAAACAACGGCCGGGGCGTTCATCAGCGCGCGTCCGATGGAAACGCGCTGCTGCTGGCCGCCGGAAAGCTGGTTGGGCAGGTTATATCTGCGGTCGGTCAGCGACAGCGTTTCCAGCAGCTCGTCCAGGCGTTCCTCGTTGACCTTGCGGCCGTCCATCAGCACCGGCAGCGTCATGTTTTCCACCACGTTCAGTACCGGAATCAGATTGTAGAACTGATAGATCAGGCCAACCTGACGGCGGCGGAAGATGGCAAGCTGCTCTTCGCTTTGGGCGTAGACGTCCTGACCGTCGAGATAGACCTTGCCCTTTGTCGGGGTGTCGATGCCGCCGATGATGTGCAGCAGCGTTGATTTGCCGGAACCGGACGCGCCGATGATGGCAAGAAACTGCCCCTTCGGCACAGAAAAAGAAACGTCGTCCAGCGCGCGGACCTCGTTGTTCCCGCTAACGTAGATTTTTGTCAGGTTTTCCACTCTTAACAAGTCCATAGTGACCTCCACAGCACATAGATTTTTCGCTTTGTCGTGCCGTTCTGAAAACAGTATAGCATCCTTAAGTGACAATCCGGTGACAATTCTGGTATTTTTTTCTAACAAAAAAGCCGCAAAGGAAATCCTCTGCGGCACTGACTATAGATGGATCAAACAATGGTTTTATAAAACTTGATCGTGAACACCGCGCCGCCGTCCGGGCGGTTCGCGGCGCGGATGGTTCCGTTCTGTGCCGTCACAATTGCCTGCGACAGGGAAAGCCCGATGCCGATGCTCTGCGGCGTGGCGTTTTTACCCTTGTAAAAGCGGTCAAACAGATAGGGGATATCTTCCGATGCAAAGCCCTCGCCGGTGTCGGCGATTTCGATCTGTGTGAACAACGCAGTCTCTTTGGCGGTTACGGTGATTTCACCGCCGTCTGGCGTGTGCTCCACACAGTTTTTGATGAGGTTCCCGACGGCTTCCGTCGTCCAAAGCAGATCGCCGCAGAAGTGCTCGTCGCCGATGGAAAGCTGCAAATTCTGTCCGCGCAGCTCCATGGCGATCCCGAACGGCTGAGCCGCGCGTTCCACAACGTCGCGCACCGAGGTCTCGTCCGAACGAAACTGCACGGCGCCGGCGTCGATTTTTGACAGCTTGAGCAGCGTTTCGATCAAACTCGCCGTGCGGGAAAGTTGCGCGTGCAGTTCCCGCGCCAGCTGAATTCGCCGTTCATCGGGGAGCGTTTCTTCCCGCAGCAGCGACACGGAGAGTTCCATTGCTGTGAGCGGCGTGCGCAGCTGATGAAAGATGTCTTCAATGGCAGTTTTCAAATGCTGCTTCTCCTGCTGCAGCCGGTCGGTCTGTTCCTTGAGGCGCAGCGTCATCTTTTGGATTTCACTGATCAAAACGGACAGTTCGCCCTCATCTTGCCGCATCGTAAGCAGCGGTTGCTGCGTGTGCAGAATGCGGTCGATCTCATCACAAAGCGCGGCAAGATTTCGATAGCGCCGCGCCGTGAAAACAGCGTGCAGCACGGTGAAGAGCACCGTCGCGGCAAACAGCATTGCGCCACAGACGGGAGATACCAGCGCCCCGGCAACCGTCAAAGTCGCGCCGGCGGCAATATGCCACACCAGTGCGCGGCGAAAATCCTTGTTTCTGAAAAGCTTCATATCAGTCCATCCTATAGCCGCGGCCGCGCTGGGTTTGGATCAGCGTCGGATGCTGCGGGTCCGTTTCCAGTTTTTCGCGCAGGCGTTTGATGTACACGGTCAGCGTGTTGTCGTTGACGAAATCGCCCGCAATGTCCCAGATCTCTTCCAGCAATCTGTCGCGCGTGAGCAGCTTGCCGCGGTTGTTGAGGAACATCATCAGCAGCCGCCATTCCAGCGCGGACAAAGACACTGGCACATCGCCTTTTTCCAAGGTTCCCTTGTCGGCGTCGATACGCAAGTCGCCGATTTGAATCACGGCGTGTTCCGGCGCATAGCGGCGCAGGATGTTGCGGATGCGCGACACCAGCTCCCGCGGGCGAAACGGCTTTGTGATATAATCGTCCGCGCCCATATCCAGCCCGCGCACGGCGCTGCCCTCATCACCGGACGCCGTCAGAAAGATCACGGGCAAGCCCTTCTCCTTTGCCGCTTTGCAAACGGAAAAGCCATCGCCGTCATCCAGTGCGATGTCCACCAGCAGCAGGTCGAACGTCTGCTTTTCCAAGAGCCTTTGCGCGTCGCGCTGGCCGGAAACGGCGGTGGTCTGAAAGTCCTGCAGACGCAGATATTCCTGCAGGTTCTGCAGAATGGCGGGGTCGTTTTCGATTAAGAGAATGTGGGGCAAGAGATCGCCTCCTTTTATGCGAGGTGGTTATATAATAGCGCATTTACAGGACGATTGCAATGAAAAATGTAAAAAGATTATTTGCTGTTACTGAATCATTAGATACTAGTCGATCATCACTGAAATTGTGGTTGTTCAAGGCATGTTTTATTAGATTAATGAGGGGGTTTTTAGAAGAATAACATATTAAATAAACTCAAAATGTTAGATTATGTCGAAAAACAGCATTTATATATATGAGAAGCTTTATTCAATCATTTTAGAAAGAAAATTTGGAGGTTCAAAAATGAGAATTCCTGTTTTTTTTTGAGTTATCCATATCCGTATAATGGCGAACAAGAACTATTTATTGGGAGAGTTAAAGAATACCTCAATTCTAGAGGTATAGAGCCCTGTACATTGGGTGTTACAGATTATGATATTGAAGAGCCTTTGAATGCAATAAGAGGAATTATGCGTGATGTAGACGGACTTATAACCGTTGGATTTAGGCGATACTATATTGAGAATGGTTTGGAGAAGCCGAAAAACAGGTTTGAAAAGAAGATTGCGAATCAATTTTTAACGAGCCCTTGGTGTCATATAGAAACGGCTATGGCATTTCAACTTGGTCTTCCTATTTTAGTATTCAGAGAGCATGGTGTGATTGAAGATGGAATATTCGAAAAAGGAGTAGTTGGAACGTATCTGCCTCAATTTGATTTGAGTACTCCCTTTGAAGATT
>JAFTCX010000014.1 GCA_017454485.1 Clostridia bacterium | reverse complement strand
GGCAGCAACGAAGATCCGGCGACCGGAACGGGCACACCGTTTACCTATGAAGCTGCGGACGGCTCCATGACCATTCACTTCGGCAGCTCCGAAGACAGCGAGACAGCTTCTTATTCCATTTCCGGAAACACGCTGACGCTGTCTTTTGCGGACGGCAATGTGTTCACGCTCAACGCCGTTGCTTGAGCAGAAACCGTTTCCATTCTCGGCACCTGTTTAACAAATTCATTTGACGTGAACGAAAGGAGAATGATCAATGACGTCAAACAACCATTTACCCAATGTTCGAACCAAACTCAGACGCTGCCTTGCGGTGTTCCTTGTGCTGCTGATGTCCGTGCAGGTCATCACACTGCCCGCAAGCGCAAAAGAGCAGCAGCCCCCGCAGTATCTTGAAGCGGCAACGATGCCCGAGGAGATTTTGAGCGCCGACACGTTCTATATCGGCACAACGTCTGCGGACCTCGCCGAGGACTATACGGGCGCCTATCTGCTCAAGGTCGGGCGCGGCGGCGACGCTGCGGATGCGGCGAGCGTCGTGCTCAAGATGTCCGACGTGACGGCGAGCTACGGCAAGGACTACAAGGTCAGCTACAAGGCGGAAGGCGACGTGATCAAAGCGGACGATCCGTGGGGCAACGATTCGCTGCTCGACATGATCGAGGACAACCGCGCGCTGCAGACCGAAACGCCGCTCGGCACCGAAGAAGAACAGGCCGTAGCCATGCAGCAGGCCTATGCCGAGCTTGGCGAAATGGCCGCCGAAGCCGCAGAGGAAGCCGACGAGGCCGACACCGAGGCGACCGCGTCCGAAAACCCGCTGAAGGCGGCGAAGGAAGCGATGACCGGCGAAGAATCCGACCGCGGCACCGTGACCTCCTCCAAAGAGGATTTGCTCGGCGTTTTGTCGGAGTCTGCGAACTCGATCACCTCGACGGTGCAGGGCGCCACGCTGAAAGTGGACTTTGCGCCGGGCGAAAAAGAAAAGGACATCCAGATCATCCTGCGCGACAACCACAAGAGCGACGGCGACCGTCTGTTCTATATCACGCTGTCCGAGCCCTCCGAGGGCTACACCAACAGCATGGTGTCGGAAGGCATCTTCACCATCAAGGACGACGAGCCCGAGGAGCTGGCGGTCGTCTCGTTTGAAGACGCAAAGTATACTGCTGCCGACGGCAAGCTGACCGTGGTTGTCAAGCGCGAAAAGGCGTTGAAACAGACCGTTTCCGTGAAGATGAAGTCGAATTCCGGCTCGGCGCGCTCCGGCATTGAGTTTTCGCCCGTGGACGCGCAGGTCGTGTTCCCGTTCGGTGTGACGGAGCGCAAGCTCGAGATCGAAACCGACGGCTCCTATCTTGAAAAGGACGCCGCGTTCTCGCTGACGCTGGAACCCGAAGCGGGCACTTCCATCGGCAAGATCGGCACGGCGAGCGTGACCGTGAAGCCGACCGGCGAAGCAGCAGAAAAAGAGCCCGAAGTAAAAACGCAGGGCTTGAACGACACTGTTTACGCTCCAAACGGCTGGTATGTGATTTACGCGCAGGACGGCGGCCAAAACATTTGTGACTACTGTTGGAACAACGGTCACGAAGGCTGGGTCGGACACGTTGCCTACGATGCAGGAAACGGCAATTGGAACCATCGTCTCAGAATGGAAACATACCGCGGCAGCCTCAGTACATATATCTATTTAACTTTGGAGCAGAGCTGGACAAACTGCGACTACAGCGTTCAGTACGTTTACGACGGCGTCAGATGGAGCATTGACAGCAATCACCGCGGATATCAGAACATGGTCGTCGGTTTAAATGCAAACGGTCATAATAAAAATCTCTGGGAAATTAATACGGATAACATCCCGACAAGCCAGACGGCTTATGAAGCGAACTTCGGACAGATTGAAGCTCAAAGAATATATTTTGACGTATGGAATTATAAAGACAGCGGTAAAAAGCTGCGTATGGATGTCGGTGAGCTGACACCGATCCTGCGCCCGTTCAAAATCAGCCTGAAAACCGCGGACTCGGTGAAGTTTTTAACCGGCAACGGCAGCAACACGAGATCGGTGACGCCGGGCGCCGAGATCGTCGATTCCGGCAACGACAGATATCGCATTGTTTACAGAGGCGATAAGATTGTGATCAGAAGCACAGGCACAGAGGGTGTTAACCTCACGGGCCTTAAGATCGTGAACAGCAAAGGTCAAAGCGCGGTCATCGCCGCAGACGGAGGCTATGATTACAGCTCAAACGGTTCGAGCACGATCACGCTGACGGTCAACAACTATTTCATCAGCCAATATCACAACTATGTGGATTTCCTTGACCGCGGCAACGGCAGACTCTACGGCGATGTGAAGCTGCAGCCCATTTTCAGCACGATCAATACAAAAGTAACGGTCAAGCCGAACACGATCACAGCCAACGCAGACACCAATACCTTCACCGGCACGCTTTGCATCAACGGCAGCGCAATCAATGTCGGCACACCGTCGAATGCTTCCAACAAAGAGCTGACTTATCATTGCGGCGACACGCTGACGCTGTCGATCAATTCGACGGCAAGTGATTATATTCCGAGCAAGGTGCGCATTGAATATTACGACAAGAACCTCGGTAAAAACGTGACGGATGAGCGGGTGCTCCGCAACGGAACCTGCTCGCTGTATTTGAGCACCACCATTGATAGAATCTATCTGACGCCGCTGTATTCGGAGAACAACAACATCATCCGCGTCAAGATTCACAAGGACGATCTGGCAAAGTTTGAACATACAGGTATCCTGACTGACGCGAACATCAACGCGGCGGAACGTTCGGGCGATTATTATCTGATCACTGTGGTCGGCACGAAATATAAGTCAAACGGCAAGGATGTTAATCTTGCCGCGGGGCAGAAATTCCAGTTTGCCGTGACGCCGAAAGCCGGTTATCAGCCCGTTTGGAAGGAAACGAACGACGCAAACTATTACCAGACGAACCTGTTTGACTATGAGGCGAAAGAAAAGCGCGTTTTGAATGTGCTCTATCTTTATGCCGGAAAAGAATCCACCAGCAAATATGTTTCGGTTAAGGCAAAGCTGTATTATGACAACTGGTTGCTCAACAGCAAACAGACCGGAAATCCGGTGCTTCCCGCGAAAGACGGCTATCTGACTCTTTCCGGACTGTTTGCCGCGCCCGACGAAACAGGCGTTGTGCAGACTCCGGCCTTCCGTCCGGTGGAATCTGTCACCGTGGCAGGCAAAACCGTGACCTTCGGCAGCAACCCGCAGCTCAACACCAGATTGACGATTGCCGGCGGGAATGTTTCGCAAAACGAAGACATTGCGATCAACCTTTCGGGCACAACCGCGAAGGTCAGCAACGGCACGTCTGTTGTGAACGCCATCATCACAGATCAAGGCGTCATGAAAATCAATGTGAACAGCGCCGCAGGCCCGCAGATCACAGGGATTGAGACAACGAACGGAACCGCCGTTTCCAAAAACGTCATGATGAACGATTTGCCAACGACCATTAAAGTCGGTGTGAATCTTCCGTCCGGTGCAACCTATGGGATCAAGAAAGTCAATTTCCTGATTCTGGACGCCAAAACCTTTGAGGAAAAGACCGTTATTCCGGGCGTAAAGTCCGGCATTTCGGGCAATGATTACACCATGACCAAAACGTTCATGAGCGACGGCAGCGAAATCAACGAATACGATCAAGGCGACTTGATTTATGTTCAGGTTGTTACCAATGAGAGCAGGCTTTCCGACACGCAGACGCTTCAGGACGGAAAAACGGTTGTAACCTTGACGGCGGAACAAAAAGAAGCGCTCGAGCAAACTCCGTATGCGCCCGTGAACACAGGTTATACGCTTGCGATTGAAGGCAGACTTTCCGATCCGCCGGTGCATACGCTGGACGTTGCGGCGCTCGAGGGCCTTTCCGGTCTGCCGCTGGTCGGCAATTTCAACGCGAACATGAATTTCGGCCCGGTCAGTTTGAAGATTTCACAGCTTTATGACGACCATAAAAACGTTGTCGGCACGCGCATCTCCGCCGGTATGGACTTGTTCTTTGACGCAACCTCCATCGGCTCCGACAACGAAGATCTTGCCGACGACGGCGTGAATTACGGCAACTTCCTGAAAAAAATCGGCAACCTCAAGGGCTCGTTCAGAACGGCTGCAAACAGCATCATGACGCGCCGCAACGACGCCAAATACAACGGCTACAAGAGCGCCGCAAAACGAACGGCTTCGATGGGTTCGTCGAAATGGGGTCTCATGCCCTGCGTTGGCTTCTATCTCGACTTTGCAATGAAGACGGTTCGGCAGAAAGGAAGCACAGAAACCACCCAAAAATTCATTTGCAACGGCGGTGGTATCATGATTGGCCTCAAGGGGAATTTCTCCCTTGCCTGGTATTCGCTGCTGCCCGTGGTCTTCATCCCGTGCTACTTCGGCGTTTCGGGTGAACTGACGGTTTCCGCCAACATCGGCGCTTCAACCAGCGTTTCCACCAAGGACGAAGTCACGACTGCCGATAACCTCGGCCCGGACTACGATACGTTCTTGACCACCACGCACGACCTCACCACGACGCTGCATTTTGACCTTTCAAGCGCCATTGCCGCAACCGTTCAGGTTTACTGCGGCGTCGGCATCTGCGGCACGCTCGGCGTGCGCGGCGGCGTACAGTTTGACTTTGAGTTCATCATGGAGCCGATGCTCTCCTATTACAACAGCTACTTTGATCCCTATGGTTTCTCGGCGGGTGTCAGCGCAGGCATTTGGATCGACCTGCTGCTGTTCACGATCCCGTTCACCTTCGAGCTTGCGCGCTTCGATTACAAGCTCCTCAAGCAGTATGCCGAACTGAAGGATAAGAATGAGACACAACTGAAGGATCTTCTGAAGGGCACGGAACGCAACACCGGCAAGAAAGCGCCCGCAAAGAACGACGAGGTTGACGATCTTGAAGAACTGCTGCGTATCGAAGAGCCGACGGCGATCAACTACGAGCTGAAAGCACGCGACAATACGCCGTCGAAGTGGACCGGCAAGGTGAAATCCTATGCGCCGGACGAAGTGAACACAATGGCGACCTACAAGCTGAAGAACACCGCTACCCTGCTTTCCGACGGCTATGACCGCCCGGATGCAACACTCATCGAAATGGGCGAGCACGGCACGCTGATGCTCTTCCTGCAGGACGACAAACACCGCAGCGACTCCGAGCGCACCGCGCTGAGCTACTCCGTCTTCAAAGACGGCGTTTACAGCGACCCGGTCATCATCCAGACGGACAACACCGCCGACTTCCAGCCGAGCGTTGCCGATGCGGGTGACAATGTGATCATCACCTGGATCTCCAGCGATCCCGCGCGCGAAAGAGGCAGACTGTCGGATGAAAACTATGAAGCGAACTACCTGAAAGCGCAGGAGGTCTTCTGCCTGACCGTTGCCAAGGCCGATCTTGCGGCGGGAAGCGCCATCGATCAAAACGCGATCGTGCAGTTGACGAACGATGATTACTATGACGCGCTGCCCTATGCGGTCTATGACAGCGCCAGCGGCGATTACAACGTCTACTTCATCAAGTCGGCGGAGGATACCGAAACGACTGCCGAAGCGGTCGATCTTGCCAACCCGATGAACGCTTCCGGCAACACCTATTCCGTCATTGCCTACCGTGTGTATGAAAACGGCAAGGGCTGGCTGACAACGGAATATGCGCCAAATGAAAAGCCCGATTCCGTCAGCGACGAAGCGTATGCGGCGCAGCTTGCAGCCTTGGGCGGCCAGCGGTTGCTCTCTTCGCCGATCAAGGACGAAGACATCAACAGGGAAGACCCGCTGATCGCGGACTTCCATGCCATCGGCTACAACGGCATCGGCGTGTTTGCTTACACGATCGACAAGGATATGAACGCGGACACCGACGAGGATCGCGACCTGTTCCTGCAGCTTTATGACTTCGAGACCCGTTCGACTTATGTGCCCATCCGTATCACGGATGATGCACTGGCTGACGCCATGCCGCAGCTTGTGCGCAACGGCAGCGACGAAGACGGCACGACCTATTTGTTCTGGATGAGCGACAACTTACTCAAGTACATCGACGTGACAAGCCTTGTGAAGTACGGCGTGGATGAGAACGGCCAGATTCTGGATTCCGCTATTGAGAAGTTCGACGAAGAAGAGCCGGACAGCGGCATGACGGATGACGAATTCGACGCGCTGACGCCGGAAGAACAGGCAAAGGCGAGCTACATGTTCCGCATCAACCAGGTCACGACCTACATGAAGGCGGAAAACACCCATGCGTCTTACAGCGACTATCAGGTGGCCGTGGACAACGATGACAACCTGTATGTCATCTGGGTGCAAAACACCTCCGACGGCACGAGCGACCCGAATCAGGAGATCTTTGCGGCGGCAATGATCGAAAGCGAGATTCAGGACTTGAACGGCGACGGCGAGGATGATACAAACAAGACGTGGTCCGACGCGAATCAGCTTACCGACTTCGGCATGTTCTGCGACGAGCCCGCGCTTGCGATCGCGGATGACGGCCAGATGGTCATGGTGTTCAACAAATTCGACATGGATACCGAAACGATGACGACCAACGATCTGCAGCTTTGCTCGAGCGTGTTTGAGCCGTATTGCTCTGTGGAAGCGACAAAGATCGAATACTCCGATCTGACGCCGGTTGAAGGACAGGATGTGGACGTGACCGTCACGTTTGAAAACACCGGTCTGACTGCAACGAAGAACGGCTTCACCGCGAGCATCTACAGAAAAGCGGCCAACGGTTCCACCAAGCTGCTGGAAACCTATAATCACGTTGAGAGCCTGATCCCGACGCAGACTGCGCAGTACAGATTCACGTTCAAGGCGAATGCCTACACTGTCGGCAGCAGCATCTATGTTTCCGTGAAGGAAAACGATGTTCAGGGCGTCAACACCAAGGACGGCGAAACCTTTATCTCCGCACCGGATTACCGAATCGACGCCAACGACAGCTATCAGGGCATGGACGGCGCGTTCTACACCGATGTTATCCTTACCAACACCGGCAACGTGAAGTCCAAAGACGGCGACAAGCTGGAGCTTGCATTCAACGGCCCGTATCTCTCCGCAGCGAACTACGGCATTGACGATCCGATTCTCGGCTTCGAAATGCTCAGTCTGGAACCCGGCGAGAGCGCGAACTTCACAATTCAACTGAACGTGCCGGCAACGGCGTTTGAGAAGTACGGCTTCATTGACGTGCTGACCAGAATTGTTGACAATGAGAAAACCTATGCCTCCGAAAGCGACTCCGTGTTTATGCAGCAGCCGGCAGGTCTGACAATCAACGACGGCAAAAATGTGGCAATGACAGAAGGCGATGTGCTTGACGTTGCGCTCGACTACGCGACATCCGACTTCCTTAACGACGTCAGCCCGATGTTCGTTTCTTCCGACAACAGCGTTGTTACGATTGAAGACGGCAAGCTCGTGGCGGTCGGCGGCGGCGAAACCACCGTAACGGCGTATGCGTATCCGTACAGTGCCGCGACTGCGATCACGGTATCTGTCAAGGGCACGAGCAAGTCGACTGATGATTCTGCAGAAGCAAACGAGTTCCGCTGCAGTCTGTGTGATTGGTACGAGAAAAACGAGAATCACTCGTTCTTCCTCGTTCGCTTCCTTGTGAAGGTACTTCACACGGTCGTTCACTTTGTGCAGAAAACATTCAACTCCATCAAGACTGCGGTCGCTCTTAAGAATCCGTTCAAGAAGTAATTGATGATGCAGTTCAAAGAGCAGACTGTATCGTCAAGATCAACGTAAAATCGATCCTGCGTCCCTATTCCCGGGGACGCAGGGCATGACCGCCCGTTCGGGCAGAAAGGAAAGAACCATGAACGACAAAAAAGAAACTGTTATCCCGGAAGAAAAAAAGAAGCTTGATCTCGATGAGTTGGATCAGGTCTCCGGCGGCGCAAACCCGTTTGCACAGTATGAGCGCGTTCCCGAACAGCCGATTGATGATAAAATCAAAGATAAAGTGTAAATGAAACGCTTGCACTTCAAGAAAAAAGCCCGATCTGCGCTTGCGATCGGGCTGCTTCCCGTTTTGCTGCTTTCGCTCGGCTTTGCTTCTTTGACGGTATACGCCGCCGATGAGCCGGTGAAAAAGGATTGGGCATTTTTCAATGACGGAAGTTTTTATTATGAAGACAACATCGGCTCGGCCTTCGGCGAAATCGGCTTTGTGACGTCGATCGCCGGTGTGGATATCAACATTCTGCCGCTGCGCAGCGAGCCGATCACGTATGAACGCACCGTGACGGTTGCGGTGCTTGACACCGGCGTAAAGATCGATCACCCAGATTTTGCACAGGCGATTTGGACAAATGAAGACGAGATTCCCGACGACGGCATTGACAATGACGAGAACGGTTTTGTTGACGATGTCCATGGCTGGAACTTTTACAACGACAACAATGTTCTGTATAATGCTCGAAGCTATTCCGAGGACGCGCACGGCACGCACTGCGCCGGTTTGATGTGCGCAAACAATCCGAATGAGATCGTGGGCGTCGCGGGCGGCGTTTCATCAGTCAGAATCATGCCGATCAAAGTCGTTGGCGGCAACAACGGCGGCGGCACCATCGCCGATTTCATCAAGGGCATTCAATATGCCGAAGCAAACGGGGCGGATATTTGCAGCATGAGCCTCGGCGTCAAAAAGTATAACCGTGAACTGTATGATGCGATGGCAAACGCGAATATGCTGTTTGTAGTACCTGCCTGCAACGGAGAGAGCAAGGGAGTCAACCTTGACGAATCCTACCGCTTTCCGGCGTGCTTTGGCTTGGATAATGTGGTCGTCGTCGGCAACCTGCAGTGTGACGGAACGCTGCATTACAGTTCGAACTACAGTGCCAATCTTGTGGACATTGCAGCTCCGGGTACACAGATTTACAGCACGAGTACAAGTAAGAGCGGCTATGAGTACATGACCGGCACGTCTATGGCCGTGCCGTTTGTTGCGGCGTCTTTGGCACTTGTCCATTCCTGTCTGACGGACAATACGCTTATGCAGACAAAGAACACAGTTTTGACCAATGCCAAGCAAATCGAAACGCTGGAGCCTTATGTGAAAAACGGAGCAGTACTGGATGTTTTTGCTGCCGTAACGCAAACCGGCGGTACACACGCCGATTCGCAGCAAGCAGATTCGCATCAAACAGATTCGCAGGACGATCCGCAAGACCATACACAGGACAATCTGCAGGAGGCAGCGCCTCAGGATTCTAACAATGCAGGGGAGACGGAGCCTGCGAAGACGGGCCCGTTTCAGTTCCTGCTGCAGTGGCTGAACAGCATCCTTGCGCGCATACGCGCATTATTTACATCACTGATCGCTTGAAACCGATCAGAACGGAGGGCAAATATGACGATTGAAAAAAAGCAAAACGGACGGGAACTGACGCTGATCCTCAGCGGAAGGCTCGATATTAAAACTGCGCCGCAGTTGGAAGCGGAGCTGAAATGCAGTGTTGCAGAAAACGAGCTGCTTGTGGTTGATATTGCAGACGTCGACTACATCTCATCGGCGGGCATCCGTGTGCTGATTTCGGCGCATAAGGTGATGCATAAGCAGGGAAGAATGGTGCTCAGAAACGCCAATGAAGAAGCAATGGATCTGTTTGAAATGACCAATCTGGTTGAAGTGTTCAATTTGGAGTAAACCGGAGACAATCGCGTTTGCGTTTTGTGCCGAACGAAATGATCCGAGGAGAAATCAATGGAAGCAAAAGAGCTTGTGCTTGAGGCAGCGACCGACTGCACTGACATCTTGATTGACTTTTTGAACGAGCAGCTTGCCTTGTGCGATTGCCCGCGCAAAACCAGGGTGCAGCTCGATGTTGCGGCGGAAGAAATTTTTGTAAATATTGCAAAATACGCCTATGACGGCGGCAAAGGCAGTGTAATGGTGCGCACGCAGTTCACCGAATCGCCGCTTTGCTTGCATTTGACTTTTATTGACAAGGGAAAAGCCTTTAATCCCTTGCGGGCGAAGGAGCCGGCGCTTGATTTGCCGGGCAACGAACGGCAGGTCGGTGGGCTGGGTATATATATTGTAAAAAACAGTATGGATGCTGTTGCTTATTGTTATGAAGACGGGCAAAACAGATTCACCATACAAAAAACGATACGATAAAGAGGCAGACTATGAGCAACGGAATTTTCAGAAAGAAAAGCTTAGACAAAATCACTTCACCGGAGCAATTAAATGATTATATCAAGGTCGCCAATGTCAGCGTTTGGCTGGTGCTGGCGCTGCTCATTTGCTTTTTGGCAGGCCTTTGCGCGTGGGGCTTTTTCGGCCACATGGACACAGGCTTTTTCTGTGCTGCTTATTGCGAAAACGGCACGCTTTCCTGTTTTATTTGCGAGGATGACATGGACGCAGAGGTCAATGCCGGTACAGTTGTGCGTGTGGATGGAATGGAGTTCATTTTGGATTCTGTCAACGAGCGACCGCAGAAGGCAGGGCAAGTGATGGATGAATACACGCTTCATCTTTCAAATTTGTCTGAGGACGCCTGGGTTTATTGTGCCTTTGCACACGCCGGTCTGCCGAACGGCTACTACAGTGTCTATGTGCTGAAAAGCAGTACTTCGCCGCTATCTTTCCTGTTGAATTGAGAGGTGCCGAATGAAGATGAAAACAGCGCGTCGCCCGCAGAACAAAGGCGTTGCAAAGGTTCCCGTTGTGTTGCAGATGGAAACGGTGGAGTGTGGCGCCGCTTCGTTAGCGATGATTCTTGCCTATTATGGGAAATGGCTGCCGCTTGAGCAGGTTCGGCTGGATTGCGCCGTTTCCAAAGACGGCTCCAGCGCAAAAAATATGGTGCTTGCCGCCCGAAACTATGGCCTTGACGCCCGTGGTTTGCGCTTTGAACCGGAAACGTTGAAACGCGAAGGAAGGTTTCCGTGTATCGTCCATTGGAATTTTAACCATTTTGTGGTTCTAAAAGGATTCAAGGGTAATTATGCCTACCTCAATGATCCTGCAAGAGGCGACTGCAGGGTCAGCATGGAGGAGTTTGACGCAGCGTTTACAGGCGTTTGTTTGGATTTTGCGCCGAGCGCCGACTTCGTTCCATCCGGCAGACCCAAGAGCATGCTTTCTTTTGCGAAAAAACGGCTGAATAAAGCAAAGTCTGCCGTGCTTTTCGTGTTTTTGGTTTCATTGATTGCCGCAATCATCGAACTGATCCACCCGGTATTTTCGCGCGTGTTCCTGGATGTGATTCTTGAAGGCAGAAGCGACGCCCAGCTTTCCATGTTTTTACTGCTGTTCGCTGTCGTTGCGTTGATTGAACTTATTGCCGCCTGTATGAAAGCCGTTTACGCTTTGCGTATGAACGGAAGGCTTGCCGTTGTGTCCACAACTACCTTTTTATGGAAGGTGCTGCGTATGCCGATGGCATTTTTTTCGCAACGCACGGCTGGTGATATTTTACGCAGGCAGCAATCCAATGAGATGATCGCCGAACGACTGGTCAACGTATTTGCGCCGCTGCTGTTGAACCTGTTTATGCTGGTGTTTTATCTTGCGGTCATGCTGCGCTACAGTGTGCTGCTGACGATGATCGGCGTGGCGTCGATTGCTTTGGACTTGCTGCTTAATCAGTTGATTTCAAAGAAACGCGTCAACCTGATCCGCTTGCAGATGCGCGATGAAGCAAAGATGTTCGGACAGACAGTCGCGGGGATGGAAATGATTGAAACGATCAAAGCCGGCGGTGCGGAAAACAGCTTTTTCGAACGCTGGGCAGGCTATCAGGCCGGCGCGAATACGCAAAACGTGCGCTATACCGGGCTGAATCAGACATTGGGCGCGCTGCCGGCGGTTGTTTCCGCCGCTGCTGAAGTTTTGATCATCACGCTCGGTGTCGTGCTGACTTTTCACGGCAAATTCACTGTCGGTATGATTCTTGCGTTTCAAGGGCTTTTGCAATGCTTGACAAGGCCGACCCAGGCACTTGCGCAGGCTGGAAAGACGCTGCAGGAAATGCGCGCGGAGATGGAACGCGTAGAAGACGTTATGGAATACCCGGAAGCGTTTTCTCCGGAGGATGAACGCATTGACGGTGATGTATCTTATGACAAGCTTTCCGGCCGCGTGGAGCTTAAAAACGTTACCTTCGGCTATGCGAAGCTGAAGCCGCCGCTGCTCAAAAACTTCAACCTTTCTCTGGAACCGGGCAGCAGGGTGGCCATCGTCGGAGCGTCAGGCAGCGGAAAATCGACCGTGGCCAAGCTGATTTCCGGGTTGTATCAGCCGTGGAGTGGAGAAATCCTGTTTGACGGCCAGCCGATTACCGCAATCAATCGCACAGTATTTACGGGCTCGCTGGCTGTTGTTGATCAGGATACGATTCTCTTTGAGGATACGGTTGCCAACAACATCCGGATGTGGGATGCATCGATCGAAGATTTTGAAGTGATCATGGCTGCCCGCGACGCCAGCTTGCACGAAGACATTATGCAGCGCAACGGCGGTTACAATGAAAGACTCACAGAAGGCGGAAAGAACTTTTCCGGCGGGCAACGCCAACGAATGGAAATCGCGCGCGTGCTTGCGGCCGATCCGACCATTATGATCCTGGACGAAGCGACGTCGGCGCTCGACGCGAAGACGGAGCATGAGGTCGTTCATGCGATCAATCGACGAGAGATCACCTGCATTGTGATTGCGCACCGTGTTTCCACGATCCGTGACTGCGACGAGATCATCGTTTTGGATCATGGCGAGGTTGTGGAACGCGGAACACACGAAGAATTGTATCGGCGCGGCGGTTATTATACAGCGCTGGTATCGAATGAATAAGGAAGGAGGGACAGACCATGAGCTGGTTCGACGAACAGCTCAGGCAGCGAATGCAGGCGGATGCGGACGTTTTTGATGAATCCTTTGTGAAAATTGCCGGCGCTGTCATGGGGAAAAAACTGGATGCTGCTATGGATGACAGGCGTATGACGCTGGACGCGATGGAAGAGATCTTATCTTTTTATAACGCCAAAACGCGCGAGGTTCCTGAGAGCATCAAAAGCCGTGATGATCAACTGGAATACCTCCTGCGTCCGAACGGCATCATGCGCAGAACCGTGAAGCTCGGCGAAAAATGGTTTCAAGATGCGATCGGACCGATGCTCGGCGTCAGAAAAGCAGACAACAGCGTGGTCGCTCTGCTTCCCAAAGGCGTGTCACATTATTGTTTTTTAGACAGAAGCACAGGCAAGCATGTGTCCGTCACAAAAAAGAATGCTGCCGCTTTTGAAGACGAAGCGTTCGTGTTTTACAAACCGTTTCCGCTCGAAGAGATCGGAATGCGGGAGCTTCTGCATTTTATGGCGTCCTGCCTTTCCAAAGCGGACGTTGTCAGCGCGACTGCCGCTGCATTGGCTGTGACGGCGATCGGTTTGCTGCTGCCTTATATTAACAGCATCCTGTTTTCCGATGTGCTTGCGTCGGGCAGCATGCGTTTTTTGATCACAACGGCTGTTTTTCTCCTTTCGGCAACGCTCAGTCACCACATTGCAACTGCAGTGAGGGGGCTGCTGTTGTCGCGCTCCCAAACAAAATTGAGCGTCACAGTGCAGGCTGCATCTATGATGCGCGTGCTGTCTTTGCCGCCTTCGTTTTTCAAGCAATACAGCGCGGGCGATCTTTCTTCCCGCATGGAAGCGATCGGAAGGCTTTGCGAACTGATTTCCCGGTCGGTGTTGGAAACGGGACTGACGACGCTCTTTTCCCTGATTTACTTTTCACAGATCGTGGTCTATGCAAGGGCGCTTATCCTGCCTACGGCTATTGTTTCGGGGCTGACCTTTTTGTTTTCAGTGGCGTCTTTTTTTGCACAGATAAAAGTCAGCCGAAAAAAGTTGACGCTTGCTGCAAAAGCGAGCGGCATGGGCTTTGCCATGATTTCCGGTATACAGAAGATTCGATTGTCAGGTTCGGAAAAAAGAGTGTTTGCACGTTGGGGCGAGCTTTATGCGAAAAGCGCGGAGCTCACTTATCATCCGCCGCGGTTGCTGCAGCTCAACGGCGCAATCTCGCTTGCTTTGTCGCTTGCCGGCACATTGGCAATCTATTATTTTGCAGCCAAAAGTGAGATATCCGTCTCGGATTATTATGCTTTCAACACGGCCTATGCCATGATCGCAGGCGCTTTTCTCAGCCTTTCAAGTGTTGCGCTCACAATTGCCGAGATTCGTCCGGTCATGGAGATGGCTGAGCCGATTTTAACAACTCTGCCGGAGGTGGCACTGGACAAGCAGGTGATTGAGCGGCTGTCAGGAGGAATTGAGCTGAACCATGTTTCCTTTGGCTATCAGGCAGATCAGCCGAAGGTTATTGATAACCTATCCCTGAAAATTCGTCCGGGACAGTATGTTGCCGTTGTTGGAAAAACCGGCTGCGGAAAATCAACACTGCTGCGGCTGTTGCTGGGCTTTGAACAACCGCAGCAAGGAGCAATCTACTTTGACGGCAAAGATTTGAACAAAATCGACCTGCGTTCTCTGCGGCGCAAGATCGGTGTTGTGATGCAGGACGGAAAGCTCTTTCAGGGCGATATATACGCGAATATCACCGTCGCCAATCCGCGCTTGACGCTGGAAGACGCTTGGGCGGCGGCGGAAACGGCCGGGATTGCAGACGATATTCGTCAAATGCCGATGGGAATGGCAACGCTGCTGACCGAAGGGAGCGGTGGTATTTCGGGCGGGCAGCGGCAACGGCTGATGATTGCGCGTGCTGTAGTGTCCAAGCCGCGGATTCTGATGTTTGACGAAGCGACCAGCGCGTTGGACAATCTGACGCAAAAGGCGGTATCCGACGCTTTGGATAAGTTGAAGTGTACGCGCATCGTTATCGCACACCGACTTTCCACGATCCGCAACTGTGACCGCATCCTTGTGCTTGACAGCGGAAAGATCATGGAGGACGGCGACTACGAGACGCTGATTGAAAAAAACGGCATTTTTGCCGAGCTTGTGCAACGGCAGCGCATAGACATTGACGAGGTGGAATAACACATGAAAAAGAAGAAGATCGAAACGGTGATTACGATCTGGCTGGTTGTCATTCTTGTTGCCGTTTGCGCGGTTTCGGAAATTGTTACCTATTTTGTCCTGACAAAGCGTTCCGAAAAGCATTATATGACGCTTGTGCGTCAGCATGTGGAAGACATCAGCAACGACATCAAAGAGATCACGGACGATGAATTGATTGCGACTGCAGAAGACCTGATTGCGCACGCGATACCTTCTGCAAATCCGGCCGATCCGGAAAAATTACTGCGAACGCTGAAATCGTTCTATAACAATTACGGCGTGGAGATCAACGTTGTTGATAAAAACGGGATGATCACCTATTCCACGAATTCAGACTATGTTGGGTTTGATATGCACTCCGGGGAACAGTCCGCCGCCTTTCTGGTGCTTTTGGATGGCAGTACGGAGACTTTTGTGCAGGACATGTCCGCAATCTCTTATGACAATTCGCACTTGATGAAGTATGGCGGAAAACGTTTTTCGGACGGAAGCGGTTTTTTACAAATCGGGTTTTCGGAAGATGAATACTATGACTCCATATTGCTTCAGATGCAGACTGCGGCAACCAACCGCCACATCGGAGAAACAGGCTATCTTCTGATCTGCAACCAGGAGATGTCCGTCATCAACAGCTTTCACAATCATTACACCGGAAAGAATATCGAGGATACCGGTATTGCCATCTGCGATAATGAGGATTATACTTACAAGGAACTGCAGACGGAAGTGTTTTCCGTACCTAGTTTTGTCATTGTGAATTACATGAAGGGCTTCTTTGTCATTGGCGTGCTGCCGAAAAGTGAGGCTGCTGAAAGCACAAACGCTTCCCTTCTGATGACGCTTTTGCTGGATCTTGTGATGTTTTCCATTCTGTTTGCCGCTTTGAAGGTACTGCTGAGAAAACAGGTGGTCAAAAACCTTTCTGCGGTCAACCGTTCGCTGGCGGCAATCACCGAGGGAAATCTGAACGAAAAAGTGGAGGTGCGCGATACCCTTGAATTCAGTATGCTGTCCGATGACATTAACGCAACGGTTGACAGGCTGAAAGCGTATATTGCGGAAGCTGCTGCGCGCATTGATGTTGAGCTTTCGGCCGCAAAAACGATTCAAAGCTCCATGCTTCCTTCTGTGTTTCCGGCGTTCCCGGAACACAGGGAGTTTGAACTGTTCGCGTCCATGTGTGCCGCGAAAGAGGTTGGCGGCGACTTTTATGATTTTTACCTGCTTGATGAGAGTACGCTTGGCTTCTTGATTGCCGATGTCTCGGGCAAAAGCATCCCGGGTGCCATGTTTATGATGACAGCGAAAACCCTGATCAAAAATCTCGCGGAACGCGGGCTGCCGCCCGACGAGGTGCTGACGGTTGCAAACGAGAAGCTTTGCGAAAACAACGAGGCGGAGATGTTCGTTACGGCATGGCTCGGTTATCTGGATTTCAAAACGGGTCTTGTACGTTTCACAAACGCCGGCCATAATCCTCCGCTCCTCGTTCGTGACGGTAAGGCAGAATATGTCAAACGCAAGCCAGACCTGATGCTTGCGGTCATGGACAGTATCCGCTTTCATACACATACACTGCAAATGCAAAAGGGAGATGCTTTGTATCTTTACACAGACGGTGTGACGGAGGCAATGGATACCGACGGGGCATTGTTTGGCGAAGTGAGGCTGCAAAAACTGCTCTCAATCAGCGGCGAAAATGCGGAAAGCAACCGGATGAACGGCATGGCGGAAGCTTTGTGCAGCCGCGTGAGTGAGGCCGTTACAGCGTTCAGCGCCGACGCAGAGCAGTCAGACGATATCACAATGCTTTGTATTCGGTATTTGGGAGAAGTTTAACGCCTTGTATAAGGAGGTTTTGAAATGTTCTTTGTAGAGAAGCCCTATACATTTTGGGAAACGCTGCTGTATGCCTTTCTCAATTCGTTTCCCTATATGGTGCTCGTGCTGTTCTCCTTTCGGCAAAGATGGCGCTGCTCCAAACGTATCACCTATTTGTTGCTGGCGGCGGTCACACTCATTATGACTGCAGGCAATGCGCTGCGGATGTTTTTGGATACGCCGGGGAACCCACTGATCGATGTGGCGTTTTCACTCCTGTATATCGGGTTTATCTTCCTTGCCGTGCGTGCGCCGGTGGGTGAATTGGTCTTTACGGTGCTGGTGCTGATGAACCTTGGCAATCTTGCGGTCGTCGCGTCCAAGTGTCTTGAAGGTCTGTTTTTTCCCGAAGAAGCGCTGATCGGTTATCACTGGACCTATCCGCTGATGATGCTGCCGGTATTGTGCATCCTGTTGCCGCTGACGTATTTCTTGATTTTTCGGGTCATCCGGCTGCAAACGACAGAGGATGAGATGCCGGAGCAGGTGTCCGACGCCGCAGTTTACATGTGGCGTTTCCTGTGGCTGATCCCCGGCGTGTTCTATCTGATCTGGATGCAGCATTTTTACAACTCTGGGCAATCCTCCCTGGAAAACGCGCTCGACCCGCTGAACACAGGCTATCTGCTGCTGATTGATTTGGGGTCTATTCTGATTTATCGCACGGTTGTGAAACTGGTTGCATTGCAGGAACAGAATCAGCTCCTGCAAGCAGAAAAGCACATGCTTTCCGTGCAAAATATGCAGTACGAAAACCTGAAAAGCCGTATGGATGAGATCCGGCAATCGCGCCACGACCTGCGCCATCATTTGCTTTTGCTGCACAACATTCGCAAAAGCGGCGATCTTGAAGCGCTCGATCAGCTTTTGGAAAGCTATCCGGCGCTGGAATCATTGGAATACCCTTTGGTATACTGCCAAAACGAAACAGTCAACGCAATTGTTGCTTATTTTGCCGAGCAGGCAGAAAAACAGGGCGCCAGGTACACCGTCAAGCTTGATCTGCCGCAGAACTTGTTCGTCACCAAACCGGATCTGACCGTTTTGTTCGGCAACCTGCTGGAAAACGCGGTGGAGGCCTGCAGCCACATGAACACGGGCGCGTTCATTCGCGTTACAGGCAATCTCGTCAAACCGACCGCAGGCAACACCACTCTGGCGCTCATCGTTGAAAACAGCTACGGTATTGAGCCGCAAAGGTTGGACGACGGTACGTTCCGTTCTCTCAAACACAAGGGCAGCGGCGTCGGCATTGCGTCCATGCGCAACATCGTGAAACGCTACAACGGGGCTTGCTCGTTCCAGTTCAGGGATGATGTATTTACCGCGTCGATTTTGCTGAATCATCATGCATAAGGATCACGAACACTCTGTTTTTCTGATAAAATCAAACCGCCATAGCTGACTGATTCAGGGAACATGGCGGCTTTTTTGTTTTCGGCCCGTAATCATATATATCAACCAAGTCGTTTCTGAAAAGAAGCGGCTTTATTTTCTTTACCTTTTTTCGGACTGTCTAAAACTTTGATATTTAATCCGAAGATGGCGTGCAGGACGCTCGATACACCACCTTCCGCAGGATGATCTCCTCCGCAGCGCTTTTAAAGTTGTTCATCAGCCCCACCCAGCGCAGCGGGTCGGTCGATTTCAGCGATTCCGTCACACCTTCGGTTTTTGCCATCTGCGTAACCATCATTTCCACCATCGCGTGTGCCTGTTCGTCAACTTCCAGCAAGTGCGGCCATAGCTCGTCACACAGCAGCATCTTGCTGTACAACGCCTTGCGATGCTCCTGCAGATACGTCTTGCGCAGCATCCCGTACTTGCCGAGGGGCGGGTAGTCGTTTTTGGAATAGACGAGATCGGGGTAGTAAAAGTCGCCTTTTTTCGTGTAAGTGATGTTCATTCTGATAGCCTCCTTAAAAAAATGTAAGTCAAAAAAATGGCTGAGAGAGGAGAAGAAAAAGCTGCTGTCACGCCCCGTTTTATTGTTCAGAATTTTATTCTTATTGTTCTTTTCTTGCGTTTTTAGAAAAAAGAGTAAAAATGAAAAAAGTCAATAAAATCAACGGTTTTTGCACTTTTTTGCACGTTTTTTTACCCTCTGGCCGGACTTCGAATCCCTTGCTCTCCGCCATATTCAAAAAGCAGATAAGCCCTTGATTTGCAAGGACTTATCTGTTTTTTTGTGTCTGTTTTCAGGTAGGTACGATTTTTTGCGGGTTTTCGCAGAATCGTGCGCCTCTTTTCGGGGCCTTTTGCGGGCGGTGTTTTATATTCAAATCAACTCTCGGCCATTCAAGCATGGAGATGGTGAAAGAGTATGTTGCGCTGTTCGGCAAGGATTTACAGAACGGCTTTGATTCGCACAATCCGCTTGACGTGATTGCGCAGAAGACGCAAAAGAAAGACAGGATTCAAATGAAGAAGTGACAAAAGGCAAGAGGGAAAACAACCTCTTGCCTTTTGGAATAAGTCATCACAAATTGGAACAAAATGGAACAAAAAAGAACAAATGAGGGCAAATTGGAACGCCCTCATTCATTTAGAGCAGAGCATACTTGTAAAACTTGAAATCCTGTGGTATAATATAAAATAAGAAAGCAAAGGTGGAATATTCTATGATGGTCAAAAAGAAAATTGTTGTTTTATTAATCGCTGCTGTTCTTTTTATTTCTACTGCTCCTCTTGCTTTTGCAGAGACTCCCTATGTTATTGACAGCGGCATAAGCGGCAACCTTTCGTGGTCCCTTGATAGTGCATACACCCTTGAGATAAGTGGCAAGGGAAAAATGGGAATGTATAGTAACACATACTATAACAGCGCAAACAGCATATTTGCGAGCAGTGCACCATGGGGAAAGTACTATTCTGAGATAGAATCCATTGTAATAAGTAAAGGTGTGACTAGCATCGGGTCTTATGCCTTTTCGGGATGCAGTTCATTGAAAAGCGTTGACATTTCAGATAGTGTAACCACCATAGGCGAGGGTGCGTTCTATCTCTGTAAATCTCTGACCAACATTACTATTCCAGACAGCGTGAATAGTATTTACACAATCGCTTTTATGAGCTGTTATGATCTGTCTAGTGTTAAGATTGGAAACGGAGTAAAATGTATTGAAAGTCAAGCGTTTTCTAACTGCACATCATTATCGACTGTTAAACTCGGAAACAGTTTGAATAGTATCGGTGGATACGCATTTGAAGACTGTAGATCGATAAAGAATATTTCAATTCCAAACAGTGTTATGAGTATTGACATTGGTGCTTTTCAGGGTTGCACTTCACTTGAGAGTATTTTGGTAAATGAAGGAAACTTATATTACTTAACTGACGATAGTGGTTGTTTATACAATAAAGATAAAACACTTTTGGTTCAGTACCCAATTGGAAACGACAGGACAAAGTACACAATCCCGGACAGCGTGAATGAAATCGACTTCTATGCTTTTTCAGAATGCAGTTCGCTAACGCAAGTTGATATCGGAAATGGCGTAACCATCATTAGTCCTGACGCATTTTCTAGGTGCGATTCACTATCGAGCGTAACCTTTGGCGAAAAAGTTCAGTTTATTGGAGAAAATGCTTTTTATGGTTGCTCATCGCTCGCTGCTGTTGATTTGCCAGCGGCTGTAAAAGAGATTGAAAGTCTTTCCTTTCCTGACATTGCGCTGAAGGACATTACGATCCGCAGCAGAAAGTGTTCAATTGCAGAGGATGCAATATCGCTTAATGCAACGATTCATGGATATACCGGATCCTCAGCGGAAGCACTGGCAAAAGCTTATGGGTATTCTTTTGTTTCTCTCGGATCACTTCCAGAGTGTAAGCATAATGTTGAAGCCTGGGAATGGACGGATGGGAATATGTGTATCGGCGGCACAACTGTCGGCATTTGTATTCTGTGTGATGAAACGATTTTTGAAAAAAGAGTTGCGCTCGGACACATGGATGCGAACGGCGACGGACAATGCGACCGCTGCAATGCGCACATCAAAGATGAAACGCAGTCCAAACCCCAACAATCCGCCAACAGTGGAAGCCATTGGTATGACTGGTTAGTAGAGTTCTTTAGAATGCTTTTTAATCTTTTTAGGCATTAAACTAGCCATATCCATCACCAATAGGATGCGGGCAAATTGAAAGTGTGGATTCCAAAAAGCTTTTTTAGTTGACTTCTTGCCTAAAATATGATAGTTGCCCTGTTCGGGCTGCATAAATAGTGTGCGATGATTGCACCGCAGGCGTCTGAAGGACAAAACGCAAAAACAAAACAAACAAAAGGCAAGAGGAAGAACAACCTCCTGCCTTTTGGAATAAGCCATCACAAATTGGAACAAAATGGAATACTCTGACGCTCCTTGTGCGTTGCGGAATGTTCCCGTTGTTGCCGTTGTTGCCGGAAACGGGAACATACCTTGCAGTCTGTATGACCGCTTCTTTTGGACTTTTCCCATTGAAAGTCCTCCTTTCGTTAATCCGCCTTCGACTTGCAAAGGCCATGTAAAATGGCGCGTCAAATCGTCGCAAGAGGATACCATAAAATTCGTAAAATTTACAGTTGAATTTTAAGATAAATTGTGATACAATATTAGTATCAACAGAAAGGAGTGTCCGATATGCCGAATATCAAACCGGTATCTGATCTGCGAAACTACAACGAAGTTTTGCGCGATATTGCCGTTGGGGAACCGGTGTTTCTGACCAAAAACGGCAGAGGCAGATATGCCATTGTCGATATGGAAGAGTATGAGAGAACACAAGCGGTTCTGAAACTGATGGGAGAAATTGCCCGCGGCGAACAATCCGGGAAGGAAAAGGGCTGGACTGATCTTGCAAAGGCCGAAAAGGAACTGGGTGTGATCCATGGCTGAAATCAAGTTGTCTGCGGAGGCAATCGAGGATCTGAAGAAGATCAAATCCTATATCGCTGAGGAACTGTGCAACGAGACAGCGGCTCTTCATACGATTTCAAAAATCACAGGCAGTTTGCGTCGCCTTGCCGATTTTCCACAATCCGGCGCACCGCTTGCGAGCATTGTGAATCTCGATACGGATCATCGGTACCTTTCATGCGGAAATTACACCGCCTTTTATCGCTATGAAAACGGAATCATTTATGTCTCCCGTGTTTTATATGGCAGACGAGACTTTATGCGGATTCTGTTTGGGCAATCAGAAGAGGACTGAACGAATCGGCGTCGCTACGGCGGCGCTTTTTCTTTTTGGTGTCTGAGATTGCCGGTGTGCTGCTTCCCTGCGGCGGACTGTGCCGCGCGGCTTTTTTCGGTCGGTGAACGTACCGTGCGGAAGGTCAGATGACCGACTTTGACGGCGGCATGTAAATATCGAACGCTATGGTGAAATCTACGCTGCCGCGTTTTCCGGAGAGCCGTGGAACGATCCGTGGAAAAAGGAAGATGCGAGCATTCATGTGAAAGAGCTGTTGGAGTCCAAACAATCCTATGGTCCGGAGTGTGTCATGGATCCGCGGCAGTCACCAGCAGTACCCGAAAGGTCTTGTCGTTTTCCCGGATGTAGCGAAGAAAAGAAGCGATAAAATCTTTTCCGACGCCTTTCGGCTGAGCACCGATCTTTTGGATATACTCTGCCGTTCGGGCAAGAATCTCATCCTCTGCTTCGGCCAGCACTTCCCGCGGTTCGGCATAGTGTGCGTAAATGGCGGTACAGTTCAGCGACTTCAGGTTGGTATGAGATCATCCAATGATTTTATACCATTGACGTATCTTCCCTTTGCAGTCGTTGCTCAAAGCGGTTTTTGACATTGGCGGCGGAAACGTCCGTCGGGTAACGACCGGAAAAGCACGCGCTGCAATACCCTTCGCCCGGCACCAGCGCTTTCAGCGCCGTCAGCGGCAAAAAGCCGAGCGAATCCGCGCCGATCTGCCGGGCGATCTCGTCAACCGAACAGCGGCAGGCGATCAGATTTTCTGTGGAGTCGATGTCCGTGCCGTAATAGCACGGATGCAAAAATGGCGGCGCACTGATGCGCACATGCACCTCGGTTGCACCGGCGTCGCGCAAAAGCGACACAACCCTGCGCATCGTGTTGCCGCGCACGATGGAATCGTCGACCAGTACCACGCGCTTGCCGCGCAGACTCTCCTCCACCGCCGAGAGCTTGATCCGCACGCTGTCGGTGCGCATTCTTTGTCCGGGCGCAATAAAGGTGCGTCCGATATATTTGTTTTTGATGAGGCCGATGCCGTAGGGGATGCCGGACGCCCGCGCAAAGCCGAGCGCCGCGTCCAGCCCCGAATCCGGCGCACCGATCACAAGATCGGCCTTGACCGGGTGCTGCTTTGCCAATGCTTTGCCGGCGCTGATGCGAAACGCATGCACCGACAACCCGTCGACGACAGAATCGGGACGGGCAAAATAGATGTATTCGAACACACACAGACGCCGGGGCTGCGTCAGACAGTGCTCTTTGCGCGACACCACACCTTCTTTGCTGAAAACAAGGATCTCGCCGGGTTCCACATCACGGACCGGCACAGCGCCGACGGCGCGCAGCGCGCAGCTTTCCGACGCGACGACATAGGCTCCGTCCGGCATCTGACCGAAACACAGCGGCCGGAACCCGAACGGGTCGCGGGCACACAGCAGCTTTTGCGCCGACATCAAAACGAGAGAATAGGCGCCCTCCAGCAGATCCATCGCCGCCGACACCGCGTCTTCGATCGACGCGGTGCGCAGCCGCTGCTGGGTAACAACATAGGCGATGATCTCGGTGTCGCTTGTGGAATGAAAGATCGCGCCGCTTTTTTCCAATTTGTCGCGCAGCGCAGCGGCGTTGCTCAAATTGCCGTTGTGTGCCAGCGCGAGTCTGCCCTTCTGGTGGTTGACCTCCATCGGCTGGCAGTTGCTGCGGCTGTTGCCGCCTGTGGTGCCGTAGCGCACGTGACCGACCGCTATGGTGCCGGGCGGCAAAGCGGCGAGTTCCCGCGCCGCGAACACGTCGCATACAAGACCGAGGTCTTTGTGAGAATAAAACAGACCGTCTTCATTGACCACAATCCCGCAGCTTTCCTGCCCGCGGTGTTGCAGGGCATACAGCCCGTAATACGTATCGGCGGCAACGTCGGTTTTGCGGTTTGCAAACACGCCGAACACGCCGCATGCTTCCTGAATTGCCATAGCTCCTCCAATGAAAATCCGGGCAGCGGTGACTGCCCGGCGCTTGTTTATTCCACGTCCTGCAATGCGTCAAAGCCCTCTTCGCCGGTACGCACCTTAATCACGTTTTCCACGTCATAGACAAAGATCTTGCCGTCGCCGATGTGACCGGTATACAAAACCCGTTTCGCTGTTTCGATCACCGTGCGGACAGGCACTTTGCTGACCACGATGTCTACCTGCACCTTCGGCAACAGCGTCGCCTCCACCTGCACACCGCGGTAGTATTCCGGTTTGCCCTTCTGCACGCCGCAGCCGAGCACATGGGATACCGTCATGCCGGTGATGCCGATGCGCAGCATGGCGTCCTTGAGCGCTTCGAGCTTTGCTTCTTTGCAGACGATCTCGATCTTGGTAAACTTCGGCGCGCCTTCGTCAAACGCCGGCACTTTTTTGACCGGCACGGCTTCGGCAACCGGCACGTCGCCGGTAACAGCCACAGGCACAAGCTCCTCATCAATGGATTCCGGCAGCATGGAAAAGCCGGCATAGGCCGACGGCAGACCGTGTTCGGTCTGATCGAGCCCGAGCAGTTCCTCTTCTCTGGAGACGCGCAGACCCACAACCTTTTTGATGGTCAAAAACGTCACGGTGATCGTGATCGCCGTCCAGGCGGCGACCGACGCAAAACCGAGCAGCTGCAGGGAAAGTAGTTTGACGCCGCCGCCGTAAAACAGACCGGTGAGCGTGCTGCCGGCAGCGTCCGCAATGGAATAGCCGGGCGCTTTGTCGGTGGCAAACAGACCCACGGCAATGGTGCCCCAGATGCCGTTGAGGCAATGCACGGCGACCGCACCGACCGGGTCGTCGATATGCAGCTTGTGATCGAGCAGCCACACACCGAACACCACAAGCAGACCCGCCACAGCGCCGATGCAGATGGCGCCGAACGCATCGGTCACATCACACGGCGCGGTGATTGCCACCAGACCGGCGAGCGAGGCATTGAGGCACATCGACACGTCAGGTTTGCCGTATTTCAGCCACGTAAAGATCATGCAGACCACGGTTGCCACGGCGGGCGCTATGGTGGTGGTCAAAAAGATGGAGCCGAGCTGCTGCACGCTCGTTGCCGCCGCACCGTTGAAGCCGTACCAGCCGAGCCACAGGATGAACACACCCAGCGCGCCGAGCGCGATGCTGTGGCCGGGAAAGGCGTTGACTTTAACAACTTTGCCGCGCTCGTCGTGTTTGAATTTGCCGATACGCGGACCAAGGATTTTTGCGCCGATCAGCGCTGAAATGCCGCCGACCATGTGGATGGCACAGGAGCCGGCAAAATCGTGGAAGCCGAGCCCGCTCAGCCAGCCGCCGCCCCAGATCCAGTGCGCTTCGATGGGATAGATCAGCGCCGAGATCACGCCGGAATAGATGCAGTAGGACAAAAACTTCGTTCGCTCCGCCATCGCGCCGGACACGATGGTTGCCGTTGTAGCGCAGAAGACGAGATTGAACACAAACGAGGAAAAGTCAAAGCTTTCATACGCTGTAAACAGGTCGAACCCCGGTTTGCCGATGAAGCCGACCAAATCTTCGCCCATCAGCAGACCGAAACCAATTACAATAAAAACAACGGTACCGATGCAGAAATCCATCAGATTCTTCATAATGATGTTGCCTGTGTTTTTGGCGCGGGTAAACCCGGCCTCCACCATGGCAAATCCGGCTTGCATCCAGAATACAAGCGCTGCACCGATCAGAAACCAGACGGCAAACACTTGAGAGCCGACCGCTTCCTGCACCGTTTGTAAGAGACTATCTGAAATCATAACAATCCTTCCTCTCAAAAAAACAAAGAATAACCGCCGACAAGGGGTGTCATACGTCGGGGAAGTCAGACCCGGTCCTTTTCCGCAAGCCGACGGTTATTGTCGAAGATTATACGCCGAACAGCAGATCGTCATAGGTCGGGAACGGCCAGTCGGTTTTCGGGGTCAGCGTTTCGGCGTTGTCGCAGCTTTCACGCAGCGCGTCCATCGCGGGCAGCAATTGGTCACGGATGGCATAGCTGGTTTCGGCCGCGTCGCCAATAGCTTTGCAGGCGGCCGTCACCGTTTCCAGCTCCGCCGTGCGTGATGCAATCTGGTCGGTCAGATCGCACAACGTTTGCAGTGTGTCGCTTTCATAGGCACACGCCGCGGAAGGCAGCACCGCCTTTTTGGCTGCGATTGCCGCCGCCAGCTTTGTGCAATATCCGCTGACCGCCGGCAAGATTTCTTTGCGCGCCATGTCCGCCATCGTGTTCGCTTCGATCAGCACTGCCTTGTTATAGTTGTCGAGCGTGATCTCGTGGCGCGAACGCAGCTCCGCTTCGGTGAAGACCTTGTTGGAAATGAGCATCTTCACGTTCTTTTCGTCCAGCAGATGCGGAATCGCGTCCGGTGTCGTGCGCAGATTCAGCAGTCCGCGCACTTCGGTTGCTTCCTTGATCCACGCGTCGTCGTAGCCGTTGCCGTTGAAAAGGATGCGCTTGTGATCCCTGATCGTTTTGCGGATCATCTCATGCAGCGCCGTCTCAAAATCTTCTGCTGCCTCCAGCCGGTCGGCATAGATGCGCAGCGATTCCGCCACGGCGGCGTTGAGCATGATGTTCGTGCAGGAGATGCTGTTTGCCGAGCCGAGCATCCGGAACTCGAATTTGTTGCCCGTGAACGCGAACGGCGACGTGCGGTTGCGGTCGGTGGCGTCTTTTTTGAATTTCGGCAATGCGTGGACGCCCAGGCGCATGATCTGCTGTTCGGCACCCTGATAGGGCTTGTCCTGCTCGATCGCTTCGAGGATGGCGGTCAGCTCGTCGCCGAGGAAGATCGATACCACCGCCGGCGGCGCTTCATTCGCGCCGAGCCGGTGATCGTTGCCCGCCGTTGCCACGGCGATGCGCAGCAGATCCTGATAGTCGTCCACCGCTTTGATCACAGCGCAGAGGAACAGCAAAAACTGCGCGTTGTCATACGGTGTGTCGCCGGGCGACAGCAGGTTCACGCCCGTGTCGGTCGCAATCGACCAGTTGTTGTGCTTGCCGCTGCCGTTGACGCCGGCAAACGGCTTTTCGTGCAGCAGGCAGACGAGATTGTGTTTCAGCGCGACCTTCTGCATGATCTCCATCGTGAGCTGGTTGTGGTCGGCGGCAACGTTCGTCGTCGTATAGATCGGCGCGAGTTCGTGCTGCGACGGCGCGACCTCGTTGTGTTCGGTTTTGGCAAGAATGCCAAGCTGCCAGAGTTCTTCGTTGAGGTCGTCCATGAACGCCTGCACGCGCGGCTTGATCACGCCGAAATAATGGTCGTCGAGTTCCTGCCCTTTGGGCGCCGGTGCGCCGAACAGCGTGCGGCCTGTGAAGATCAGATCCTTGCGCTGCCGGTATAAATCGCGGTCAACAAGAAAGTATTCCTGCTCGGGGCCGACACTGGTACGCACGCACTTAACGTCGGTGTGGCCGAATAATTTGAGAATGCGCATCGCCTGCCGGTTGAGCGCCTGCATGGAACGCAGCAGCGGCGTTTTTTTGTCGAGCGCTTCGCCGCCGTAGGCCGCAAACGCCGTCGGGATACAAAGCGTTTTGCCTTTGATAAACGCGTAGGACGTCGGGTCCCACGCAGTGTAGCCGCGCGCTTCAAAGGTTGCACGCAGACCGCCCGACGGGAACGACGAGGCGTCGGGTTCACCGCGGATCAGCTCTTTGCCGGAGAATTCCAGAATCACGCCGCCGTCCGGTGCGGGCGAAATGAAGCTGTCGTGCTTTTCGGCGGTGATGCCGGTCAGCGGCTGGAACCAGTGCGTGAAATGCGTCGCGCCGTTTTGCGTCGCCCAATCCTTCATGGCGGCGGCCACAGCGTCCGCCACGGCGGGGTCAAGCGTTGCATTTTCGTCAATCGTGTGCCGCAGCGACTGATAGATCTTCGCGGGCAGCATGGCTTTCATCACGCGGTCGTCAAACACGCGCGCGCCGAAGGTTTCCGATACTTGTTTCATACTTTGACTTCCTTTCTGAAAAAAATGAGAAACGGCGTCTTCGCACAGAATGCAAAAGACGCCGTTGCCTTAAAATGAGAGAGGTCTTTGGTACACGCCCAAAGACCCCATTGCCTGTCCTGATATAAAGCGAGGTCTTTGAGCGTTTTGCCCAAAGACCCCGTTGCCTTTTTGTGCATTATAGCGCTTCAAAGCACAAAAGTCAACCCCTTTTGCAAAGTTTTTCAAAAAATTTTTTTCGCGCTTGACAATGGGAACCCAACGCGCTATAATGCAGAAAAAGAGCAATGGCGTTCATCTGACGCGGCCCCGCCGCAAAGATGAGCGCTTTTCTTTTTGGAAAGGCGGCGATTGGATTGAAAAAAGAGGGCGAAATCCGCATCCCCTCCGGCTGCGCCATTGCGGCTGTGATCTCCAAAGAAGGCAAGCGCATGAACGGCGACGGCATCGTGCGGTCGATGGTGCCGATGCATGAACGCTCCAACGGGCTCGGCGGCGGCTTTGCGGCCTACGGCATCTATCCGCAGTACCGGGACTTCTATGCGTTTCATCTGTTTTTTGATTCGCGCGACGTGCGCAAAGACTGCGAGGCGTTTTTGAGAGAACGGTTTGAAATTGTCCATGCTGAGCGCATGCCCACACGAAAGATTCCGCAGATTACAGACGAGCCGATGATTTGGCGCTATTTCCTTGCGCCGCTGCCGTCGGCGGTCGCCGCCATGCAGGTGGACGAAAAGGAATATGTCATGCGCACCGTGATGCAGATTAACAGCGAAAAGAACGGCTGCTATGTGTTTTCCAGCGGCAAAAACATGGGCTGCTTCAAGGCGGTCGGCTATCCTGAAGACGTCGGCGAGTTCTACCGGCTGGACGAATACGAGGGCTACTGCTGGACGGCACATGGCCGCTATCCGACCAACACACCTGGCTGGTGGGGCGGCGCACATCCGTTTTCACTTTTGGACGCTTCCGTGGTCCACAACGGAGAGATCTCCTCCTATGACGCGAATCGCCGGTTTATTGAAATGTTCGGCTACCACTGCACGCTGCAGACCGACACCGAGGTCATCACCTATATCATGGACTATCTGCTGCGCCGCAAAGGACTGACGCTGCAGGAGGCCGCCGCCGTGATTGCTGCGCCGTTCTGGAGCACGATTGAAGCAAAGACGGACGCCCGGGAGCGCGAGCAGTACGCGTTTTTGCGCATGGTTTTTCCGAGCCTTTTGGTCACAGGGCCGTTTTCCATCGTGTTTGCGTTTGACGGCGGACTGATGGCGCTCAATGACCGGTTGAAGCTGCGGTCAATGGTGGTTGGCGAAAAGGACGACAAGGTCTTCATCGCCAGCGAGGAGTCCGCCATCCGCGTGATGGCGCCGGACGCCGAAAACATCTGGTCGCCCGCCGGCGGCGAGCCGGTGATCGTGCGTGTGAAAGAAGGTGCCAAGCTTTGAATGAACTGTATATCACGCCCGAATTCGAGGTTGTGCGCAATGAAAACCGCTGCATTGCCTGCCGCGTCTGCGAGCGCCAGTGCGCGAACGAGGTACATAGTTTTGACGAAACACGCGGGGTGCTGCGCAGCGACGAGATCAGGTGTGTCAACTGCCAGCGGTGCGTGTCCCTTTGCCCGACCCACGCGCTTAAAATCGTGAAAAACAACTGCACGCTGCGCGAAAACGCCAACTGGCAGAACGCCACAATCAAAGAAATCTATAAGCAGGCGAACACCGGCGGTGTGCTGCTGTCCTCGATGGGCAACCCCAAACCGATGCCGGTGTATTGGGACAAGATCCTGATCAACGCTTCGCAGGTGACCAATCCGCCCATCGACCCGCTGCGCGAGCCGATGGAAACGCGCGTCTTTCTCGGCAAAAAGCCGGACGTGCTGCGGCGCGGCGCAGACGGAAAGCTGCTGACGGATCTGGAGCCGCAGCTCTCGCTTTCCATGCCGGTGATGTTTTCCGCCATGAGCTACGGCTCCATCAGCTACAACGCGCACGCGTCGCTTGCCGCGGCGGCCGAAGCACTCGGAATCTTGTATAACACGGGCGAAGGCGGACTGCATGAGGACTTTTACCGCTACGGCGCGAACACCATTGTGCAGGTGGCGTCCGGACGGTTCGGCGTGTATGAAGACTATCTGAACGCCGGCGCCGCCATCGAGATCAAAATGGGCCAGGGCGCAAAGCCCGGGATCGGCGGCCATCTGCCCGGCGCAAAGATCGTTGGTGACGTCTCGCGCACGCGGATGATTCCGGAAGGAACGGACGCGATCTCTCCGGCGCCGCACCATGACATCTATTCGATTGAAGACCTGCGGCAGTTGGTCTATTCACTCAAGGAAGCGACCGATTACAAAAAGCCCGTCATCGTAAAAGTGGCGGCCGTCCATAACATTGCAGCCATCGCCAGCGGCGTGGCGCGCTCCGGCGCGGATATCATTGCCATCGACGGCTTTCGCGGCGGCACCGGTGCGGCGCCGACCCGCATCCGCGATCATGTGGGCATCCCGATTGAGCTGGCTTTGGCGGCGGTGGACCAGCGGCTGCGGGACGAAGGCATCCGCAACAACGTGTCTCTGGTCGTCGGCGGCTCCATCCGTTCGGCGGCGGACGTTGTAAAGGCGGTAGCGCTCGGCGCGGACGCGTGCTATATCGCAACAGCGGCGCTGCTCGCGCTCGGCTGCCATCTGTGCCGTACCTGCCAGAGCGGCAAATGCAACTGGGGCATCGCCACCCAGCGCGCAGACCTTGTCAAGCGGCTGAACCCTGAAATCGGCAAAGAGCGCCTTTGCAATCTGATGACTGCGTGGCGCCACGAAATCATGGAGATCATGGGCGGCATGGGCATCAACTCCATTGAAACCTTGCGCGGCAACCGGCTGATGCTGCGCGGAATCGGTTTGAGCGAAAAAGAACTGTCGATTCTCGGCATCATGCATGCCGGCGAATAAGAAGGAGGTGCGCCATGAAACGGATTTATGTCAACGAGGACTGGTGCCTCGGCTGTCACTTGTGTGAATACAACTGCGCGTTTGCAAATTCCGGCGAAGCGGATATGGCCGCCGCACTGAAGGGCAAGCCGCTGTTTCCGCGCATTCATATTGAAGAAGGCGACAAAATCTGCTATGCGGTGTCCTGCCGCCACTGCGAAGACCCGCTGTGCGTCAAAAGCTGCATCGCCGGCGCGCTGCAGGTGAAAGACGGCGTGATCACCGTTGACCAAAGCCGCTGTGTCGGGTGTCTGACCTGTGTGCTGGTCTGCCCCTATGGGGCGCTGGCGCCGAACGAAAACGGCGTCATGCAAAAATGTGAGCTTTGTCTGCAGAACAGTTGCGGGGAACCGGCGTGTGTCAAAGGCTGCCCGAACCGCGCGATCGTCTTTGAAGAAAGGAGCGCGGTCTTATGAAGCAGTATGTCATTATCGGCAACGGTACGGCGGCAGTCAGCTGTGTGGAAGGGATTCGCAGCATAGACGAAAAAACGCCGATCACCATTGTTTCCGAAGAACTATATCCGGCCTACTGCCGTCCGCTGATTTCCTATTATCTGGAGGGCAAAACCGATCGCAACCGGATGCAGTACCGCCCGGACGATTTCTATGAAACGAATGGCTGCACTGTGCTGTATGGAAAAACAGCCGTCCATCTTTCAGTACGGCAAAAGACCGTGACGCTCAGCGACGGACAGACCCTTTCTTATGACGCGCTGTGCGTTGCAACAGGGTCAACACCGTTTGTGCCGCCGATTCCCGGGCTTGAAACGGTTGCAAAAAAATACACATTTTTAAAGCTGGACGATGCACTTGCTTTGGAGCAGGCTGTCACACCGGACAGCCGCGTACTGATCGTAGGTGCCGGTCTGATCGGTCTGAAATGCGCGGAAGGATTGTCTACACGCGCAAAAAGCATCACGGTCTGCGATCTGGCGGATCGGGTACTTTCGAGTATTTTAGACAACGCCTGCGCCGCACGGATGCAAACGGTGTTGGAACAACACGGCATCCGGTTTCTGTTGTCCGACACGGCGGCGCGGTTTGACGGCAACACGGCCATCATGCAAAGCGGCGAACAAATACCGTTTGACGTTCTGGTACTTGCAATCGGTGTGCGACCGAACACTGCGCTTGTGCGCGAAAGCGGCGGCAAAATAAATCGCGGCATTTTGGTCGATGCGCAGATGCGCACATCTCTGCCAGGCGTCTATGCCGCCGGAGACTGCGCCGAAGGGATGGATATTTCCTGCGGCAGTTCCCGTGTGCTTGCCGTTTTACCGAACGCGAACCTGCAGGGCTTTTGCGCCGGTGTGAATATGGCGGGCGGCACGAAGGTGTTTGACAATGCGATTCCGATGAATGCCATCGGCTTTTTCGGTCTGCATGCACTGAGCGCCGGCAGCGACCGGTCGGACGAACCCGGCGGTGCAGTTTATGAGGAAAGTGACGGGCAGCATCTCAAGCGTCTGTTTCTCAAAGACGACAACCTGACCGGCTTTATGCTGATCGGCGACACTGCGCGCGCCGGGATTTATACGTCGCTGATTCGCAGACAGATACCGCTGCACACGCTGGATTTTGACCGGTTAAAACAAACGCCCACCACGGCGGCGTTTTCAAAAGAGACACGAAAGAAAGCATTTGGAGGCGCAGTCTGATGAAATATCTCAATGCGGCAAATCAGGATTTCCAAGCGCTGAACCGTTCTTTGCGCACGCAAAAACAGCCCTGCACGCTGCAGAACTGCTGCGGTCAGCGTTTCCTTGCGGCAGGCATGTCGCAGATCGAACTGACAATTGAAGGTGTGCCGGGCAACGCGCTCGGCGCCTATCTCAACGGCGGCAGTATCACCGTTTGCGGCAATGCGCAGGATGCGGTGGGTGACACGATGAACGAAGGAGAAATCACGGTGCACGGGAATATCGGCGACGCGGCGGGCTATGCCATGCGCGGCGGTGCAATCTTTGTGAAAGGTAACGCGGGATACCGTGCCGGCATCCACATGAAAGCGTACCGCGACAAGGTGCCGGTGATGGTGATCGGCGGTCGGGCAGGCAGCTTTTTAGGCGAATACCAGGCCGGCGGCGTGATCGTTGTTCTGGGATTGCATCAAGACGGCAAGCCGATCGTCGGGAACTTTCCCTGTACTGGCATGCACGGCGGCAAAGTCTTTTTGCGTGGCGAGATGGATGGTGTCCGCTTTCCGAAGGGTGTCCATGTGGATGCAGCGAGTGAAGCGGAGCTGACCGGAATTCGTCCGCTGCTGCAAAGATACTGCGCAAAGTTCGGCGTCTCGCAAGAAGCATTGACGGGTGTTCCGTTCTTTGTTGTAACCCCGGACAGCGCCAACCCGTTCCGGCAACTGTATGCGGCCAACTGAACGAATCGGTTCCGGGGCAAAATGGGAATCTGAAAGATGAATCTTGAATAAATCTTTCTCTTGGTTAAAGGGTTATATTCAAGACATCTCTTCCGGCAAAGCGATTGCATAAATAGCAGAAAACAGCCGCGACCCAAACGGATCGCGGCGGCTGCTGTTCCTGTTTGATAGTTGGTTTAGCCTTTCACTAGCTTGTAGTTGTTCGCCTATTCTTCGTCCTGTGCCAGCAGGTTTTTCTGCTGAAAAGTTTGCTCTGTTTTGCCGATCGGGATTAGTTGAAAGCGCAAGGTTTTGGATAGAGAATATAGAGTTGTAAAGCTATGCAGCATATTAAGCAACTCCTTTTCCCGTGTTTTTTTAAATATAGCATATCGATTTACGGGAATCAAGGCGTCTGAAACAAAAAGAACATTTGTGCAAAATAAGTCCTGATAAGTGGATTTAAAGGATGCTTTATCGGATTGATGTGCATTACAAGACGATTGTGAGAGTTTATCTCTTTGTCCGAAACCGTTTTCTGTTACTTGCGATAAACCGCACACGTTACAAAAGAAAAAGTCACCGAAACACACGGCGACTTTCCTTTTTACAAATCGAAGGTTGCACGTTGTATTCTAATTGTTTCAGACTTTTTTAAGCGTCGCTAGTATAATACAGACAACAAACCGAAACGGAGGGACTTTTTATGTTCAGAAAAACAACAGCCATTCTGCTCGCGCTGTCGCTCGTCTGCCTGCTTGCGGCGTGCGGCGGAAAAACAGAATCTACAGAAACACAAACACAAGAAGGTGCGGTCATGACAAATCTTGCAAAGATCGATATGACAAAATGGCAATACAACGCCGATGACAACGTTTATTATCAAATCGACATTGCCTATTGTGAGACGCCGGCAGACGCGGCAAATGAAACGCTGGCGGTCTTTGTGCCGGGCGCATACTTTCTTGGCACCGACAACGGTGACGGCACCTACACCTGCGAACTGGCAACCCAGACGGTCAACGGCTTTACCGCCGAAACAGCGCCGATCGTCATGCCGATCAATACGCCGGGCTACTCCGCCATGGCGGCGCTGACAGATTATGCAAGCGGTGCGAAAGACTATACGGACGCCGGATTCGTCTATGTTCACGCCGGCTGCCGCGGACGCGATGCAGGTGCACCGGCCGGTGTGACCGACCTGAAAGCGGCGGTGCGCTTTCTGCGGTATACCGATGACGTCTGCGCCGGCGATGCGGAACGCATCTTCACCTTCGGCATGAGCGGCGGCGGTGCGCAGTCCGCGCTGATGGGCGCCACCGGCGACAGCGATCTGTATACGCCGTATCTGGAACAGATCGGCGCGGTCATGGGCGTCAGCGACGCTGTGTGCGGTTCCATGGACTGGTGCCCGATCACGAACCTGGATTCCGCGGACGCGGCGTATGAATGGATGATGGGCAGCACAAGAAGCGGCCTTTCGGACGACGGACAGGCCATCTCCGACGCGCTGGCCGCACAGTTTGCGGCCTATATCAACAGCGCCGGTATCCGGGATGAAAGCGGCAACGTGCTGACGCTCGAAGAAAGCGAGAGCGGCATTTATCAATCCGGCAGCTACTATGACTATCTCAAATCGGTCATCGAAACGTCGCTTAACAATTTCCTGTCTGATACATCCTTCCCCTATACGGCATCCTCCGCGTCCGGCGGCGGCCGCGGGATGGGCGGACCCGGCGGCGGACAGGGCGACTTTGACGGAGAGTTGCCGGACGATCTGAAAGAAAAGATCGAGAACGGCGAGCTGCAGGGCTTCGGAAAACCGGACGGCGACGATGCAGCGGATACTACAAAGATCGAGGACATGGACAACATCACACGCAATGAGACAAGCGGCGGCCTGTCGCTGTCGGGCACCTATGAAACGGCGCAGGATTATATTGACGCACTGAACGAAACCGGCGCGTGGGTGACCTATGACGCAGACAGTAACACTGCCTCTATCACAAGCATCGACGCGTTTGTACAGGCGATGAAGCAGGCATCCAAGAATCTCGGCGCGTTTGACCAGCTCGACGGCGGTCAGGGCGAAAACACGCTTTTCGGTTACGGCGACGGCAGCGGCGCCCACTTTGACGCAGCGCTTGCGCAGATTCTCGCCGATCTCGGCAGCGACTACGCGGATGATTATGCCGTCGATCTGCAAAAAACCGACAGCGCAGGCTCCGTTGCGGCGCAGCGCCTTGCGATGTATTCTCCGCTCTATTACCTGCTTGCATCCGAAGAGGGCTATGGCACCTCCACCGTGGCAAAGTACTGGCGAATCCGCACCGGCATTGCACAAAGCGACACAGCGCTGACCACCGAAGTCAATCTTGCGCTGGCGCTCGAAAGCTATGACGGCGTGGAAAGTGTGGACTTTGAGACGGTCTGGGCGCAGGGTCACGTGGAGGCGGAACGTACCGGCAGCAGCACGGATAACTTTGTCGCGTGGGTGCAGGCCTGCCTTGCGTAACAAGGTTTGAGACAAAAGTATCAACAACGCCGCTGCGGGGACCAAACCGGTCCGTGCGGAACCTTCGTAGCCTGACGGCGAAAGGGGAAACGAAAGGGCGCGTTGCAAAATAAGATTTGCAGCGCGCTCGGTTTTTAATGAAGAGAACGTAGAAGTATAGACAACCAAGTGTTAAAAGACACCCAAACCGTGGAAAACTTTCACCGTTCGGGTAAGCTTTATCAGACGTCG
>JAFTCX010000013.1 GCA_017454485.1 Clostridia bacterium | reverse complement strand
CTTGATCCCGATTTCATCGGACAGTTTTACTGCTTCGATTTTAAAACTTTTCTCATACGTCATTTGAACTCACCTTTCTTTGGTTTTTATTCTATCATCTTTTGGTGAGTTTGTCGACTCTACTTTTATGATAACACTCCAGATGGACGGGTGCGGGCAAGTTGCACAAAGGCGGTTTGTTTTTCTTTTCCAAAACAGAGAAATCGGCGCGTGCGCCTTGACTTTCCGCGCCGAAAACAGTACTATAAAACTATCATGAAAGGAGTGTGTTCCTATGAAAAAAGTGAAAAAAATCAGCGCGCTGCTGCTCGCTTTGCTGATGCTCTCTTTGTGCGTGCCCCTTTGCGCCGCCGCCGAAAGCGAAAGCAAATCCGTTTCCATCCTCTGCTACAACGTCGCAGGTCTGCCGAACATCAACTACATCTTAGGCAAGCCCGAGGGGATCGACGTCAAAAACCATCAGACCCAGCTCGGTAAACAGCTCAACGGCGAAAGCTATGATATCATTGCCGTGCAGGAGGACTTCAACTTCCACGGTTATCTTGCAGAGCAGTTGACGACCTATCCCTTTAAAACGGTCCATTCCGGCGGTGTGCCCGGCGGCGACGGTCTGAACGTCTTTGCCAGAAGTGCAATTTACAACGAGACGCGCACGCCGTGGGATCAGCTTTACGGCATCATCGAGGACGGCGCGGACGAAATGACCCCGAAGGGCATCCTCTATACCTGTATCGACCTCGGCGACGGCATCTTCCTCGATCTCTATGACATCCACGCCGACGCCTATGGCGACGAAGGCTCCTGCGCGGCGCGGCGCGATAACTTCCGCCAGCTTGCGGAAATGATTGAAGCGCGCGGCAACGACCGTCCCGTGATCGTCACCGGCGATTTCAACGCTTCCATCCACCAAGGAAACGCAGACGACGGTCTGTATGAGCTGCTTTATGTCGGCTGCGGTCTCAAGGACGCATGGGTCGAGCTGCACAACGGCGGCGAATACAGAAACTTTGACCACTGGGAAGAGACCGTCGGCGGCGGCTGGCCGAATTATTGGGGCGTTTGGGATTCCCTTGAAAAGTTCCTCTATCGTGACGGCGGCGGCGTGCATATTGACGCGACGCATTTCGCCTATAAAGGCTATCAGACCGACGACGGCGAGGAGATCTCCGACCACAAGGCAGCCGAGGGCACCTTTACCTTCACCAAGACCGCTGATTTCCGCGAAAACACCGAAACGCTGAACGTGACACAGGAGGACCTCAAGGATTCCTTCATTCGTAAAATCTTCATCTTCTTTACCGACCTGTTCCGCATCTTCGCCCACTGGGACGAGCTGAAGGTCTACATCGGCCTGTAATTCAAAAGATAAACCAACCCCGCCGCAGCAAAACGCTCCGGCGGGGTCACTTAGTACCCACTGATTAACTCGAATATGCAAACCTTGGCGGTAATTTTTCCGTCATTTTGAACAGAAATCTCTTGAAAACCGGAAGGTTGTCTGCGCGATTTCTGTTGCATCTGACGAAAAATTTCCTCGCCAATCTTCACATACCGAGTTAATCAGCGGGTACCTATCGACTATCGACTGTTTAATATTGAAACAATCCGTCGAGGATGTTCTTTTTTTGCCCTTTTCCGTTTTTCGGCGGCCTTGGCGGTTTTGGCGGCGGGGCGGCGTGTACAAGGATGGTATCTTCACCGATGACGGAGATATCGTCCCAGCAGATGCGCCAGTCGCACTCGTGCGCGGCAAAGCCGAACCTTGTGCGTCCGTAAATGATCAGCGCAACCAGGTGGCCGTCCTGCAGATCGATCTCCACATCGTTCACATAGCCCAGCCGGCAGCCGTTTTTTTCGCTGATGACTTCCTTTGCTTTCAGTTCGTTCACACTGCAGCAGCGCATGCGCTTCGCCCCTCTTTCGTTTTATTCTATGCCGCTGTGCGACAAATGTATACCTAACGGTGCACTTTTCGTAAGGAACTTCCTTACGGAAAGCGCCCCAATGGCAGTTTTTTTTCAAAAAAGATTGCAAATAAATTGACTTTAAGGTAAAATTATATTATTGTTATTATATTAGTCTCACAAAAGGAGAGTGTGAACATGAGTGGATGTAACGGGGACTGCGGCTCCTGCGGTTCCGATTGCAAAGACAGAAAGCCGGCGCACCTTTCGCCGAACGAATTCAGCAGCGTGAAAAAGATTTACGCGGTTGTCAGCGGCAAGGGCGGCGTTGGAAAATCATCAGTGACGTGCATGCTCGCAAGCGCGATGCAGCAGCGAGGGAAGCAGACCGCTGTGCTTGATGCGGACGTGACCGGCCCTTCGGTGCCGAAAATGTTCGGTCTGCATGAGCGCGCCGAGGCAGATGCTTCGGGCATTCAGCCGGCGGTGACCACAACGGGCATCCGTGTGATGTCGGTCAACCTGCTGCTGGAAGCCGAAGACGCACCGGTCGTCTGGCGCGGCCCGGTTATCAGCGGCGCGATTCAGCAGTTCTTCACCGAAGTGGCGTGGGGCGATATCGACTATATGTTCGTCGATATGCCGCCGGGCACCGGCGATGTGCCGCTGACCGTGTTCCAAAGCCTCAAGGTGGACGGCATCATCGTTGTCACCACGCCGCAGGACCTGGTCGGACTGATCGTGAAAAAAGCCGTCAACATGGCGAATATGATGAACGTGCCCGTGGTTGGCATTGTGGAAAACATGAGCGTCTTCACCTGCCCGGACTGCGGCAAGCAGCACCACATCTTCGGCAAGAGCACGGCAGACGCGGCCGCCGCTGCGGTCGGCACCAAGGTCATTGCGTCGCTGCCGATCGATCCGCGTACCCCGGCGCTTGCCGACAAGGGCGCGATCGAGCTTGCGGACACCGACGCGCTGCAGCCGGTGGTCGATCTTCTGCTGCAAGACTGATTCTATTTTCAGGCAAAGGCACATAGAATTTCCGGGAACGGAGGTACATCTTATGAAAAAAATAATTCGGGGCATTTTGCTCGGCGTTCTGGCGCTGATCATCATCGGCGGCGCCGTACTCGCGTTTTTCCTGTTCGGCGGCAAAAAGCCGGACGTCAGCCCGCAGCCCTATATCGTAGACAGCGAAGGCACGTCCTACCTTGCCGTTGTGGATGAAGACGGCGTGACCTACGCCGCCGTGACCGACGCTGTCGGCAACATTTACGCGGCGGAAGTGGACGAAAACGGCAACATCGGCGAAACCAAGGGTCAGATCAACGATCAGGTGGACGCCGCGAAGCTGCCGACAAACTACACCGGCGAACACATTGACGACACCGCCGACGTCAACGCCTTTACGGGCAGCGCGGAAGTGGTGGAAGAGCCGCAGACGCCGGCCGAGACGCCGACAACGGTTCCGTCCGGCGAAGTGACTGCGACAACGGTCTCCGGCGGCGACAACACCGCCGCGACCAAAAAGGCGAACAACGGCGGCAGCTCCGCCGGTACCGTTACAACGACGCAGGCACAAAAGCAGCATTACCGGCTGGAAAAATATCAGGAAATGTTCAAGAGCGGCCAGTATCTGATGGAGTTCAAGACCTCCGATCCGGAGATGGGCGACACGCCGATTACGCTCGCTTCCAAAAACGGCAACCTGATGATCGACAGCACTATTCAGAATTTCAAATGCAAGATGCTGTATCTGTCCAACGAGGACAAAACCTACATTTTGATCGACAACCTCAAAAAGTACAGTGAGCTGCCCGAGGACATGATGGGCGAAGAAGGGCTCGACATGAGCGATTTGACCAAGGGCTTTGCGAACGAGTCGCTTGACGATTTGAAGGTTTCCACCGTCAAGGTGAACGGTCAAACGCTGAACTGCGAGACCCGTGACAACGGCGGCGGCGCTCAAACGCGCTATCTGTTCAACGGCGACACACTGGTGCGCATTGACGATGTGGCGTCCGACGGCACCGTCAGCTCCACCTACATCTCCCGTCTGACGAGCGATGTGCCCGATTCCACGTTTGAGATTCCGAAGAATTACAGCTATCTGAATCTGAGCTGGCTGGCCAACATGGCAGGCTGAGTTTTGTACAATCAAAAAGGATGCGGTTGGGCGCGTTGCAAAATAACGGCTCACAAAAATAAAGGCACCGACATTCCCGAAAAGGGTTGGCCGGTGCCTTCATTTGTGGTAAAATTATGGTGTGAGCAAAAACCTTACCAAAGCAGAGTATAGCATAGTTGAACGAAAT